>JBOHQX010000187.1:0-6693 GCA_050732395.1 bacterium
ATGAGGATACATCATAAAATGAGCGGCTGCTAGCCACAATATAACAACAGAATCGCTGGAGCCCAAATCGATAGTTTAAAAAATACATAAATCTGCATTTTCTCGAGGTTCTCGGACGGACACTAACGTAAGGACTCGACCGGATTCGCCAGCGCCGCTTTGATCGCCTGCGTGCTCACCGTCAGCAGTGCGATAAGCAGCGCAAGGCCGCCCGCGAGCGCGAATACCCACCAGCCGATGTCGATGCGGTAAGCGAAATCTTGCAGCCATTTGTTCATAGCGAAATAGGCCGCCGGCCAAGCGATGAGATTGGCAATCAACACCAACTTGGCGAAATCTTTCGAGAGCAGCGCGACGACATCCGTGACCGTGGCGCCAAGGACCTTACGGACGCCGATCTCTTTGGTGCGTTGCGCCACACCCAGCGAAACCAGCCCGAACAAACCGAGGCAGGCGACGATCAAAGCCAGGGCGGTGAAGTAGCTGAATATGCGGGCAAGCCGCTGATCATCCCGGTAGAGATTCTCCATGTCTTGATCAACAAAATAGTATTCGAACGGCAGGTTCGGCGCCAGGGTCTGCCACTTCTCTTTTAGAAAGGCGAGCGTGCGATCGAGGTTTTCGCCGCGCAAGCGCACAGCTATCCTGGTGAAAAAATCGGAGGGCATCACTTGAATCACCGCCGGCCCGATTTTTTCGTGCAGGGAATTGTAGTTGAAGTCTTTGACGACGCCAATAACCCGTCCCATCTTGTTGAAATAATCGACGCCGATTTCGCGGCCCACCGGATCGCTCCAGCCAAGCGCCTTGACCGCTGCTTCGTTCAGGATGAAGGCTTCTTTTTCGGCGCCAAAATCTTTTGAAAAATCGCGGCCATCGACCAGCTCCAGCCCCAGGGTCTTGACAAAATCGTGGTCGGTCGCAAACGCCGTCATGCTGAAATACAGTGGCGTGTTTCCCGGCAGTGTATAACGGAAAGAAGTCACCCGCCGTCCCGGCAAACCTTGCGTGAACGAGGCGCTCAGAACATTCGGGTTTTGCAAAAGCTCGTTCTTTATCGCTTCGGAATGTTCATTCAAAGCCGCGTTCCGGCTGACTATGGCAATCAGATGCTCTTGCTCGAATCCCAGCCGTTTGTTGCGCATAAAGTCGAGCTGCGTGGCGATGATGCCGGTGTCGATCAGCAGAAAAATGGAAACGGCAAATTGACAGACCACCAGCAAGGAACGTGTCGGATGCCCCTTCGAAATGCGTTTCGCTTGTGCCTGGTGGCCAAAGCCTTTCAGCGCCCTGACCGGCTGGAACGCCGAGATGAAGAACGCCGGATAGCCGCCGGCAAACAGTCCGGCCACCAAGGCAAAGGCGCCGAGTCCGACGAGCAGCCAGGGGTTGTGCAGATAAGGCAAGTGCATTGCCTTGCCGGTGAAGGCATTGAAAAATGGTAGCAGCAGCTCGACGCAAACCAGCGCGCATCCCAGAGCAACCGTGGTGAGAATCAGCGATTCTCCGAGAAATTGAGCGATCACTTGCGAACGGGCGGCGCCGAGTGTTTTGCGCAAGCCGATCTCGCGCACACGCTCCGATGCCCTGGCGGTGGACAGGTTGGTGAAGTTGATACCGGCGACCAGCAGAACCAGGATGGCAATGGTCGACAAAATCAGCACATTGGCGAAGCTGCCGTTTGGCCCCAACTCCCACTGGGCCTCCGAATGCAGATGAATGTCAGTGAGGGGCTGCAGGTGCGGCGTAAAGGCATATGATTTCGCATCATCTTTGGTGTAATTGGCTTTGAGGAACGCGCCGAGTTTGCGTTCGAGCTCGGCAATCGCGGTATTTTCGTGCAGCAAAAGATACGTGCGCGTCAACCAGTTAGCGGGCGCGGGAGGAAATCGGCGCAGAATCTTGAAGCGGAGATGGGTATTGTGAGGCACCCGAACCACGCCGGTTACGTGCAGAAGCTCATCCTCGTTATATTCGATAGCCTTGCCAAGCGCCGGTTGGTCGCCGAAAAACTTTCCGGCCATCTCGGTCGTGAAGATCACTGCATCCGGGGCCGAGAGCGCGGTTTCGGGATTGCCTTCGACAAACTCGAAATCGAACAGATCAAAGAAGGTCGAGTCGACGTACCAAACCTCGTTTTCGTAAAAGCGCTGTTGTTCGAAGGCAACCAGCGGCGCGAACAAATCCAGCTTTCTAATCCGCACCGTGCTTTTGATTTCCGGAAACTGCTCCGACACCATGCCGGCCCAGGCGGGCGGCAACGCTGCGTAAGGCTCGCCATTGGAGGCAATGTAGTCGATCAGCCGGAAGATCTGGCCGGCGTTCCTGTGCTGGCGATCAAACGACAACTCATCCTGCACGTACAGGAAGATCAGAATGCAGCTTCCCAGACCAATCGTCAGTCCCAAAATATTGATGAAAGAAACGGCCTTCTGTTTGACCAAGTTTCTGACGGCGGTTTTGAGATAGTTTTTGAGCATGGCAAAGTCCGAAGTGTTAGAGCAGAGGGCTGAGGGCGTGGAGCTTGGGGCAAGGAGCGAGAGATGTTTTTGCTCCAAGCTCCAAGCCCTCTGCCCTCGGCTATTCATACCGCAGCGCCTCAACCGGATTCGTCAGCGCCGCTTTCATAGCTTGCGTGCTCACCGTCACCAGCGCAACCAACAGCGCCAGTCCACCTGCCAGCGCGAACACCCACCAGCCGATCTCGATGCGATAGGCAAAATCTTGCAGCCATTTATTCATGGCGAAATAGGCAATCGGCCAGGCGAGGAGATTTGCCGCCAGCACTAATTTGACAAAATCTTTGACAACACCGACAACGTGTCCTTTTTTATTGATTCCTCCCCAATTGAATTGCTTCCCAACGGCCGCTGCCGGCGTTCGCCATCCCAAATCCTTCACGGCGGCCTCATTGAGGATAAATGCTTCGGTGGCGTCAGTGGCAAATTTTCGCGAGAAATCTCTACCCGCTATAAGCTCTATGCCAAACGTCCTGATGAAGTCGTGATCTACGGCGAGGGTTGGCATTGTCAGCGTTTCATGCTCAGCCAATCCTTCCGGCCGAACGACAATATTGTTGAGCCCTTAGCATCGAACCTTTACGGCCCGAAGCCAGCTTTCCTTTAACGATTTCGCCAGGTTGCAGGGCGGAGAGAAAGAAAGCTGGGTAGCTACCGGAAAGCACTCCCACCCCAAATGTGATAACAGCTAAACCGATCAAGAGCAGCCAATTGTTGAAAAAATCAGAGCGGAATGAAGATGAATATCGGTCAACGGTTGAAGGCAAAACGCCACTTGGATGCCGCTGTTTTTTTCATCCTCACCGACATACTGAGCGGTGAGGCGGGAAATTCGTTTTTCAAGGCCGGCGGGAAAGACTTGCTCAGGAACGAGTAAATAGGTGTAATACGCGAAATTCCACCAAAGCTGCAAGCCGTTTGGAAAAAGCTCTTGCCGCGTCGCCAGCGAGGCGAGAAAGTCGAATTCAAGATGCGAATGATGCGGCAGGTTTTTCAACACACCGGTGACTTTGAGGTCAAGTGTATCATCCAGCGTAATCATCCTATTCATTGGATTTTCATTTCCAAAATATTTGCGCGCCATCTCTTCCGTGAGAACAACCGACCTTGGCTCGAGCAGCGCGGTTTTCGGGTCGCCGGCAATAAGAGGAAAAGAAAAGACCTCAAAAACCGTCGCATCAACCCAGAAAAACCGGTTTTCGTAGAAATGTTTTTCACCAAAACTGATCAAGGGAGTATCATCTTGGAACCGTACCGCGTGGATGATTTCCGGATAATTATTGAGCAACGCCGAAGCCATCGGTGGCGCAGTGGTGGCGAAACGCTTAACGGCCTCATTCGCCGAGTGCAGCTCGATTGCCAACCGATAAATCCGATCCGCCTTCTCGTGATGTCGATCATAACTCAGCTCATCTTGTACATAGAGGAGAATGAGCAGACAACACGCCATACCGATGGCAAGTCCGATGATTTTAAGAAAAGAATACGCTTTGTACCGAAGCAGTTGCCTAATGGCGATTTTGAGGTAGTTTTTGAACATGTTTAACTCCAGTATTCAGTGATCAGTCAACTGAATACTGATCACTACTCACTGATCACTAATCACTGATTACTTTCACTCATGCCGCAACGCCTCAACCGGATTTGCCAGCGCAGCTTTGATCGATTGATAGCTCACCGTCAGCCATGCGATCATTAGCGCCAACACGCCGGCCAGCAAAAATGTTTCAATGCCGATCTGAATGCGATAAGCAAAATCCTGCAGCCAGCGATTCATCGCGAAGTAGGCAATCGGCGAGGCCACGGCGAAGGCGATCAGCGCGAGTTTGAGAAAATCTTTTGACAGCAGGGCGACGATGCCGGGAACCGAGGCGCCGAGCACTTTGCGCACACCGATCTCCCGGGTGCGCTGCTCGGCGGTGAAGGCGGCCAAGCCGAACAGCCCGAGGCCGGCGATCAAAATGGCGAGTCCAGCGAAATAGCCGAAAATCTGCGCAAGCTGCTGCTCGCTCTGATATAACCGGTTCACGTCATCATCGAGAAAGGTATATTCAAACGGATATTCCGGATAAACGGCCTGCCAGTGTTTCTCGATAATGGCCAAAGTGGCTGGCACATCAACAGGAGCGACCCGCGCATAAATGTAGTTCAACCGGCCAGGCCGGATGAAAAGCACGAGCGGCTCGATTCTTTCGTGCAGCGGCTTGATGTGAAAATCCTTGAGCACGCCAATCACCGTTCCGCTTTTGACGACGCTATCGGGCAGAATCCAGGCGAATTGCTTGCCGATCGGATCGTCCCACCCGAATTCCTTCACTGCGGTTTCATTGAGCAGAAACGCCGAATGCTCATCGCTGGGAAAATTCTTGGAGAAATTTCTCCCGGCCACCACCTCCATTCCCAGCATCTTCGGAAAGTCGTGATCGACAAACAGCATCCGCATGCTTCGGGGTTTATGGCCTTCCGGGAGCACCATATTGCCCGGAACCGTCCTGCCCGGCAAATTGGAAGCCGCACCGACCGCGATGACGTCCGGCTCGCGAAGAATTTGGTTGCGGAAGACGTTGTACCGCTCACGCAAGGTATTTCCCTGCATTGGGATCACGACGACCTGTTCTTTGTCAAAGCCCAACTTTTTATTTTGAATGTATCCAAGCTGGCGATAAACCAGGCTGGTGCCGATGATGAGCACGATGGAGATCACGAACTGAAAAACCACCAAACCTTTTCTGAGGAATTCGCCTTTTGCTCCATCACTGGATACTCCCTTCATCATCCGAACCGGTTGAAATCCGGAGAGAAACAAGGCAGGATAACTTCCGGCAGCAATGCCCACAAGCAGGGTAAGCCCGAAAAGTCCCAAAGCGACCGGGATATTGCGCTGGTACACGGTGTCCAATGGCAGACCCGAAAGGCGATTAAAGAGCGGAAGCAAAAGCTCGATGAGTACGACAGCGGTAAGTAGCGCGGCGAAGGACAAGAGCACGGATTCGCCGAGAAACTGCCGAATGAGCTGCGTCCGTTGTGCGCCGAGCACTTTGCGCAGCCCGACCTCCTTCGCGCGGTTCGCGGCCCGCGCCGTCGCGAGGTTCATAAAGTTGATGCAGGCAATGAACAGAATGAAGAGCGCAATGGTGGAAAAAATGTAGATGTAGCGAATGTCTCCCTGCGGTGCGATGTCGGCATTGAAATGGACAGAGCGAAGGTGAGCATCGGCCAGCGGTTGAAGGAACGGGCGGAGATCGCTCCCTTGCTGCGTCGTCAGCTCCGGGCCCAAATGCTTCTCAATAAAGCCGGGAAGTTTCTTTTCCAGATCATCAGGATTGTATCCGGAGGGCAACAGAAGACACGTGTAGAAGACGTGGTAGATCCAGTGCTCGCGCGCGTCCAAAGCGCCCAGGCTCGATATGGAGGCGAACATGTCGAATTGAAAATGCGAGTTGGCCGGCATGTCTCGCATGACACCAGTGACTCTGTAATCGGTGCCCTCAATCGCGAGTGTTTTTCCCTGCGCATCTTCATCGCCGAAGTAGCGCCGCGCCGTGGCATCGCTGATCACAACGGCGTCCGGCTCTACCAGCGCCGTTTTCGGGTCTCCACTTACCAACGGCAAAGTAAAAACCTCGAACAAAGAGGCATCAGCCCAGGCGACCTGGCTTTCGTAGAATCGTTTGTCCTTGTAACTGATCAGCCGTTGTCCCGGAGCCGGGTATATTCTGACGAGGTGAAGGATTTCCGGGAAATCGGCGAGCAACGCAGCACGCCAAGCCGCCGGCGTTGCCACCTCGACAAAATCACTTCCTCCTTCCTGCAAGGGAACAAACCGTTCGCACAGCCGATAAATTTGTCCGACTTTCTCGTTGTAGCGATCGTAGCTCAGCTCGTATTGCACATAGAGCAAAATGAGCAAACAGCACACCATGCCGATGGCGAGACCGATGACGTTGATAAAGGTGTATCCTTTGTGCTTGCGCAGGTTGCGCAGCGCGATTTTGAGGTAGTTTTTGAGCATGTTTGACTCCAGTATTCAGTATTCAGTAACCAGTGATCGTGTTCAGTTTACTGAATACTGATCACTGGTTACTGATCACTGGTTATTGATTACTCATAGCGCAGCGCCTCCACCGGATTCATCAGCGCCGCTTTGAGGGCACGATAGCCCACGGTGAGGCCA
>JBOHQX010000188.1:0-30342 GCA_050732395.1 bacterium
AGCGCGGCGTAGCCGCAACAAAAAAAACTCACGCAGAGCCTCGCAAAGATTCGCAAAGACTTCCGGCTGGCAAAGTCGCAACCAAAAACTTTGCTAAAAATGCAAAGTTTTACAAGTTTGTATTACAAAGGGCTCAAAGTTTCACGAAGAAAAGAAAGGCAATAGCCGGATTGTACTTGCTTCCTTTTTCGGGCTAAGATTCCAGGCTTCGAATTTTGTGGAACTCCGTGCCCTTCGTGTCTTCGTGTTGTTCTTTTGCTTTGGATTTTGCGCCTTGAATTTTGTGCTTTGAATTTTGAATTTTGGACTTTGGATTTTGAATTTTGAACTTCACCCCCTCACCTTTCCATACTGAAAATCCCCCCTTCGCTGCCCCTCATATACAACACTGGCGTGGCCCAGCCCAGCAGATCTTCGCGTGCATCCGTCATGAGGCGCATGCGCACGGCAGCGACCGCGGCTTCAATAGAGTAATTGGTGATCAAGGCAGAATAAAAGGCCTCCGAGAACAACGGCGCAGTCGAGTCGAGAATTTTGAATTGCATGGCCAGCACCGCCGGCACTCCGCTACGCAACAATTCCTGCGCCACGCCGGTGAAGGCGTTGTGCGGTGCGGAGGCCGCACTTTCGCAGCTATTCAACACCACCAGACGGACGGTAGAATCGTGCAAGACCTCCCCCAAGGCCTCGGCACTCACCGCATCGCGCTCGCCGTCCTGGGATTCGAATTGAAGAAAAGAAGAATTGCTCTTTTCATCAAATTCACCGTGGCCGATAAAATGCACGACGTCCGCGCCGCGCTCGAGCTCGCTGCGCAGTTTGTCCAGGGTCGCATGCTCACATAAACGCAGGCGCACGTCTTTGCCCCAGGTCATCATGCGCAAGGCTCTTTTGATTTTTGCTTCCTCGCTCCTCACGTCAAGGGGCGGCAAGCCGGCCGGGCTCGACACCATGACCAGGACGTCCAGGGGCACGCGATAAGGCTTTCTCCGTATGGGCTGCGCCAGCGGTAAATAACGAATGAGCGAGAGATGCCGGTTCATGATCAGGCGCCCCGGCGGCAGCTTGGCGCTGCGCATCAGCTCCCAGGGCAGGCGCACCAGCTCCGGCGAATCGAGATGCAGGATCAAGCGTAATTTCTTACCCTCGCGCTGCACTTGCTCCAGGCTGTTTCTCAGAATATGAAAGGCTTCCTGAGGAAAAAGAGCATCGAACAATCTGCTTCCCACCATTTTTACATCATTGTCACTGGCTTGCAGCGACCATATGCGCTCGAGCGCCGCGCGAAACGGTTTTTCACGGAGAAAATCGGGTTTGATCAACAAGTCCCCTTGTTCAGATCCTCCCGGCGCTTCGAAGATCTTAATGGGAAAACCTTCATCCTTGCGCTCCAGCACCGCCAGGTTGAAATCGACGTAGGCTGGTACTCGAATCATGCGATAATAGCCCTGTCTGGCCACCAGCATGCTCGCGTTGTAGACCAGCAATGGCACAACCACGCCCACCCAAAGTTGAGACACGCGCAGCCCCAAGAATATGAGGAATAGAAAAATGGCGCTGCCGGCGACAAAAACGATGCGCGTCTTGCGCCACTTTTTGTCCAGGCGCGGCGCCACGAAAAGAAACAAGAACATGCCGGCGCCCGATATCAACGCACTGTAAAGCGCCGGGAGAAAAAGCACGGAAGTATCGAGATGCCGATTGGAAAGCATTTGGCTGATGAGAGAAGCCAGCATGGCCCAGCGCGGATACGGTCCGCGCGGGCCCTCGATCAGGGTTTCTGCTGCCGAATTGATGATCAGCACCACGGTGTTTTGAAAACGTTCGGTATGGCCATGGCGCACCAGCTCGAATGCGCCGTCCCAGGTGAAAAAGTTCTGGCGATTCTTTTCCCAAATCGCGGGTTCGATGAAATTCACCAGAACTTGACCGTCTTTGTCCAAGGGCAGGTTTGCCAGGCGAAAGGCTTCTTCCTCGGCGCGTTCGTCTTTCGAGCCATGATTGGAGGAGGTATCGCCATTGGCCGAAGAGAAATAGACGCGCGCGACCGCCAGCGGCAAGGAGGCATAGCAGGAATCGCCGAAACGAATCACGGCGGGAAAATGATGATACTGGCCGCTGGCAGAATTAATGTGGCCCAAATGGTTGGTTACGGCGAGCAAGCTATCGAAGGGCAGATCGACGCCACCCTCGGCCACGATCTTTGGGATCAAAGTATCGCAGTCGGACTGCGAAAGCGCAAAGCGGCTCATTTCGGCCATCGCCCAATCGGAGGGGCGATATGGGCTCGCAAAATCCATGCTCAAGACCGCGCCGTGAAATCGGGATACGCATTGCACCAAGGCGCTGTCGCCGGCTCGGTCTCTCCGGCCGATAAGGCGGATGTCCAAAGCCACAACTTTGGCGCCGGACTGCCGCAGCGTATCGATGATATGCGCGTACTCCAGGCGCGTGCGCGTTTCTTCACGATCGGCGCTGTCAATGATCATCAACTTGGAATGCGGGCTGCGCTCCAGCTTGAAAAAGAGCTTGTAGAAATAGAGATCGATGCTGCCGGCCAGATCGCCAGCCTTCTGCGACCGCGCAAAAATGATATTGAACAACAAGGCAAAGGCCAGACTACAGGCCAATCCGAGCAGGCCGAGCTGTAGTTTTTTGTTGAGTGGTAGCACCGGCTCCTCTCAAAAACTCCAATACAACGTCATGCCCCGATCTGCATCCACCTCATTGCGCCCCTTCGGACCGTGCCGGTCCAGCGGCACATTTCGAATCTCCTTCTTTTGCACGTACATGCGAAACGCGGTGTCGACGAATTTTCTGGCTTTGCGCACGCGCGCCTTGACCCAATCGACCGGACCGGCTTTGCTCTCGATACTCTCCTCTTGCATGCCGAGCAAGGCATATGCGGATGCGACGTCCCCTTCCAAATATTGCGCAGCTTTGAGCAATGCCTCATCGGATTTGCGCTGATAATAATTTACCGAATCTTTGGAGGCGTCGTCTTTCATCAGTTGATATAGAATCGCCAGATTCAAATAGGTGCCCCGGCTGTAAGCATTGTGCGCCAGCGCGGAGTCATACCAGGCCTTCGCCCGATTGAAACGGCCTAGCATCACTTCCACATTGCCGTGATTATTCCACGCCGGCGCAAATGTCCGGGCTGTGCGGTGAATGGTTTCAAATTGTTGCAAAGCTTGGTCGAACTCGCCGTTCTCGGCGAGTGTAGCGCCATATTGATTGCGGAGTTTGACCTCCCCTGGTCGCTGCGCCAGGGAATCAGCGAATGAGCGGAAGTAATTTCGCTTGATCGCCTCGAGCGCCTGCAGGTTTTTCTCCAGGCGATAAGAGAAATTCGGCAGGGCCGGCGCTACATTTCCGCCAACGGGAACCTGCGGCGGCGGATATGAAGCCTGGCAAGCTGCCACTTCAAAAATCTCCCGCTGCTCTGCGTCGCTAAAACCCTCCGCCGCCTCTTGCCACGCCGCCACAAAACTGGAATCCGCCATCATCGTGGTTTCTACCGGAATCCACAGGGTACCCTGGTATGGCACAAACAGTCTGGGTGGCAGCGGCAGAGTGCGGTACTCTGCCGTGTCGACTTCCGTATCGAACATCATGAACAAATGGCCGGGTACACTCACCAATGCCGTGGAAAAACCGGCATGCTGCAGCAAGGTGGCATAGAGCACCGCAAGGTCGTCGCAATCACCGTAGCGTTTTTCGCGGGCCAGGAATTTTGCCGGATAAGTGATTTGATCGCGCCGGTAGGGTGCGCCACGCAATGAGGGAAACGGCGTCTTGGCATCGAGACGATAGTCGATATTGTAGGCTTGCAGAGCATGATACAACTTGAGCGCTTCGCCGCGCTCGTAGCGCGTGAACCAGGAGGCTTTGGTGCTGTCGCTTTCGGTCGCGCGCACTTCCTCGACAAATTTGCCGACGAGCGGATCGTTGGCCGTGACAAACGCGGCGGCCTTGCAGGCGTCATCCCAGATGAGATAGTTCTGGCTGTAAATCGCAAAGTCTACAGCGGCACGAGCGGTATGCTCCGCTCGTTTATAATCGTACGCGACACGCACTTCGCCGGTGAGCCGGCCGTCGCGGGTATCAAAAACCTCCGGCGTGAACACCGCGCGCAAGGGAAAATCGAGCGTGCGGCCGGGTTCGATGAGGACGGTATCCGGCTGTTGGGGCAGCATATAGCGACTGGCTAGAAACGTCAGGCGCGCCTTCAAGGTGTCACTTTCTGAAAGATTCCTGAGCTTGACGGTGCCCACGCTCGCGCCCGGCGCGCCGTAGTGCAGATACAACGATGCGAACACGTCTTCGATATGCGATTCCTCGATGCGAATAAGACGAGGATTGTTCTTAAAAATGAGCGCCCCACCAAATTGCGACGGGGAGTTAGGCAAAGTGGGGGAATCTGTCAGCGCATAGTCCACGTTCAGTCCCGGCGCGGCATGGAGGCGTGCTTTGAAGCCGAGGCCGAACGAGAAGGTGGCGCCTTCATCGGTGTGGCGATCCTTTTGAAAACCGGCGCGCAACGCCAGCACGCGGCTGAGCCAGAACTCCATACCGAGATGCACACGGTCATCGATATCCAGCGCGAGCACGGGATCGGAAATGGGGATCTTGCCGCCGGGCCATTGCTCGAACGGGCGATAGCTCAAGCCCCAGCGTAAATTTTGGGGAAGAATCTCTTCGGTACGGCCGGTTTCGTGTTTCACAAAGGTGCCATTGACGTCGTGCACCATGAGTCCGAAATGAATACCCGGCGGCACGTAAGGCAGCTCGCCCAAATTGTAGAGCAGGCCCAGTTCCCAGCCCCAGCCGTCCATGTCGCCTTCCGGGCGGCCGTCCAGATTTTCGGTTTGCTTGAGATACTTGGCGTTCACGCCGAGGCCCAAATGCCGCACGAGCGGCCAGTTTTGCGGCGGCCGCAAGGCCAGGGCAAAGTTGAATTGATCCTCCGTGAAACGCAGCACTTCTGCGCCGAGCTCTTCCTCCCTCGTGTGAATTCCGGACCAATCCACGCCGAAGGTCAAATAGTCGGTGAGCAGTGGAATGAAGTAAGGGCGCGAGACCAGTCCGGCATAATAGTTGTCGATGTCCAAGCCAAAGATATTCGTGTAGGAAAAACTCGCCTGAATCAACTCCAGGCGTGCGAGGCCTGCGGGGTTCCAGCGAATGGCATTGCCGTCATCGGCGACGGCCACAAAGGCCTCACCCATGCTGCGCGGTCGTGTGCCGACAGGGACTTGATATGTCGGCTGGCTCCATGCGGGCTCGGTCAGGAAGGACAAGGCCGCGAGAGCAAAGAGAAGCAGGGTTTTGTTGAGGTGTTCGAGGTTCATGGAACTGTAATGTGTGCAGGTGATACAAAAAAACTGCGTGAAACAATTTAGAGCCTATCCGAAAAGCTCAAAATGTCATCCAGTAGGGATCTTGGTTGATTTGGGCACAGCATCGATCTCGGGCGTGAGTGTTGAACCTGCCAAGATGCTTTCAGCATGACAGGATGATTTTTGACGATTTTCGATCGGCGATCGCAAATCGTCAATCGGAAATCATCAATCTTCCTGAATGCTCCCAGCATCCAGCCTCATTCATTCAACACCACCACCTTGACCGGTTCGAGTCGATCGTCAAATCCACTGCCTTCAATCGTCATGATATAAAGCCCGCTGGGGCAAATGCGGTTGTCTTCATCGCGGCCGTTCCAGGCCACGGCGTTGAGGCCGGCGTTCAGAGGTTGATCGCAAACGATTCGCACGAGCCGGCCGGCGAGGTTGTACGCTTTGATTTTCACCGTTCCCGGGCGTTGCAATTGAAACGATAGTGTGGTTTCGGTACCGTGCCCGCGGCCGTTGGGAGAAAAGATGCGGGGTTGGGCGCTGAAGCCCGCACTTTCTTGCACGAAATCGCTTGGGGCCGTCGTTCGAACCGAGTAACGCCCAAACTTTCGGATCGGAGCTGAAATCGTGACCGTGCCTTGTCCACTTTTGACTGTGCCGCCGAGTCGAGCCAACTCCGCCTGCTCGCGATAGATCGCCAGTGAATCCTTGATACTATTCGACAGTAGCGGAAAAGAAAAGGCGAGAGTGACGGGTTTGCTCAGTGTGTCGACGCTGCTTTCTTCAAACTTGAGATCGAAGGCCAGCAATGCTGCGACCGGCAGCGAATCTGCAGGAACAGGTTGTAAGCTGATCCTGGTGTTTTCCGCAAGCAAGTGGGGCGGCCAGTAAAGGTCGACGTGCACGGGCCGCAAAGCGCGAAAGCCCTCGGGAAATTCAAACGAAGTCACCTTGCCGGTGTCGGAAGGAATCTTGAAAAAGGTGTCCACGGCTTCCGCGCTCTCATTGCCGTCACTATCGAAACACTTGACCGCAAATTCATAGGTCCCGTTGTCCGGCAGCACGAGTCGTGCAAAGTTGTCCGTCGTGACTTGCGTATAGCTCGCCTTGCCGGAGACGCGATAAACATAGCGCAGCAGAGACGCGGGGGTGCTGAAGTCCGAGCCGATAAAATCATAAATCAGAATCGACCCGGTGACCACGTCGAATCTTTGCGAGAGGCGGATACGGGGTTTTTGCACTTGCCGCTGATAGCGCGTAATGCCTCGCAGGGTCGAGCCAAACCAGAGTTGATCATTCTGATCCCAAAGCACCGCAGTCACGCGATTTTCTCCCAGGCCGTGCTGCGTCGTGTAATTGTAGAGCACGCCGTTCGCATCCAGGAAAGTGGCGCCATTTGCCGTGCCGAACCACGCACCAGGGGACAAGGGATGTAGTGCAATCGCCTTCACGGAATTGCTGCCGAGACCGTTGATATCCGTCAAAGTAATCCACCGTCCTGCCGCCGGGTCATAATTGCTCGCGCCAAAACCTTCGGTGGCAAACCATACGTTTCCATTGCGGGGATCTAGAGCGATATCGTTGACATAATCACCGGCCAGGCCGTTTTGCGTGGTGAAATTTTTCCACTCGCCAGTTGCCGGGTCATACCGGCTGGCACCAGCCACGGTGCCACACCAAATCGCGTCACCATTTTCCACGGCCACGGCCAGCATGTGATTATCGATCAAGCCGGAGTTGGTGGTGTCGAACGTCGTCCAGCGCTGTGCCTCCGTTTGCCACATACTCAAGCCGTCTTGCGTGGAAACCCAAACCCTTCCCGAAGACGTGGCGAGGTCGTTGACCGTATTGTGTGCCAATCCATTCGAATCGTTGTAGATGGTTGGTTGAGCGAGCGAAGAATCCGCGGCCGCAAAGAACACGAGGCCGGAGGAGATTGTTCCCAGCCACAGGTTGCCGGGCTCGTCGAAGGCGAGGGTCGTGAAGTTTTGAACGAGGGTCGAATCTTTGTCAAAAATTCTGTGATTTTGCCATTGCAAGCCGTGCAGAGAAAACAAATTCGTGACTGTGCCCGCCCAGATCTTGCCATTGCGGTCTTCTGCCAGTGCGCTGGCGGAATTCGTGGGGAGTCCGTCTTTTGGGCCACTGAACGTCACCCAATTCGCGCGGTACTGCACGACGCCCTGGGCAAATGACAGGCCGAACCACAGATTGCCTTCATCGTCTCTTGCAATCGCCTTGACCGACCTGACGTTGAGATTGTCTGGATCGTTGAACGCGCGCAAGTGGCCAAAGGCGTCGCGCCGCACGGCGCCGGCCGTAAGCGCGAACCATTGGCTGTTATCGGCTTCTGCGCGAATGGCTTGCACGGTCCCGCCTACCGCAACGATTCTCTCCGGTATGGCATTGCAAAACGCACTTTCCTGCGCGAGGCGATAGACCTCGCCATTGCCCATGCCGAACCACTTGATCTCACCGCTGGCAGCCGGCTCGAGATGAATGGCATAGCCACTGACACCGGCCAGGAAATGACACCAGCGCTGCTCCGGGGTGAGCACGGAAATGCCTCCGGCTCTCACGCCAAACCATTTGTTGAGATGGCCGTCGATTGCAACCGCGAGCACTTCGTCGCCGCGCAAGCCGTTGCCCGAATTGTAGCTCGTCCATCTTCCGGTCGAGCGGTCCCAATAGCTCGCGCCGGCGTTCGAGGTTCCCGCCAGGATATTGCCGAGCGTGTCGCCGGCCACTGCCAAAATATTATTGCTGGCTAAGCCGAGTCCCTGTTCGGCCGTGTAGGTTGTCCACTCATTATTTTCAGGCTGGAAGCGAACGACACCATCGAACAGAGTGCCGAACCAGATTTCGCCTTCTCTGTTGACCAGCACACTGCTCAGTCCGTTGCTGGGCAGCCCGCCTTTGGTCGTGATGACATTGTAATGAATGAAGTCGACGCCGTTGAAGCTGAATGCGCCTTCGTTCTCTGTCGCAATCCACAGCAGGCCGCGCTCGCGATCGTAAGCAAGCCCTCGTACCGAAGCACCGCCGAGATGGTTGATCCACAAATCGGCCCTGACTTGAGAAATCGAGAACAAGACCGCCATGCACATCAGGTATTTTGAAAACTGAGAGCTTCCCTGCCTCATTTGTTATTCCATGCTTGTTTGAGCCGCCTTGAGCTACCGCCCGGGCGCTACAGATCTGCTGGACGATGAAATCACTTTTTGAACTCGTTGCTCCAACTCCAGATAGAGCAAGAGCGCCCGGGCGGTGATGTTCCGGGCGGTAATCCGAAATTGATCCTACCGTATCAACAACATTTTCCGTTTTTCCATAAAATTGTCAGCCTGCATCTCAATAAAATAAACTCCGGAAACGACGGGCAGGCCGCGGAGATCGGTTGCCGGCCAATGGCCGTGGTGGTATCCCGCTTCCAGCCGGCCGTCCATCAGAACTGCAACGACTTCGCCAAGCAGGTTGAAAACACGAATTCTCACGGTGCCGGCTTTCGGCATCTGGAAGCGAAATTGGGTGCCGGCATTGAATGGATTGGGATAGTTTTGCGCGAGGCCGTATTGCTCCGGCACGGTCTGCCCGGGTTGGTTGTCGAGGTAGCGACCGTCCGGGTAGCGTAGCGCCGTGAGGCTGCCGCTTCGACCGAATAATTTTGCTTCAATGAGGCGAACAGCCTCTTCCTCAACCTCGGGCTGGTGCACGGTGAAATTTGCATACATGAGAATACCCGCGCCCGACAATGGCTTTGTGCCTACCATTGCGACTCGTAACGTGTCGACCGGAGAAGAGCGGCCCGGATAGACGCGCGTCGCATGAACCCAGTCCGAGGAAGTAGTTCGTTCGTACGAAGGTTGTTGCCAGGCTATTGCAGTGGCGTCGTAAATGAGAGTGAGTGTGATGCCCACAAAGTCG
The DNA here is from genome assembly GCA_050732395.1 of bacterium. Classification (GTDB taxonomy): domain Bacteria; phylum Zhuqueibacterota; class Zhuqueibacteria; order Zhuqueibacterales; family Zhuqueibacteraceae; genus JBIOXB01. Next base: position 9,279 of record JBOHQX010000188.1, read on the forward strand.
CTCGCACCCGCCGGCGCCAGCAAGACCGGAACGCGACAGAACGCTTGCGTTTCCGCCCAGCCCCATTTGCCGGTGCTCATGGTGAGCGTATCCGAAGGCGCGGCAAAAGCAATGGTGACGCAGCATGCCAGGGCGCAGCCGAAGCCGGTGGCGACGCAGGATTGTATGAACGAAGGCCTAAACATAAGCATCTTCCTTTTCGAACACAAATCTTAATTATTCATCTCACTGCCCGGGCGCTTTTGCTTTTCCTGGAGTTGGTGCAAGGCTTTGAAGAGTCAGCTCATCGCCGGGAAGATTTACAGCGCCCGGGCAGTAGTTGCTTGAACACAAATCATTATTGCTTTGAGAGCGCGGCCGGTGTGGCACGGCAATCTGCTTCATTTTGAGGCGCATCGGCGGGCAAGTGCCACCGGCCATCCACGTCGCCCAAATAGACGCCGATCGCGTTCAGTCCGGAAAGATTATAATGGCGCACCTTGATCATAATCGTTGCAGGCGCTTCGCGCCAATTGAAATTGTCGATGGGAAACAGTGAATCCACAAAGGACCATTCCCGCGGCGCCCAGGGCGCGGGCAGAGTCGGGTTTAGCGCCTTTTGCTCGATCAACTTGACATCACTCGTCAAACCGCAACACGTAATTTGCCCCGGATCTTGATCGACATCCGCCGCGATGAATCGATAAGGCGTGTCCGGGCTGGGATCTGGAAAAGACAAAGGCAATGCGGCTAGCACATCGCACACCGTAACCGCGATCGAATCGCCCGGGACACCGGCGTAACTGACGCTCAATGTACAAGGACAAGTAGTTTGCATGCCGCAACTTAAAAACACGACGTTGTCGCGCGCAACGAACGGCGAGAATTTTGCCGGAGGCGGTATGCGTGGCGGAAATATGATTTTGAAGCGATATTGTCCCAAAGAATCCGTGGTCGCCGTGGCCTGCCCGCCGGGATGTTTGAGCGTAACCTGCGCGCCGCTTAGCACCCTGCCACCTTGATAGTATTTGACTTTGCCAAAGAGCGCAAGCGAGTCCGTTGGAAAGGGGGATTGCGGACTGAAGGTTCGCGTGAAAAAGTCGCGGCCGAAGGTGCCATCCGTTTTTCTCCAACTGAATTTGACATCGAAAGCAGCGGGCTGCCCAGCAAAGCTGTTTTGCAAGGCAAAGTTGAAATGACCTGCGGTGGGAGCGGCAGCCGGATTCATGGTTTCCAGAAAGAGGGAGTCCGGCCCGGTGATCTGCGAGATGATAACGGTGTCCTTGAGCGAAACCATGACCGCAAAGTCTTCGAGCTGCGGCGGCGGAACGACGTTAATCGTTCGTGTGGTCAAATACTTCAACCTGAATTCAAAGCGCAGGGTGTCCTTCACCCCAACCGGAGTTGGATTGATCACCAGGGCCCGATCCACTTGCAGGTTTACATTCGCGCCCGGCAGTCTGAAGCGAATGAAGATCTCTTTGACCGCGCTGGCCAGCGCCTGTCCTGGTTGCGGAGCAACGAGCTGCTCCGCGCTTTCATTTTTTTCGACTACACGCAGGACAAAAGCCAATTCCGGCGGCAACAACGTGTCACGCGCGACCAAATCGTAGGTGCCGAGGGACAGTTGCGTCCCTTGCGGCGGAATGGGCTCAAATATATCCGTGCTGTCAGTGCCAATGCTGACGAAGGGATCCGCCGAGCGCAGCACCGTGAATAACGGAGCAGTGATCTTGTCGCCATTGTTGCGCAATTGAATGGCGAGCTTGATGGTTTCAGCGGGATTGATGACGCCGTTTGGCGGGCCGAAGCCGGTTTCTCCGAAAAATACGTCGCTATCGAAAGCCAAATCCAGTTGCTCGTTCGGCGCGTTGGGCGTGGGCGTATCTGCGCTAAATGCCTCGAACAAATCCTCGCTGGTCTCATCGTGGCCGCTCAGGCCGTTGCCGCCGGCATTGCGTTCGCCAAACTCGCGCGGGGTTTGCGGGCGCTGCCAGGACAACAGCTCTTCGTGCACGAGGCTGTCGACCGGGATTTGCAGAGGCGCATGTGTGTCCGGGTCATAATACGATCTTACAATTAAAGTATCCATCCCGTCAAGGCCAAGACCGGTTTTGTCAATCGACTCGTTCAGCGGTCCCGCGGCCAGCATGTTTTCTGAGCTTTCCTCTTCGAGTGCTATTGCTTTTTCAGGAGGTGGATCGTCGATGGGAGTGAATTTACCCCACACCACGTAGTCCACGTCCTCGACGAGGTCGCTGGCGCGGTCCCAGGAGAACAAGATCGCTGCTTCATTGGGATCGTTGAAGCTGATCGTGCCCGTGCCCAGTTTGACAATTTCCATATTTACTACGCTCGGGTCCGAATCAATGATCTCATAAGTGGGTTTTTGACCGTAACGCGCCATAAACGTGCTGGCACGAAATGCGACGGTTTGATAAGCGCTGCGGTTGATGAAAGCTGTGGCCGGAAAGCGCACCAAAAAATCTCCACTATCGACGCGCAAGGAATCCTGGCCTTTCGTCAGCAAAGTATAGGCGTTGTCGTTCAGCGTGACATTGTCGGTCAGATAAAAATCACCCAGAAGCACATCCTGATCCGTAGCATTGAAAATCTCCACAAACTCTCCCAGCCGCGGTCGCACACAGATTTCCGAAATCAACAAATGTTTGGCCGGCGACGCCTGGGCTGCATTGCGAAATCCGATTGAGGGTTTGGACTGCATGAAAAAGTCGCGGGGCAAGGTCAAGCGCTCGACGAGAGCATTTGGCTTCAATTCACAAGCCACACCCTCACGCACGCGTGACAGAAATGTCCCAGCCTCCCACAAGCCTTCGCGCTGCGCGACCGTATCTTGCGCCGGGACACGGCCTGTGAATTGCGCAAAATCCAGACGTTCCTCGGTGGGAAATTCTCCACCGGTAAATTGCGTCAATGAGAGTGTGAAGGCCTGGTCATTTTCCGGCCCTCCCAACTGCATGTTCTCAGCGATCGTGCTGTTGTTGCGAAAAAAGCGGCTGCCCGGGCCGGGCAGGCCGGTAAACAAGTTGCCGCCGTCATCTTGCCCGACTGCCAGCCAGTGCACGGTCATCAATGCGCCGGGTGCGAGCGTGCAATCTGGAAATGCCCAGGAAGTTTCCGAGTTATTGCCTTGCACCAACAGGAATAAGTCGACCAAAGAAAACGGGGTCGTGCCGGCATTGATGATTTCGATTTTTTCATGGCCCAGGTCATCATAATTCGGATCGTACAGGATTTCATTCAACACCAACGTGCTCGCTGCATTCAATACCGTTAGCGTGAATAAAGTCGTATCAGAAAGGGCGGGAAAACCGTCGTCCGTGGCGATGATTGTGATACCAGGGTAGTCGCCGGCGCTGCTGAGGTCGGGACGAAAGCGCACTGCCCCCCGCCCATTACCACTATCGGAAAAACTGGCGAAAACCGGCAGATTGCGGGGCGTCAAAGTCAGGTTGTTGTTGTCCGGGTCGGTTGCGACAATAGGAACCGTGAGCTGAGTTCCTTCGAGCATCGTGAGCGCTGCGATGGGACTTATCACCGGCGGCCGTTGTTGCTGTGGGAAAATATAAACCGCACCCAAAGTGTTGTCCGCGTTGGGCGCTCCGGCCAACAAGTCGTTGCCTCGAAAAGCCACCGCAGTGCCAAGCAAGGCGAGTGACGGCGTGCCGGGGCCGAGGTTAGGAATAGACAAAGTCCGGATCAGCGCACCGCTATCACGTTCGAACAAGTAAGCTCTCCCCTGTTGAACAAGTGTATCAGGCGTCTCGAACGGCGCGCCCACGAGAACTGCAGGGCCTGAGGAGGCAACTGCAAACCCAAAGCGATTATTCGGGCCTGGTCGAGGGCTGGCATATGTTCTCAGCGGGGCTCCGCCCTCGAGATTCATGAGATAGACCGCTGCGGCGTTTTCATTAAATGGCGCACCGGCGACAAAATCCGTTCCGGCATTTGCGAGCGCCTGCCCGAACCCGTTATTGCTGGATCCTGCCGGATCGCCGGCGAGAAGCGGATTGAGTATGGTGCGAAGAATCTGGCCGGTGCTGAGCTCAACGACCGTGACTGAACCGAAGCTCGAGACCTCGCCGTCGCCGTCCGAAGGTGTTCCCACGAGCAGATTGTTTCCAACCACCGCGAGTGCCGTGCCAAAATGCGCGTCCGTGTCTTCATCGGGGTTATCGATGATTTGCTCCTCCCCTGTGACGCGATCGAAAATATAGATGGCGCCATGATTGCGTGGCGCCTCGCTGTGGGCTTCGTCATTCGGGATGCCGGCGATGATTTGGTTGCCGGCTGCCGCGACGCTCTGCCCGAAATCGTCCGAGGCCATTGCCTCGGGATGCACAAGCGTGTCCAGGGGCGCGCCGGTGTTGAGATCGAACAGATAAACCGCGCCGGCGTTGGGCGCGGCAAGATCGTCCAATGGTGCACCGATGACGATCACCTCCCCGGCAATCGCGAGTGCAACGCCGAAGCGATCATCGGCGCCTGCCTCGGGGCCTCGGAAGGTCCGGAGATGTGTGCGCGTTTGGGCATTGAACAAATAAGCGGCGTTTTCTCCAGGTGCACCAATAAGGACAAAATCACCCGCGGTCACGAGGGCTGCCCCAAACTCAGCACCGGCTACGGGAGTTGGGCTCACGAACTTGGGCGGTGTCTGCCCGCCGGCTCTTTCGGCGAAGATTGACCAAACCAGCATGTGGAGAAATACAATTTTCTTCATAAGCCGAGCCTCTATTGCAACAATACCATTTTTCTAGTCAAATGTAATTCACCGGAAGTCAGGCGATAGAAATACACGCCGGCGGCGACGTCGCGGCCAAGCTCATCACGGCCGTCCCATTCCATCTGGTGTGAGGTTGTGGGCAAATCCATATCCACGAGCGTACGCACCGATTGTCCGAGCATGTTGTAGATCGCCAGCTTCACATGGCGTTTCTCACTGAGCCCTGGCGGCAATTCGAATCGAATCGTGGTGCGGCCGTGAAAGGGATTGGGCAAGTTTTGCGCGAGCGTAAACTCCCGTGGCACGGGGCCGTCGCCGAGCACCAGATCGACTTCCGGTTTCATATTCATATCCGCAAGAATCACGTCCGCGCGGCTGCCCGGCGGGCCGGCAAATCTCAAAACCATGGCGTTGTGCTCGGGCTTGAGCGAGTTCGCGATGTCGATGGACATATCACCTTGTGCCGGCATTTTGAAAACGTCTTTGCCAAAAGCATTGCTCGTGCGCAAAATGAAATGATATGCGTTGAGCTCGACTTCGATTTGCTCCACGCCCTGATTGTTGATATAAAAATAGCGATCGACAGCGGCCGGGGCGAGGCGGTATTCGGTGATATTCAAATCCGGTTGCAAGGTCAACAAGATGGGATCGCACGTGCTGACATTACCGACCAAATCGCGAACGGCAATGGTCAAGCTGAACGGCTGGGTAGGATCGAGCGCCGTGGCCTGAATGTGTAGGTGTTCCGTCGTGCCAAGTTCGAAATCCGGAATATCGACTCGCACGTTGTTCTCGTCGCGCACACGAATCGAGCGCACGCCGCTTTCAAAATCCTGCACCATGATTTCAAGTCTTTTCGGCGGACCAGGGTGCACGGCCACGATTTCGCACATGGGCGGTATCCAATCCACAACTGTGCTGGGCTCGGCATTGGGCAGGCTGCCAAACAGGCCTTGAGTAAACTCGGCGGACTGGCCCGGCCACAACGTCAGTGCGCGATTCGGGCTCTCACCCCAAAAATATTGAATGGCATTATCGCCGCCGGTCAGGCGGCTGAGAGGGTCATTCAGCCCGCCCACGACGCGCAAGCTATCATCAGTTTGATAATCAAACGCATTGAAAAAAGCCAGCGGCCAAAAGACTTGTTGCATTCGCTCCGGCTGCAAGCCCGTGCGTTTCAACGTGGCTGGCGTAATGGCCGATCCAAAAAAATTGTATGCCGGGGGCAAGACTTTGATACTGCCATCGGTGTTTCTCAGCGTGTCATTGGCTTCAGCCACGTAATAGGCAAAATCGACCGGCACCTGGCTCATCTCGTTCGGGCCGAATGGGTCCCCGCCGCGCTGGCGCAGAACCGGCCCATCGTCGCCGCCGATATTCAAATCCCATAGATAGCGAATGCCCAAGGTCGTCGGTTGCGTGCCGGTATTCTTGACAATCGTGGTCACCTCCACCCAGGCGTCGGCAAAAGATTCGCCGTGGGCGTTGAGAATCTCGGTGATGGCGAGCGTGTCAGTGATGATGATGCCATCGGGTTGCGGCAATCCGGGCAGATGATAAGTGACGCGGAAGCCGGTGATTGTGCCACGGTCGGAGATGATCGGCTTGATAAAGTTAGTGTCGGCCACGACGCTGTCGTCGCTGATAAAGGAATGATCCAGCCAAAAAACGCGAAAGCCGTTGGCGCTGTCGGGAAACTGCGTCTGCACGTAGTCGGTTTGGCTGCGATAGGAACGAATGGTGGTGTAACTGCTGCCCGCCAGCGAATCGCTCGCCCCGGTTAGCAAATCCTGTGGTTTGGGATTGCCCGGATCGGCAATTGTGACCGGATGCCGCGAGCCAGTGCGCACGGAAAAAAGGCCTACGCCCGCGCCGACGAAGCGCTCCATCACGATCTCATAGAAATCGTTGCCAGCGACGAGCGGGGTGTTTTGCGCCGCCTTTGCCAGGCGCGGCTTGAGGTATTTCGCCTTGTCGAGGTGTTGCGCAAAGCCTGGCTGGTGCATGTTTGCCAGCCCTAACACCAATGCCAGCCCGAAGGCGATTGCATGTGGTGGCAAACAGTGTGCTTTTGGCATGTTGCGAAAAGAAAAAAGCTCGGCCATGTTCTGATCTCTCCGAATTCGGAAAAGAAAGATCTCTGCTGCCTGCGTCAATATAGACACCAATAAAGCAAGATCCTTCTCATGTGTATCGCGTGACAATTGTCGGATGTATCGTGAAACTATCGCCTAGGCGCTGCAAATGCTCCAGGCTGTGAGTTCATTTTCAACTCATCGTTCCAGCTCCCAAATATGCACAGCCGCCCGGGCGGTGATCCTACAAATAACATATCACTTAGGAGGAGGCTTGTTGAGTATAGAGTCGTGCCTTATGCTGAAAAAGTTCCCTTCTGGATGACAGGGCGCGTTATTGGGCGAACAAATTCCCAGCCGGGAGAAAGCCGCTGAATAGGTACGGATATTGTTTGTTGAAAAGAGGTAGGCTCAGACAGCAAATCAAAGAATTGGATTGGATTCACAGCCTTGTGTGTGACTTTGTCCGCAAACCATGGATCGCTTTTCTGGAATTATATCCCTGGTCCAGACAGCATATAGAGAGTGAGGCGTGCCGCTTTTGTCCATAAAAGACGAGACCCCATTGGATTTGACCCCAAACTCTGCTTTCTCTGTATGCTCTCAGTACTCGGCTGCGGAAAACTCCCTAGAAAACTCCGGATACACCCACGGCCACACCGGTCGCAATCAGAAGTCCGGTTGCCACCAGCCAGCCTTGCCAGTTCTTCGACGTTTTGCCTTCCTGCCACGGTTCTGCAAGTTGCGTTTTTCCCAGCCATTGTTGGAGCACAATACGTGCCAGGTCAATGGGGAGCGCTTGGGCTAATTCCTGAGGCCGTGAAACGGCAAGGCCGATCACATGACCGTTCTTGTCCAGCACCGGCCCTCCGGTCTGCCCTTCTGCGGAGATGAGATTCAACATGATTTGACTGATCTCATTGCGCACGACTTGGCCGTTGTTTTGTGCCAGAAGATTTGCTTGCGGAAATCCTAGCACCGCCACATCTTCACCCGGCGCGATTTGATCCGAGTGCCCATAGGGTAAAGCGGCGGTGACCGGCAGGGCTTTGCGCGCGGCGATGAGAACGAGATCACGATTGCGCCACTTGGCCGAGATCAGCCGGCCCGGCGCGGCCTGGCCTCGTCCGGCCGCTTGAATCGTGATTTTGTCCTCGTGACCGTTGATCAAGGCATTCGCCGTCAAAATCACAGGCAAGCCGTTGCGCGTTTTGCCAATGACAAGGCCGGCGCCGGCTGGTTTCTTGTCACCTACGGATACTTTGACGACGGCTTGGACCGCACGCTGGTAAATGTCGTCGGGAATCGTGGCGACAGAAGAAATGGCTGGACCCTGCTGTCCCCGGAGGAGCGCTGGCCAAAAGGCAGCTGCCATTACGATGATATAGGCAGCAGATGCTGCTGCTCTACTAGATCTCATAAAAACTCTGCCAATCCTTTGGCTCATAAGTTGAAAATGACCTGAGGCCTTCATGGGAGCGGCAGAATGTGTCGCAGGGAGCACACAAAGTCAAGATATTTTTGAGCTCATGAAAATGGATCAAAGGCAAAAAACAATTGCCCCTGCCCTCCTGCCGCTGCGTGTGCGAGCAATCGCAATTCTCGTTCTACCCACCGAATATATTGGCGATGCGTATTTCTAATCGCAATGGCGCGGGTACAAAGTCGATGGGCGCGCAGGGCAAAATCCGCCCAGCGGGCGCGGATCCAGGGCGGAAGCTCGAGGTAAGTTGGCGCTTCATCGCAAAACAGCGGACTGCGCGAGAGCGTCCAAATATCGCATTGCTTTTCGCCTGCGGGAATCAAGCGCATGCCCTGCACCAGGTGCGTCAACTCGTGGCCGATGGTGTTGTAGCTCACTTTCCGTGCTCGCAAGCGAATGGCGAAATCTTCCGGAACCGCTACACCGAGATGGGCGGCGGTGTAGCCCACGGTGATGGTTTTGCCCTGCAATTCCGGAAAATGGTGCAAGGCGTTCTGCAACATGGTGATCGTGCGGCGCGGCACGCGCTTCTGCATGGGCACGGTGAAGCGAAAGGGCATGATAAGCCTGCTAGCTACGAGAGGGTTATGAGTGGCTGTGTTTTGTGCGAGGCACGTGTAAAGTGTAATGTGTAATGCGTGATTCAGCATGCTTGCATGTTTTCATACAATCTAAGAAGTTCTGTGCAAGATTCCGCACGAATTTTACAAATTTTGCACGATCTGATATTTAGGAAATTATGACAGACTACGGTTAGGTGAAGAATCCAGAATGGCATTTGCTTTGCTTTGTATTTATTGAATTTCTTCGTGATGGGAATAAACGGGGCGATTGTTTCGTTTTACCTACGACACCAGGTCATCTGAACCTTTGATCACGACCTACACGAGGAGAAGACATGCCTCTGATTTCATCCTACCTCTTTTCATTGCTATTGTTCTCTGCGCTGAGCCACGGCAAAATAAATGATTTTCGCTTGAACGATTTGGACAACAAATCCGTGCGCTACGCCGAGCTCAAGGGCAACAGAGTCACGGTCATTGATTTTTGGGCGACGTGGTGCAAACCCTGCGTGCGCTCGATTCCGAAACTGGTGCAATTGCACGATAGCTTTAAAAACAAGGGCGTGCAGTTCATCGGCATCAACGTGGACGGCGTACGCAATCTCAACAAAGTGAAACCGATGGCCAGCTCGCTGGGGATCAATTATCCGGTGCTGCTCGATCTCAACAGCCAGGTCATGTCGGATTTGAAAGTCACGGCCTTGCCGACGATCTTGCTGGTCAATGAAAAGAACGAGATTGTCGCGCGGCATCAGGGCTATCGTCCCGGCGACGAAAAGATTTTAGCGGAGGAAATTCAGAAACTTCTCCAGCCCGAGACGCCGGATGAATAGCAGAGCGCGCGTGAGCATTGAAAGTGATCCAACATACGCGTCATGTCATTCTGAAAGAATCTTGGTAAGAGATGCCGAAGCTGCTCCTTCTCTAGTAACATTCAGTATGGTGAGGATGCTACTCGCCGAATTGATAAGCCGAAACGATAGCGCTCTTACACAAGCCGGTGTGATCGCTGTTCTCTTGATAACGTTTTGGCTTGGGCACGCAAAAGCGCAATTTTCTGCAGCGAATATCGCCGAGCTACAAGCCGGAAATCTACCATATACAGAGCCTTCGGACCTGACGACGCTCTACGATCAGCTCAATCTCTCTTATCAATATCGCGCTTTGCGTGCTTCCGCGCGTTTTGAGCTCTTTCAAGGAGCCGGAGCGGACATTGATTATGCCGAAATCACACAACGCGCACTTCGCTTCGGCAATGATCGTCTCTCGTTCACGGCCGGCAATTTTTATGAGTTATTTGGACGCGGCTTGCTGCTACGAACCTACGAGATTCCCGGCACCATGATCGAAGACGTCGGCTTGCGCACGCGCTACGGTTTTTACCGGGACGTGGATGGCTTCTTGTTGAAGTATCAGACGAGTCTGTTCGAAGTGAAAGCGCTGCGCGGGCGGCCTTTGTTCAACACTTTGCCGCCGACTTTTTCATATTCGGATCGCCATCCGAGCTTGTTGCATGGCATGGAAGCGAATATTCATTTTCTGGAAAATTGGTCCGCAGGCGGCGCGTATCTGCACAACAGCCGGGAGGGCGAGACTGCAAGATATAGCACCGTTTTTGTGTCCGGCAATTTATCTTCGGCCATACAGCTTTATTCGGAGTTTGCCCAGCAACTCGGCGAGGGCAACGAGCTTTTTGATTTTTCCGACGGTTCAGCGCATGCCTTTTACGCCAGTGCGAATTATGCTTCCGGGCCGTTCGGCTTGAGCCTCGAAGGCAAAGACTACAACAACTTTACGCTTTTTTTCAACGACCCGCCGCCGCTGGTGCGCGAGCATTCCTATACCGTGCTCAATCGCAGCACGCATATTTTGCAACCACGCAATGAAACCGGCTGGCAAGCGGAAGCCTTTTTGCGCACCAGCGCAGGGCATACTTTGACGGCCAACGCCACGCGCGCTGAAAATAATTTCGGTATGAAAACGGTTTTTCGGGAATACTTTGCCGAATTCGAGTATTTAATCGATGCGCAAACCTCGGTGAAGGCTTTTGCCGATCGCAGTGAAGATCCTTTCAATTTGGAAGAAAACCGCAACGCCGCCGGCTTGTATCTTCAAAAAGAATGGCCCAAAAACTGGGGTACCATTCTCGATGTGGAATTTCAAGAATTCGATCGTATGCTATCACCCGTGCAGAAAGTTGAGAATTACTACGCCGCGCTCGCGCTCTCACACGCGCCCAGACTTGCCACGGCGGTCATTTGGGAAAGAACCACCGATCCATTGTTGACTGACGATCCGCGCACCGATCCCCTGGAAACCGGTCTGCGCTACTGGCTGGCCGGAACGCTGAGCTACCAGATCAAACAACATCTCGTCAGCATGTTTTATGGCAAGCGTCGCGGCGGTCCGGCCTGCACCTCGGGCATTTGCTATGAAGTGTTGGATTTTGAGGGTTTTGAGCTGAGAATCACTAGCAATTTTTGATGCTCATGAATTCGTCAGAAGGAATTCGTCACGTCATTATAATGGTTCATTTCAACAATTGAGGTGAAACATGACCAGAGCTCTTGCAACGACTTTATTGCTCGCCGCTACGGCCATGGCGCAGCCACGGGTAGGCGATATTGCGCCGGATTTCACACTCCAATCGCTGAATCACGGAGAGATCAAGTCCTCAAATTATCGCGGCAAGGTGGTCTATCTCTTTTTCATGGGACACAACTGAGGACCGTGCCGCGCGGCTGGTCCAGCCACGGAATCGCAGATCTATCAACCTCGCAAGGATAAGGCTTTTGCAGCCCTCGGGTTGGATTACTACGACGGCACGCCGTCGCAACTGGACGTGTTTAGAACCGTGACCGGTATTACTTACCCGCTGTGCCGAATGGCTAGCCCAACGGGCAGGGCGTACGGGGTCACAAATGATTGGTCGGTCGTCGTCGATCAGCAAGGCATCATTCGCTACAAGCAACCGGGCGCAAATGTGTCTGCGATCAACACGGTGATCGATCAGTTGCTGGCAAATACCGGGGTTGCGGGGAATCACTGGCCCGCGCGCAACTTTGTTCTGCATCAGAATTATCCGAACCCTTTCAATCCCGCCACCCGGATCACTTTTGAATTGATCAAGAACCTGCGCGTGAGTTTGAAAATCTACAACGCGCACGGCCAGCTGGTCGAGACTTTATTGGATCAGAACCTCGGCTTCGGCCAGCACGAGGTGACGTGGAATGCGCAAGATCGATCAGGCAGAGTCGCAGCTTCAGGAGTCTATTTTTATGAGTTACGCGCGGGTGAGCTTTCCGAGAGAAAGAAAATGGTTTTGATGCAATAAAGTGGTGCCCCAGATTTTCTGGCGGCTGAAAGCTCGAGATCCATTCCTGCCCCTTCAAAACAAATACCTGTCTAGCGGATAAAAGAGCGACGAAAGGGCATGGGTGTCAAGCTTAGGAGGTTCAGCAGGACTAATGTTCACGAGTCTGCAGAAACCCGTCCCTTGAATCCTATCCTCTTTAAGAAGAGCAGCGGGGACTTTCAGCGCAGGAACCTTTCACCCCTTCTCTTCCCAAGAGAAGGGGCCGGGGGATGAGTTCTGCAGGCGTCAACATTCTTGGCTTGGCACGTGTGGTCTCAAGGTGTCTTCCACTCTTGACTCTGCAATTTCAGTCGCGGGCGAAGATTGCAGCAATCAACATGCAAAACTCTGGAAACATGCAGCTTTGATCTGATTGAAATTGTTGACAGTAACTCGACTCTATTTCTCCATCAGTCGGCTTGTCTATTTTCCAATCGCCTTCTCATTCTCGCCAAAACTTCGCTGAGATTATTCTCGATTTCTTCGTTACGGAATCGTATCACTTCAATACCCATCATGTTGATGATAAACGTCCTGAGCTGATCATGATCCTTGCGATAGTCATGAACTTTGCCATCGATTTCCACGGCTATTTTCAGTTCGTGACAGAAGAAGTCAGCAATGAAGAACGTCTCTTTACCCATATAATCAAAGAAAAGCGGATGTTGGCGGTAAAATTTGAGGCCCAGAAACTTACGATCCCGCACGAATTGCCAGAAAATGTTCTCCGCGTTCGTTTGATTTTTCCGCAACTCCCGACAACGCTGCTTGGCGGCTTCTCGTAAGCGAAGATCATTGGAAAGGCTCATGACGCACCCCGTTGTTTGCTATTGAATTCTTCCCCAATTACTATTTGTATTGAGGTGAAAATGAAGAAGTGGATTTTGTGTTTCGCGAACTTTGAACTCATCCCCCCGGCCCCCTTCTCTTGGAAATAGAAGGGGGAGAGCAGGTTCGAGGCGCTAAGAGTAGCCTTCTCTTTTATAAGGAAAGAGGATTTACTCGATGAGTTCCTTCATCACTCCGCCTTCAGCGCAGGCAAAAGGGTTTCCCGAAAAGAAAGTGTTAGCGCCCCGGCACTTGTCAACAATCCCACGATCCCGACCAACAGCAAGATCCCACCCAGTAATGGCCAGGGAACCTGCGCGTTCTGGCTGAACAAATGCGGGGCCACCGCCAGCAACGCGGCAACGCTGCCAATGGCGAGCCCGCAGAGAATCAAAAAGCCGTTTTCAGCGAGTAACATCCTTGCCAAAATCGCGCGCTGAAAGCCGAATGCCCGCAGCGTTGCCAATTCACCGCGGCGCTCGATGACGTTGCGCGTGAGTACAATACCAAGGCCTAGAGTGCCCAGCAGCAATCCCAATCCTCCGAGCACGGCGAAAACGGAGAGATAAGTATTCTCCACGGCTTGAAATTTCGCCAGTTTTTCTGCGGTAGAAGTGGCGTCAAAGCCATAAATGCTCAAAACGCCTTCGCAAACCTGGGCAATACGCGCAGCGCTGGCTCTTGAAGAGGCACCTTCTGGTGGCGTATCAATCAGGAAATAAGAGTATCCGCTTCGGCTGGGAAAATGCTGCAGAAAATTCTCTTCCGAAATAATGACTTCGCTTTGAAAAATGCTGCTTTGCAGCAATCCGACAAAACGCAATTTGATCCTCTCCCCTTTTTCGTTTTGCATCTCAAGATCCTCACCCAGACCGAGATGCAAAATCCAGCGCACGGAATTGTAATCGCCAATGGCCGGGATCACACCCGGTTCCAATTCTTTTTCCAGGAGCTGCCAGGGGCTTGCGTCGCCGTGGGCCAGTGCACCTTGGAAGCGAAAACCATTGCGCGCGATCCCTGCTTTTGTAAGGCCGAGCACGCGCGGTTTTCGCGGTTTGTAAAGATTCAAACAGCTCGCATCCTCGCCGGGCAGCATGCGCGAGGGATAAATATGCGTGCCCTTGAAAAGCGCAGAGTCTTCATCTGCGAACCCGAGCTCGGCGCGGCCGGAAGACGAGTTCAAGTCCTGAGGCAAAGGCGTGTCTGTTTCTGCGAGCAATGAAAAGCCACCCGTGCCCGAGCCTCGGGCTCCGTTTTCGAGAGTGAGGTCGCGTCGGTTCGCGCCGACGGCGACGATCATGAAGCACGCGCACCCAACCAAAGCGGCGCTCAACGTGCTTCTGCCGGATTGGCGGCCGGTATTGCGCACGGCCATCTGCCACACGTTTTGCAGACGAGCCTCCTTACGCCGCGCGCGCATCCATGCCGAAAAAGAGGCCAACCCGGCGATCATCACGAGCGCGCCGCTGCCAAAAAAAATGCCGGCAAAATCCTGTGCCCCTTGCCAAAGCGCTATGCTTATCATTGCCACCGACAAGAGCATCGCGATGCCGGCAACCAGGCGCGCGCCGCGCGGCGGCGCATGGCGATCGCGGGTGGTCACGCCATGAAGCAAGGCGGTTGCGGGAATCTTACGCAAATGCCGGAGGGTTAGAACAATGGCCAGCGCAATGAGGGCGAGAGCCAGCGCGGCGCCAAGCAGCATGCTTTTTGCGCTGGCATGCAGGAATAAAAACGACGTCCCCACCGCATCGACCCACCACGTGCGCAAAGCGGCAATCATCAAAGCGGCATATCCGGCCGCACCGACGACGCCGAGCACGACGCCGGCGAGCGCGACCACGAATCCTTCTTTCAAAAAACGCCACCGCACGGCCCGCAGCGCATGGCCGGTCGCCAGCAACAGCCCCAATTCCTTTGCGCGTTGTTCGACGCCCAGCCGGAACAGCATACCAACCAGCAGCACCGCGGACACGATCAGAAAAAGACTGAAGCCGATGAACAACCCCCCAAAATCCGTTGCGCCTTCGGATGCCTGCAAGCTTAGCATTCTTACAGGTTGAACGGTAAAACCGGCCTGCTGCGGAGTCAAGCGCTGGAGTAATTCCGTTTCAAACGCGCGGCGTGCCTCGGATAGATTCTGTAACCTCATCGGCACAAAGCGTATGGCATTCAAATCGCCAAAACGGCTACGCCACAAGGTTCTTCCGGCATTTTCGGAAACAAAAGCCTTTGGGGTGGCGCGATAGTCGTCCCAATATTTTTCATCCTGCGAGCGAATGAATTCCAGATCTACTGGAAAGGGCGGATCCCAATCCTGCATGTTTTCCATTTCATCCACGCCCGGAATCGGTGGAGCAAGTCTACGATCCGCCGCAAGGCCTTGCATTGCCACCACGCCTTGCACGCGAAAAGCATGCTGCTGGGTCAGAAGCTGTTCGCGCTCGTTGACAACATAGTAGCTGATCTCAACGGTATCGCCGATGGTTGCGGATAAATCTTTCGCCATCCAATCATTCAGTAAAATTTCATCGTCCGCCAATGCCACCGCAGGAGCGCCGTTCGTCAATTTGAGCTCGCCGAATGATGCGGCCACGGGCGTTTGCAATGCCGTGATCGTGGAATATGGCGCGAGGCGCGAGTTCGCCCGCACGGTATTGGCTAAATAAGTCAAAAGATCTTGTGTGGCGAGGTCGAGCTTCGCTGCGGCTGTTTGCGCCAGCGCAACGAGATCAGGCTTCAAAATGAGTTCGCGACTGGTGAGCGAAAAATAATTGTCGAATTCTTGCACCTGCAAGCCGGCGTCTTCCAAACGCAGGACTTGCTGCAAGACCTGATTCAGATCTCCTTCGAGTGTTGAGGCAGAATCATGTGCGGCCGGAACGAGTAAGGCATTGATCTCCCGCGGCCGCCGCAGCGTACGTTGCAAGACCGGCAGAGAAACGAAAGCATTGAATGGTAAATACTGCTGTGTGCGCAAGCCGAATCGCCCCATTCCGCGATCCGGCAGAACACGCGTAATCGTCAACCGCACGCTTTCAGTCAGGTCTGCAGCGTTCTTCCGGCCCAGCACGGAGGCGCGGGGAATATCGGCATAGCTTTTGAAAGAGAGCAAGACTTGATCGCCAGGTTGCGCCTGCAATTCACGACGCAAAGATTCATTGATCATAACGGAAGCAAAAGTTTGGCTGCTGCTGCGAGCCAAAGCCTGCGTATGCGCCGCTGCAGAATCTGCATCGAAGAGCTCGAAGAAGCGTTGCTCGACGCCGCAAATACTGACGCCCACGGCACGCGCCTGAGAAGCACCGTGCGTGACGCTGCCGGTCAAGAGCAGTGCGGGCGCAGGATGGCCGAACCGCTGCTGCCAGGCCGGCTGTTGTGCCAATTCTTCGGTGAGATTTTGGCGGAAGAGATGCTCGGAGAGAATGGCGAAATCGATTTTCCCCAAACGTTCGAGCGACAGATCGCGCAAGCTGCCGCGTATGGAATCGCCCACGAGCAACGCGCCAGTCAGCACGGCCGTGGTCACCGCTGCGCCGAGGACGACGGCGAAATGCAGGCGGCGATAGTAGATCAAACTGCGCAGCACTTGCCCTCCTGCAGCTCGCAGCGCCGCCCGCAGCGTCCGGCGAGCTCCATGCTGTGCGTGACGATGATCAAAATATTGTGTTGCTCGTGATGCAGCTCAAATAGCAAATTAGCGACTGCTTGCGCCGTGGTGCGGTCCAAATTACCGGTGGGCTCATCGCAAAGCAGAATCCCCGGTTGATTGATCAACGCGCGCGCGATGGCCACGCGCTGGCGCTCGCCGCCGGAAAGCTCGGCCGGGAAATGATCGAGACGATGCGCCAGGCCGGTGCGTTGCAACAATTCTCGCGCCCGCGCTTCGGTCGCAGTGGCATGGTTGCGACGTGCGAGCGTGGGTACCAGCACATTCTCGAGCACGGAGTATTGCGGCAGAAGATGATGATCTTGAAACACGAATCCGATTTGCGCGTTGCGAAAGCGTGCGAGCTCAGGTTCGGGCAACTCAAAAGGATTTTGTCCGCTCATCTCAATCCGGCCGGACGAAGGCTGATCCAGCGTGCCGATCAAATGCAGCAGCGTGCTTTTGCCTGAGCCCGAAGGCCCGACGATGGCCAGCGATTCCCCGCTCTTTATTTCGAAGGAAATATCACGCAGCACCTCGACAATTCTGGGAGAGGCGCCAAAGTGTTTGTAGACCTGGTGAAGGGAGAGTATGGTGGAATTGGGTTGTTGCATCGCAGTCGTTATTTCACGCATGCACCAATTTGATGGTCGATTTGCGATTCACGATCTTCTATCCTCGATCTTCTATCTTCTATTCTCGAATTTCACCTGCCGGCGCTGCTTGAATTTGCTCTACCAAAAAACCGGGCAGCGGAATGGTACGAAAACCCTTTTCCGGGTCGACCAGGCAACAGACCGAGACCATCTGCCCGCGCGCGATCAGCGTGCCGTCTTTATTGATAATGAATTTGTACGTAATTGACTTCGTGCCCTTTTTGACGACGATCACGTGAATATCCAGCACGTCTTCAAATCTGGCCGGGCTCAAGTACTCGCAAGAGGCCGACAGGCGCGGCCAGCCGAGCTGCATCCCGTCCATTTTGGCGGCGACACTAGTGCCAAGCGAACGCAAGAATTCGTGCTCAGCGGTTTCCATGAAAATGAAAAAACGGGAAAAATGCACGACCCCGGCGAGATCGGTGTCGACGAATTCTATTTTTCTCTTGGTGTGAAATTCGTGGGGCACAGGGCTCCTCGGTTAAGGGTTCATCCGCAAGCGCCATGGCTGGCATCCAGAAGGGTTTATCCGAAAACCCCTGCCTGTCATCCAGAAGGGATCTTGGTAGACTCGGCACCAAGGCACGAACCAGGCACTGTGCCTGAGTCAACCAAGCCGTAAGGCCCTTCCGGGATCCCTTCTGGATGACAGGAATCAGGAAGCTTCGCAATGCCGGCGACGCATCAGTACCCGTAATTGACCTCCCCACTAAGACGCTGATTGGCCTTCAAACGTTCACGCGTAGCGGCATCCAGTTTTTGCCAATAGGCCGCGCGGCCGGGAAGGTCGTAAATCCACTCCTGCAAATACGCCGCCAGATTACGCTCGTCTTTTGAAATCTCATCCCATTTGAGGTAAAAATCATTGTCGCGATCATAATAACCTTGCGCAAAACTGGGATGCGCGCCATATGGCTCGACGACAACGGCATTGACAATCATGCCCGGAATCAGCGTGCGGTTGGGATCGCGGCGAATGAGGCTTTGCTCAACCAATTCTTCCACCACGACAATGACGCGTTGTGATGCAAACGCCACCTCTTTTTGCACACCCATCAATCCCCAGACTTGTGTATTGCCCTCTTCATCCGCGCGCTGTGCATGAATGATGGCAACGTCCGGGTGCAAGGCCGGCACACAATACAGTTCTTCGGCAGTAAAAGGACACGTCACTTTGCGAATGTTGGAATTGACCTTGGGCAAATCCGTGCCCTGATAACTGCGCAGCGGCATGAAGGGCAGCTTTGCAGAGCCGGCCCAAAAGCGCATGGCCATGCCAAAGTGGGAATACTCTTCCAGCTCGATCGGCTGCGGTCTGCCCTTTTCCACCGCGCGGCGCAAAGCATGCAAGGGTCCCACTCCCGGATTTCCCGCCCATGAAAAAATCATTTTCTTGACGCAGCCTGCGGCGATAAGCTGATCGTAAATCAAATCCGGCGTAAGCCGGCAGACGGTGAGCTCCTTCTTGCGCTGCCTGATGATCTCATGCGCCGCCGCGAAGCAAATCAAATGGGTAAACCCTTCAATAGCAATGCTGTCACCGTCATACACGAAACGGCGGATCGCTTCGGGCATGGACATGACTTTTGAGCCAGTGGCGTTCATAGAGCGTGCTGTATTTTGGTGAAGGGAATTCGCGAAGTGATCAGTAATCAATGTTCAGTGATCAGTAACTGATCACTGATTACTAATCACTGATAACTGCTCACTTCATCACCGTCCTGCTCTGCTCGCGCATGAATTGCTGCACGTAGTACGGCCCGCAGCCGCCCTTGCCGCTGCCGCCGCTGCCTTTCCAGCCGCAGAAGGAATTCACACCCGGCCACGCGCCCGTGGTCGCGCCGCTGCGGCGATTGACGTAGGTCACGCCGGCTTCGATGTGATCAAAGAAATACTGAATTTCCTTCTTCTTGTTTGAAAAAAGGCCGGCGGTCAAGCCATATTCGGCGCGATTGCTCAATTGGATGGCTTCCTCCAGTGAGTTGACGGAAGCAACTGCCAGAAACGGCAGAAACAATTCATCAAGAAACAATTGATGCGTGGGTGGCAAACCATCGACGATCGTGGGCTCGACGTAATAGCCATGCGCGTAGATACCGTCCTTCAAGACGCGGCCGCCATGCAAAATCTTTCCTCCACCGTCTTGCGCTGTTTTGGCCGTCGCGGTGAATTTTTCCTGCGCTTTCTTGTGAATCACCGGCCCCATGTAAACGTCACGTTGCGAAGGATCGCCGATCGCCAGTTTGCCCGTCTTCTCCAACAGCAAGGCCATGAACTCGTCTTTGACTTTCTCATGCACATACACGCGCGAACATGCGCTGCATTTTTGGCCTTGCAAGCCGAATGCTGATTTCATCACGCCTTCGGCAGCCATGTCCATCTCGGCGCTGGGCATCACGATCGCCGGGTTCTTGCCGCCCATCTCCACGATCACCGGCTTGATGTAATTCTTGCTGAATCCGTGAAACAAATTCATGCCGACTGGCTTCGAGCCGGTAAAGACGATGCCGTCGAGATCGGGATGCGCGACGAGCTTTTGGCCGATCTCGCGATCTCCTGCGATGAAGTTGAATACGCCTTCCGGCAAACCGGCGTCACGATAAATTTCTGCGAGTTTGTAGCCCGTCCATAGGGTTTCTTTCGAGGGTTTGAAGACGACGGTGTTGCCTCCGAGTAGAGCGCCGGCCGTCATTCCTGCGGGCAATGCCAGCGGAAAATTGAACGGTGAAATGACGGCCCACACGCCGTACGGGCGCAAGACGGAGCGTGTGCGTTCATTCGGGGAGAGACGGCCCAGAGGCATCGAGAACCCTTCGGCCTCGAGCAATTGCTCGGCATAATAATCCATGAGATCCGCGGACTCTTCGGCATCACCCATCGATTCAAAGCGATTTTTTCCGACTTCCAAACTCATGATTGCAGCCAATTCGTACCTGTTTTTGCGCACGAGCTTGGCGGCTCGACGCACCAGCTTGGCGCGCTCGCGATAATCCGTCGTACCCCAATTTACAAAAGCCTGTTTGGCTGCTTGCACAGCCGCTTGCATTTCCTCGACCGTTGCATGATGAAAATTCGCCAGCGTTAGACGTGTATCCACCGGGCTGTCGCTGGCCATGATCTGGCCCGTCCCGGCTACTTCCTGATTATTGATCAAATGGGGGTAAGTCTGACCCAGCTTTGCTTTCACTTTTTCCACGGCGCGATCAAAAGCCTTATGAAACTTTTCCACGTCCGCGCCGAGCGTCGAATAAGTAATTTTGAACGGCTTCTTTCCCATTGCATTCCTCCTCTCAGGTTAGCGGCAATTGCTTGAATTTATAACAAACTGAACCTCACGCACGTAAGCGTCTCTTCGAGCACTCTTAAAATGTCATCCCGCAAGGGCATAGGTGTCAAGCTAAGAGGCCTTGATACCACCAGAACTCATCCCCCCCGGCCCCTTCTCTTGGGAAGAGAAGGGGAGAAAAGCCGGTTTGACGCTTTGAAAGTCCCCTTCTCTTTTTAAGAGAAGGGGATTTAGGGGATGAGTTTTTTAAGTTAACATTGTCAAGTTATAACCGGAGTGCAAAATCCTTCCGGCGGTTGGTATTGCACTCCGTTTCCCATTTCGATGTTGTTTACATTTTTGACACATTTATTAAAGTTTGTTCACAAAGCTTGACTTTTTGATAAAATTGCTTATTTTATAACCTTTGATCCTACAAAATAATTTAGCGCGAAGAGTATAAC
>JBOHQX010000189.1:0-50021 GCA_050732395.1 bacterium
TTCCGTGGGAGTTCCATTTCCGTGGGCGTAAGCTTTGCCGCTCGAAGAGCTTCACATTTCAGCCCGTAAGGGCCCTTATCGGGGTTAGCGTATTGAGCTATTTGCACAAGGTGACGGCATATTGCTGCGTCCAGCCCAAATCGGGATGCGAAAACGCGGTAACATGCAAAACCGCCGGCCGCAACCACAGCGCTAGTCCGCACGTCAATCGATCGGGGCTGGTGCTGATACCCATGCGCAGCGACAGCGGCGAAAGCACACGATACTCGATCCCACCGCGCACCTCCAACGGAAAATCGCTTTCTTTGTAGAAATCGAGCTGGAACACGGCACCCGCTTTCGGCATATAACCGAGGCCCATACTCATCTCGCGCGGCAATGGCTCGGCCGCCTTGCCGATTTTGCCGTTGAACAGGTTGCCAAGCTTTGCGCCCCACGTGAAATGATCGTTCAAACGGGCAGTACATCCCAAGTTGGCGATGAACGCACGCGCTTTCCCGTAATTTGGAATATGAATTTCACGCAGCATGGCTTGCAGCCCACAAGCCAAGTGCCTGGTGCCTTGCTTGTTGGGAAGCGCAAAAGAACGCGCGAAGGTGAGCTGATAGAATTGATCTTCAAAATATTCATGTGCGAGCCTGATGACGGCTGCGCCGCAGGCGATTTTGTCGAGCCGGCCGTGCAGGCACAAGCTCGACAGCGCGATTTCGCGAATGCCGAAGGGATGCGAATAAAACACTGTGGCCGCCCAGCCTGCCAACTCGGCGGGCAATGCTGGATTGACGAGTTGCCCTTCAGGATCGGTGGCGAACGCCACACCGCTGCCGCCCATGGCCTGCGCGCGCACTCCCAGCGCGTAATCCTGGCCAGTCGACAACGTGCAGCAACAAAATAGCAAAATGGTTGAGACTATTCCCTTGACTTTCATAAAACCCCCTGGCTATATTGGTTGAGAAAGAAATCGTGCTTACACGTTAAACGTGTGAAGTGTATAGCAGCCCAGATTTCATTTTGCCTCAAGCTCCTCCTGGCAATATCAACGGAGAAATCCTATGCGTGCTGAAGTCAAATCCGTCCTTTTTTCAATTTTGCTGGCCGCGCTTGTAGTTGCTTCCGGCAAAGTTAGGGCGGGCTCGGCTGATCAGTCTGGCAAACGCGTCGTCCGCCCCGAAGTGACGGTGATTTTAGACAAGCTGCCGGAAGACAAGCGGCACAAAATGGGTAATTTTGCCGAAAAAGTGCGAAACTACATCGGCACGCGCAGCTGGATCGAAGAAGATTACGTGCGGCCGTTCAAGTTGGGGCTGCAATTATTTCTTGAAGACGACCCCTATCCCACGGAGGATCGATACCGTTGCAGCTTGATCGCTTCCGGCCCGGATATCCAGTACTACGACAAACGCGCGCTGTTTCCATTTCAAGTCAATGAGACGATTCAAGAATCCGGCACCTCGGCGCCGGTGCGTACTTTGATCGATTTTTACGTCTTTCTCGTCATCGCCAACGAGCTCGACAAGTATGGTGAAAATGGCGGCGATCAGTATTTTGCCAAAGCTCGCGCGCTCATGCAAGAGGGCAAATACAGCCAATACGCCTACGGCTGGGACTGGCGCGAGGACACGATGCACGCGCTCACCACGGACAATTACAAGAAATTTCGCGTGATGAAGGACTATTATTTTTACGCTTTATGGTCGACCCAAGAGGAACAGGACAAGACCCGCCATTATAGTTTGGAAGCATTGAAACGTCTCGAAGAAGTGTTGAAAGATAACAAAGACAACCTTGCCGCCAAGCAATTCATCGACGCGCACTATCAAGAAGTGATCGAGATCTTCAAGAATGGTAAAGACCCCACGGCTTTTCAGATCATGACCAGGCTGGATCCAGATCGCAAAGACGTTTATAAGGAGTTTATCGCCAGCAACGATTGATCTCTCCCTCCATCTGGTTTCCCCTCCAACTAACCGGCTCTGGCGTAAGCACGCTTCGCGGCCGGTGCACGCTCTTGTCCGGGCACGGCTCCTGACAGGAGAAGCGCAAGGCCAGAGAAGGCCAAGGCCTCAAACACGGCCGTCCACTCGTTCCTGCTATCATAAAGATTGCTCGCGGCTCGGGGTATGTGCAGCAGCACTACCCAGAGGAAAATCATTGTTCCCGAAACAATGGCCGCCGATCTCGCCTGCTTTCGGGAAATAATCGCTGCGCTTGCGGCAATCAGCGCCGCACCCGAAACATACGCCCAGACCAGACGTCCTGGAATCTGTGCCGGCCACGCCGGGCCACGCCCTGGCACGAAATCGTGGTAGATGAATTGTAGAATCCCGAAAGCGCCCAGGCTGATGGCGAAGAAGAGTCTTCCAAGTGGTACGAATCGACTCATAGCGCACCTCGTTCTTTTTGGTTGCGGCCCGCCCGCGTTGGGATACTCTCATAATTTGACAACCTATGACCGGCGCGCCACGAACAGGTCCCGTCCAAACGGGTCGCGGACGATCTCCGGTTCAAAACCTGTTTCATGCAACAGACGCACCCACTCGGCACGCGGGAATAGCCCACAGATATGCTGCTCATGCTCGATCCATACCGGTTGATCGCCGTCGCGCAATGCAAAGACATAGTCCGTGTTGAAAAAGGCGTTCGCAACTGGCTCAAGTTGTGTCCGGACCCCGCCAGGGCGTGATCCTCGGCCACCATCGCCGGACATTTGCCCGGTAGGTTTCGTACGATGAGCCAAATTGCCTTCGTAGAGCCGGCTCTTCGTAAAGAACCACGAAGGCGAAGAAGCACAGCCACACCAAAGCCGCGTATTGAAGCAGTACAAAATTTCCGAACAGCAGCGCCTGCCCCACGACGGCAAGCACCACGCCAACGTACATGGGATTACGGACATACCGATAAAGGCCGGATACGACGAGGCGCTCCGTCGGCACAATCGGCGCAGGAGTACCCAGACCCTTGAGCGCAAAGCGCGCGAAACACTCCACGACAATAATGGCACCAACTCCAACCAGTGCACCTCCGAGCCAGCGACTTCCTGAAGCTCCCAACAAAGGAGGTTGCATTCGCCACGCGCTGATCATCCACGGAATCCATCCCGCGACGGTTGCGGGGGCAATCCAGAAGAATACGAAAGATCCCAAGAGAGATGCTGTGCGCTTATCCACGACGGCAGGTGACTCCAGGTACGAGGCACAAAATTCAAAATGCAAAGCTCAAAATTTAAAGCACAAAATCCAAAGCACAAAATTCAAAGTTCGAATGAATTCGATCTCTCGATTCCCAGCCAGCGCATGTTTTGTGCTTTGAATTTAGACCTTGAACTCCTCCCCCTCATGCGGCACGTGCACGTTTTGAAAACCCAGAGCGCGGATGCGCTCGGCCAGCGGCTCGGATTGATCCGGCTCGCCATGGACGAGGAAAATGTGTTTGAGCTTTTTAGGGTTTTGGTGTTTGATCAACGCCAACAGCTCGTCGCGGTCGGCGTGCGCGCTCAAGCCGTCCAACCTCTTCACTTCGCATCTTCTTTCATAAGTATCTCCCAAAATTTTCACCGGCGTAACGCCGTCGGCCAGCCGCCGGCCCAGCGTATGTTCGGCCATGAAGCCTACAATCAACACGCAGTTTTCCGTACCACCGATGTTGTGCGCCAGGTGATGCAGCACTCTGCCGGCCTCGGCCATGCCCGAGGCCGCGATGATGATGGCCGGCGTCTTGAGATCGTTGAGCTTTTTGGAAGATTCCACGTCGCGCACGTAAGTCAGGCGCTTGAAGCCGAAAGGATCGAGACCGTCTTTGAGAAAGATGCGATACGTTTCGCGATCGAAACATTCGGGGTGCAGGCGAAAAACTTCGGTGGCATTCACCGAGAGCGGACTGTCGACGTACACGGGAATTTCCGGAATGCGGTTTTCCTGCCAAAGTTTGTGCAGATAATAAACCAGCGCCTGCGTCCGGCCCACGGAAAAGGCGGGAATGATAATTTTGCCGCCGCGGCGATAAACGTCATTCGTAATTTGCGCCAGGGCTTCGGCAAGATTGTCGAAATCATCATGTAGCTTGTCGCCGTACGTGCTTTCCATGATAAGTACGTCGAGATCTTCGATAAAGTTGGGGTCGCGCAATATGGGTGCGTGCGCTCTGCCCCAATCGCCGCTGAAACCGCAGCGCAACGTGCGGCCATTTTCGGTAAGGTCGAGGGTCACGCTGGCCGAGCCCAGAATATGCCCGGCGTCGCGAAACGTGACCTGCGCCTCCGGCGTGATGGCAAAGGGCCGGTCGTATGCCGTGCCCACGAACTGCTGCAATGCCTTTTCCGCGTCTTCGACCGTGTAAAGCGGCTCGATCTGTTCACGTTTTTTCTTGCGCAGCCATTCCGCGTCGCGTTCTTGCAGATAGGCGGAATCGCGCAGCATCACGTTGCAAAGATCGACGGTCGCGCGCGTGGCGTACACGCTGTGGTTGAAACCCTGTTTGACCAGGTTCGGGATATTGCCGCAGTGGTCGATATGGGCGTGCGAAAGTACGAGCGTATCGACCCCGGCAGGATCATAGTGAAAGCTGCGATTCTTCTCGCGGGACTCCTCGCGGCGGCCCTGGAACATGCCACAATCCAGCAGAATCTTCTTGCCGTTGACAGTCAACAAATGTTGCGAGCCTGTAACCGTGCGCGCCGCGCCGCAGAATTTGATGTTCATTGCCATCTCCTTGATGAAAAGTTGCGGCAATCTATGGCGGGTGGCAATGAATGTCAAGCAGAAAATCAAAAAGGGAGTTATGATCTTGACTTTGTAGGGGTTTTCATTATCATTACAATTGTTGCCTGATGGCATTTTCACTTCCAACCCGGAGGCCAGATGCGTTCTCGCGAAAAGATCCTTTCTATCGCCCTTATATTGCTTTCTCTCCAGCAAGACCTTGCGGCGCAGACTTCAATACCCAAGACTTTTCTCAAAGATGCCGCGCATGTGGCCGGGGCCACCGGGTATGTTCTGACCTCACCGCTGCACTGGTCCGGGCGCGATTGGGCGAATTTTGGCGCAGTCATGGGTGGAAGTTTTGCACTTTCTTTTTTGGATGAAGAAGTTAACGATTACTTGCAGCGCCATCGCAGCTCGACCGCGGACAAACTTGCGGATATCGGTATTGAATACGGCGAGCCACTCACGGTGGTCGCTTTCACCGGGGTGGTTTATTTCACCGGCCTGCTCGCACGTCAAGAACGATTGCGCGAAACCGCAGTAATTTTGACCGGCACTTTACTGCCTACGGGAGCCATTCAAACCGTTGCCAAAAGAGCCGCAGGCCGAGCGCGCCCGCATCTCGGGTTGGGAAACGACGTCTTCGATCCCTTTCGCAATGAAGAGGCTTATTATTCATTTTTCTCCGGGCACACAATGGTCGCGATGGCCACTTCGCACGCATTTGCCAGGCAATTTCCACATCCGGTTACCAAAGTCGTGTTTTATAGTTTGGGTGCGCTGGGCGGGTTCGCGCGGCTGTATGAAGAAGACCATTGGCTGTCCGACGTGGTGCTTGGCGGCGCGCTTGCGATCGTCAGCGTGAATTCCGTTTCAAAGTGGCTGGAACGCCAGAAACAAGGCCCGGCCCACGGCAGTCTGCAATGGCGCGTGTTCGCGCAACGAGGAGGTCTTGGTGTTGAGGCCACGTGGTGAAAGAGCGAGCGGGCGCCGGATTGCGATATCCGCAGTGCGCTTGGGGAACCTAGGATGGAATTCCAAAAGGTAGCCGTTCATTCGAGTTAGAAAAACAAAAATCTCAGCGTCCATTGTTTGTCTTTTTGGTTCCAGCCATAGAAGGACCCCTTCGAGTTTGTCCGCACGATGCCGTTAAGAGCCAGATTTACGCCTTCCAGACAAAAGAAACCCAGGCAGAAGTTTAATAGAAAGGTAGCTTTGATCAAATGGTCAGGTACCTTTCTATCGAACCTCAACCAGGGTGCATTATGAAAGCGCTTATTCTCCAAGGATTGCTCCTGCTCGGCGCGGTCGGCGCCAAAACGCAAACTCCCGAGCGTGCGGTGGTGGCGGAAGTGGTGGTGAATGCCGGCGTGGATAAAGTATGGGAAGCCTGGACGACACCCACGGGCATTGAAAGTTTCTTTGCGCCGGGATGCAAAATCGAGTTGCGCGTCTCCGGCGCATATGAGATCTATTTCAACCCCACCGCGCCTGCTGGCCAACGTGGCGGAGAGGGAAACGTCATCTTGGCGCTGCAGGCGCAGAAAATGCTTGCCTTCACCTGGAACGCGCCACCGCACTTGCCCAACGTTCGCCAGCAGCACACCAGCGTCGTGGTTCGCTTCAAAGACCTCGGCAACGGCCAGACGAAAGTAACTTTAACTGAAACCGGCTGGGGTGAGGGCGAGGAATGGGATCAAGCCTTCGCTTACTTCTCCAGCGCCTGGCAGGACGTGGTGTTACCGTGGCTGAAATATCGCTTCGAACACGGGCCGGTAGATTGGAAGAATCCGCCGAGTTTGAAAAAGTCGTGAACCGAATAACCTATGGCTGGTATACAGCGAAAGTAGGGTCATCGTTGAGGATGACCTGCTGTATGACCAGGATCCGGAGTTCTTTCCCGCCTCCGGCTATTTTCTAGGGTTGGTGAGCGCAAAAGACGTCGAAATTGCGCCGCCCGCCATGACCGGCCCCGGCGATTTGAAAATTTGCGCCGCAATCTTGGCCAAAGGCCGGTTTCGCGTTTCCCAACGGTGGCTCGTACGACCACGTTGAGTTCAGAATTTCACGCCAAAACTCTCACCGTCACCGCGTCGGGGCAGCAAGCGCGAGCGCAAGAACCCACCTCGATAACAATTGCCTGACAAAACGTCCAAATCTGAGAACAGCCCAGATGGAGTGAGATGTCCGTATGTGGATCTAACCTGGCTTGCTGTGGATATAAGGAAAAGAAGAAAAAACACTCACTGAATAACAATTCACGAAGAGATTCTCAAAGCCTTGAACCGCGCAACGAACTTCGCACGGATCAAGAAACCACACAAATAGATGTACCCAATGGCGCGCTGCCGCTTGTCCGCCTGACATCGAAACAAAGCCTTCGCTCGCAACACCTCTAGGGTGTCTCACCGTTTCGAGCCGTCTCATCATCAAACAAATTTGTATTCCATCAGGGAATATTCGAATACGTAAATCGTTTATTTTCAGATGCGATTTTCTGGCATATGGCTTGCTAATTGTCAGTGGCAATTGACAACGGAGGCCTTCGCCGTTCAACATTGCAACTAGGACTATACATCGAAAGGCCTTCCGTTTTTTTTTTGCGAGATCAACGCAAAGTCAAAGTCAAAAACAGCATGCTACACTCGGAGCACCTCTTCATGGAATCAAGCAACGCAGCCCCGCTCTTCTATCAGGCTTCGATGTCGAACAAGAATATCTGCAAGCTATCCGCGGTGATGTTCACGGACATCAAAGGCTTCAGCCGCCGCATGGGAGAGAGCGAGCATTTGACGCTCAAGCTGCTGCGCGATCACAACCGCATCACCCGATTTCTCATGCGCAAACACAATGGCCGTATCATTAAAAGCACGGGCGACGGTTATTTGATCGATTTCGACAGTGCGGTCGTGGCGGTGCAATGCGCCGTGGAAGCGCAACAGCGCTTTCAGCGCTACAACGAAGGCAAGCCGGAGAGCGATCAGATTTTCATTCGCATCGGTATCAGCCTGGGCGAGGTGATGATCGTCGACGGCGATTTGTTCGGCGATGAGGTGAATATTGCGGCACGCGTGCAAACGCTGGCCGAGCCCGGCGGAATCTGCATCACCAAGGAAGTTTACGAGCGCGTGAAAAGCAAGCTCGCCATCGTCACCGTCAACATGGGTCCGCAGGATTTGAAGAATATTCGCCAGAAAATCGACATTTACAAAGTTTGCTTGAAAGAACCCGGACAGGCGGCCATCGAAGTCTCCACGGCTACCCCGGCACAGAATGCCAACTTGATGGCGCCGGTGGCGACGGCACCCGTTCCTGCATCAGCTTCCGAGAACAATGGCCGTGTGCCCGTTGCGCCTGCGCTGCCGGCCTTTGCCGTCGAGAAGGTTAAGACCTCGCCGAAACGCACGCGCGTACGGCACATGGTACCAGTGCTTTCTTTCGCCGTGATTCTGGCGGCTTTGTTGTCATGGAAGGGTTTCTCGGATCGGGCGCTGTCATGGTTGGGAGAGGCCTCCTACCCCCAAGCGACGCAGGCGGGGTTCATGACCTACGGCAAAATACCGGGGGCAGCAGCAAAAAAGGCCATCGCCGTAGCCTACTTCGAGAATCGCACACAGGATGAAAAGGACAACTGGCTGTGCACCGGCCTGGCAGATATGATCATTACGGACTTGCGGCAGAACACTTCGTATCACCTGCTCGGTCGCACCAAGCTGAATGAGGCCCTCGCCGCCTTAGGTAAGAAGAACAGCGCGAGCCTTTCACTCGAAACGGCACAAGCCGTCGCACTAAAAACCAAAGCCGATTACATGATCTGCGGAGCCATAGCCCGGCAGCATGAGTTGCTGCGCATTGACGTTCAGCTCTTCGAAGCGCACACCGGTGAGTTGCTGGCAGCAGAGAAAATACAAGGCGAGAATGTTTTGTTGATGGTACAGTCTTTAACCGAGCGCCTGCAGCGCAGGCTGGGCCAGGTCGCGCGGCTGTGAAGTCGAGGATCGAGGATAGATGATCGAGGATCGCAAAAGAATATGCGACCCGTGATCATCTATCCTCGATTTTCGTTTATAGGGAATCCAAACAAAGCTATGTGGAGGCGGTGAGAGGTGCGGCAACGGGCCAGGCAAAAATATCCTGCAGTGCGACACAGAACCCCGGCAGCAATTCGGGGCTGGCGAGTTCCTTCCACTCCCAACGGCGAGCGGAGCGTGTCATGATCAAAACCCCTTGCTGAAGAGGGTCGACCAGCCAAACCTCGCGGCCTCCAGTTTCAAAATACAAATTGGCTTTTTCAAACAAGTCCGACCAGCGATCATCTTGCGAGATAATCTCAACCGCGATGTCCGGCGCCCTCTTCGCATATCTTTCTTGAGGCGCTAGATTTTCATTGAAGATAATGGAAAGATCAGGTACGCGGCTTTCGTGGGGATTTTCCGGCCAGAGACGTAGCGTGAATTCCGTGAACACTTGGCCAATCTGGTTGTTTTCGAAATAATTCACCAATTTGCCGCACAGTCTGGCTTGGGTTCTGGAATGTTTTGCGTCAGCCATTTTGTAGACGATCCTCCCATCAATCAATTCGAAAACTCGTCCCGCAGCTATATCGTCGGCTTTTTCCAGAGTGAGCTTTGGCGATCTATCCGGCGCCTTTTGGGAAAGGGGCGTATCTAAAGGCTGGCGTTCGCCTTTCTTTAGCGCGTCAAGCTCTTCAAGCGCGATTCCCATCTTGATTCCTTGTGTTCAATGATTCTAACTCTGCTCCGGCGCCATCGGTGCACCCGATGCCTCTCATATTTCTGGCCATTCAAAAATAGCAAACGATTTCAATATTGTCAATTCCCATCTTCAGGCGAGCTTGCGTCCTGGTTTTTTGAAAGTTTATAAAGCAACGTTGTCGTCTTTATACCGAGCAGCCTTGCGGCCTCCGCCTTGACGCCATGGGATTTTTTCATTGCCCGCTCGATCAACGCGCGCTCGACTTCTTCCAGCGTCTTGTTCAAATCCCACTGGTCCTCCGGCAGCGCAAAAATCGCGGCGCGATCCTTGGCCAGCGGCGGCAAATCATTCACGGTAATCGTTTCCTGATCGCACAAAACCGCGGCGCGCTCGATGATATTTTCGAGCTCGCGGATGTTACCCGGCCAGTGATACCCCAGTAAGAGCCGGTGCGCGTCGTCTTGAATTCTGATCGCGGCTTTGCCCAGCTCGGCTGCCATTTTTTTGAGGAAATGTTGAATGAGCAGGCCCACGTCGCTGCTTCTTTGCCGCAACGGCGGCAAATGGATGGGCAAAATGTACAGGCGGTAATACAAGTCTTCGCGAAAGCGCCCGGCCTCCACCTCGCTCTTGAGATCGCGATGGGTAGCCGCAATCACCCGGGTATCAACGTGCACGGTTTCTTCGCCGCCGACGCGCTCGAATTCTCTTTCCTGGAGCACACGCAGCAATCGCACCTGCATAGCCGGTGAGATGTCTCCGATCTCATCCAAAAAAATTGTACCGCCGTGGGCCAGCTCAAATCGGCCTTGTTTGCGTTTGAGGGCGCCGGTAAAAGCGCCTTTTTCGTGGCCAAAAAGCTCGGATTCCAACAGCGTTTCAGCCAAGGCGCCGCAGTGTACGCGTATGAAGGGCCCGTTGCTGCGCCGGCTGTTCTTGTGAATCGCACGCGCCACCAATTCCTTGCCCGTGCCGCTTTCACCATAAATGATCACACTCGAATCCGTCGGTGCGACCTTTTGCAGCAGACGAAAGACTTCCTGCATCGGCGGCGCCTGGCCGATGATTTCGCCGAAGTTGAACTGGCTCTCGACTTGTTCGCGCAAGTAGAGGTTCTGCTCCTGCAACTGTTCCAGCTCGCGGCGCTGCTGAAGCTGTTTGATGATTTTATCGAGTTTGACGGTGAGCTCATCCATGGAAAAAGGCTTGGTGATGAAATCGGCCGCGCCGTTTTGCATGGCTTGCACCGCCAATTCGATCGAGCCGTAGGCCGTGATAAAAATGATCGCTGCCTCCGGAAGCTTCTGTCGGGCCGCCTGCAAAAATGCCAGCCCGTCCATTCCCGGAAGGCGATAATCCGTGATCAAGATCTCCGGGGCATTCTTCGTGATTTGTTCGAGCGCCGTTTCCGCCCGGTCACAGGCCGATACCCGTAATCCCATGCGTTGCACGACCTGCAAAATGCCGTCGCGCATGGCCGGGTTGTCTTCGACGATGAAAACCGTGTAGGGAGCTTGGTATTGAGTCATGTGTTAAGCTCTTTGCGGGCAGGAGCCGGTTGTCGAGGCGATCAAAGGTTTCTTCTTTCGTTGATTTACGATTCAGTTTGCTCGGCAACTTGGATTTGAGGTTGAATTCAGGCACTAACTCCGCATACTCCCGGCGGCAAGAGGCAAGCTTAACCTGAAATACGCGCCGCACTCGCCTTCGGGCCGGAGCAACTCGATTTTGCCTTTGTTCAGTTCGGCCAGTTGCCGCACCAGGGCCAGGCCCAATCCGCTCCCCTGCGCACGAGTGGTGAAGAACGGCTCAAAGATCTTCTCGGCAAGCTCCGCCGGCACGCCCGGGCCGTTGTCGATGACTGCAATCGTGGCATGCGCTCCCGCGATTTTTGCCACGACCTGAATTTCACCGGCCCCGTTCATGGCTTCGACGGCGTTGCGAACCAAATTCAAGAAAATGCGGCGGAGTTGCTCGCGGTCGGCGTGCAGGGCGAGCTGGGCGGGTACGCGCAGCGCCCATTTGACGCGATCATGCAGAGCCCGTGCTTGCGCATGCAATTCTTCTAAAAAGGGCAGCAGGAGAAAATCCTCCGGCTGGCTGGAATGCGGCCGCGCGTAGTCCAAAAAATCGCGCACGATGTTTTCCAGCCGCCGTACCTCCGCGTGAATTTTCCGGACTTGTGGTTTCAGATTCTCGGGCACGTCATTTTCGAGAAGGCCGGCATAGAGCTCGATGCCGCCCAGAGGATTGCGAATCTCATGCGCCACGCCGGCCAGCATCAGACGCAAGTTTTGTTCGCGTTGCGCGATCGCCTCGCGCATGTATTCCATAGTGCGTGCCAAAAAAGAGATTTCTTCAGTCGCCTTGAAATTCAAATCTACCCGGCTGTCGCCGTGCCCGATCGCCCTGGCCGCCTGGCGCAGGCGCTCCAAGGGCCTGGTGATTTGGCGCGCAAAAATGATTCCACTCACTGCCGCCGCCAGCAACCCCAGGCCGGCGAGGCTCAGGAGCACTTGCTGCGTTTCCCGGACGGCTGCCAGACCCGAAGCTTGCGCTTCAATGCCGATGATTGCGGCAGCACGGCCATTTTCGAGCAAGGGCGCATATGCTGCCTTGAAAGGCTGCTCGGCGGCGTCAAAAAACAACTGGGCCGCGACCGCCTGACCGTTCCAGGCGCCGACAATTTCCCTTTCATCAAACCGCAACCGGACGTATTCGCTGCCCAGCAAGTGCGACTGCTGGCTGTCAAAAAGAATTTGCCGTTCACGATCGAAAACCACCAGGCGAGAAAGACGGCCCGCTTCCAATAGAGGCGAGAGCCAGGTCTGCAGCGCTTTTGCCGTGCGCGATTGTTCGTCGCCCGGCAACAGGCTTTTCACCGCGTCGACGCCGACGGCGTTTTCCGTGATGCGCGCGGCATACTGTGCCAAGGCGGTCAGGCGCACCGCCATTTCCTGCTCGATTTGCCGGCGCATTTGCCACTGCAAATAAAAACCGGCGAGCGCCAGAATAATGCCGACCTGCAACAACACGAAGAGGACGAGTTGCGTCCGAATGCGCCATCGCGGCCACAGCAAATTCATGAGCAGGGAGCCGGGGACAATTTGTTCCCTTGAGAGTTCATTCGATGCAAAAAAAGCAAATGCGGTACCGCACAAAACAAGGTATGTTTGGAGGCTTCTGCAGAATCCTTGCGGCTGTCGGTAAACCGCAAGGGGCTATTTCATGGAATGGGGCACCTCTTCACGCCGGCGCAGCAGCATGGCCAGGCCGGCGAGAATCAGGAGCACGGGCCAGTAGCGCGCGTATTCCCGAAACGGTCCGAATACCACAAAGAAAATCGCGGACAAACCGATTAAAATGGACGCTGGAATCAACAACCCGCTTTCGCGCCGGCCACCGACGTACATCAGAAGCAATCCAAGGCCCGGGCCGAGTATGAAGGTGGGCCACATGTATTCCATGCTGTTCCAATCGACCAACGCGCAGTACAGAAACAACCCGCCATAAAGCATCATGATCGTCGCCGGCATGAGCAAGCCGTAATTGCGGCGATTGGCAAAATAACCAACCAAGAATCCCACTCCACCCGCCAGCATGAATAGCGGCCATAATTGCTCCCAATTGAAATCTAGAATATTGACGCTCAAGAATATCAAGCCGATCAACACAAAGATGCTGCCGAGCACGACGTTCTGACGGTTGTTCGCCACGGCACCTCCCGTTCAATTCAACTGTCTGAAATAGAAATGTTTTTGCACGACAACAATTAATACAACCCTGCCTTTATTGTCAAGCATTTTGGCGCAACTTGCTTTTGGCACTGCGCTACTTTATATTGTCTCAAAATTCCTCTGGAACGCGGCTCCTATGACGACAAACAGTACGTAATTCATCGGCATAAAGATGCAATCAAATACCTTACCCCTGTCTCCTGATACTTTTCGCCTGGCGATGAGCTCGTTTGCCACCGGGGTCACGATTGTCACCACTGGCAGCGGTGACAAAATTCATGGCCTGACCGTCAATGCTTTTTCCTCGGTGTCATTGGAGCCGCTGCTGGTTTTGGTGTGCGTGGACAAACAAGCGTTCAGCCACGATTTGATTGTTGCCAGCCGAAATTTCGCCGTCAATATCTTGAAAACAGAGCAGCAATACCTGGCGGAGAGATTCTCCAACAATGATTTGGACGCCAAGCAGCGCTATGAGGGCGTGCCCTATCGCCGCGTTGCGACCGGAGCACCGGTTTTCGAGGAAGCTTTGGCATGGCTGGATTGCAAGCTGGTCGTTGCTCATGACGGCGGGGATCACACCATTTTTGTCGGGCAAGTCTTGGCAATGGGATTGGGCGAGAGCCAGCCGCCGCTGTTGTATTTTCAGGGCCGGTATCATGGACTCAAAGTGAGGTAAAATTGGCGCCCCAAATCCAGGCTTGAACGTTGCGCATGAGGCGTTTTTCGGAAAAAGTCTACAACGGATTTTCAGTTAAGCTGAAAACCGTGGCCTTGCGGGCGGCTCCATCGGATAAAACTCTTCGTCGTTTCTATAAATTCGACGCAGGCACTAAGTCTTCATATTCACAAACTGCAACGGCACATTCACCGAACTTTCGCGCAGCATTTTGATAACCGCCTGCAAATCGTCGATCTTCTTGCCGGTCACGCGCACTTGCTCGTCTTGAATCGCGGCTTGGACTTTGAGCTTGGTGTCCTTGATCATTTTCACCAGGTCACGCGCCGTGTCACGATCAAGACCCCGCTTAATCTTGATTTCAACCTTCACACTTTGCCCTTGCCCCGGCTCGACCTTGCCGAATTCCACCGCGCGTGGATCGATTTTGCGCTTGGACAAATTCACCGACAGCATTTCCTGCAGGGCGCGCACTTTCATCTCGTCTTCGGTGTGCAGCGAGAGCTTGCCTTCCTTTTTGTCGAGCTCGAGCGCGGTTTTGGAATTGCGAAAGTCGTAGCGCGTTGCCAGCTCTTTTTTGGTATTATTGATCGCGTTGTCGACTTCCTGCAAATCGACTTCGCTGACGATATCAAATGACGGCATAAGTGAACCTCCTAGGACTGGAAAGCATTGCGTGCGAGCCAACTCACCATTGCAAATAATTTATCATCATGGGCGCAGATACGCAAGAGGTTTTTCGACAGGCGAATACACCTCCTCACCACATGCGGGCCGGCTTGACATTGTCACATTATTATTTTATGGTAATTTGATCGCCGCCGTGTGACTATTGTACGGAGAGGAGAAATGTTCCAAAAACAACTGCACGCCGCGCGCCTGCGCCTGGACGAATACAAACGCAAAAGCGAATCATTTTACCAGGCGCGCTTGCAACAAGGCAAAGCCGTCAAGGCAAGAGCGGAACGGACTTACCGGCGCTATGAGAAACTAATCCCCATCATTGCCTTTATCGCTGGATTTCTCTATGACTCGCTCACACTGACGCGCATCGATCTGGCTCTCGACAACGCCATTCTCTTTGCCTATACGATTTCTTCCGGCGTTTTATTGGTGCTGTGGGCGCTGGTCGAACAGCAGCGGTGGCAGCCGGCCTGGCTCGTGAGACATTTGGAGTGGGTCGTATTCGGCATCAACTTTCTATTGGGCGGCTTGCTTTCGAGTTATGTCGTTTTCTATTTCAAGAGCGCGGGCGTGGCAAAATCCTATCTCTTCGTCGGATTGCTCATCGCGCTGCTGCTCGCGAATGAGTTTTACTCGCATCGTTTACAGACTCTGCGCCGGCAAATCGCCGTGCACTTCTTCTGCAGCTTCGCGTTCTTTACGTTCTTTTTGCCGACCATTACGCATGTTCTGAATGTTTTCATGTTCATCATCAGCGGCTTGATGGCGCTGGCGTTGACGGCCGGTATCCTCTGCGCAATTTACGGCACTGCGGTGTTCAAAGACGCCGGGCTCCTCAAACGCTTAGGCTGGCCGCCGCTCGCCATCTTCGCCGGCATGGTTCTGCTCTACTTTCTCAACTGGATTCCGCCCGTGCCGCTGGCGCTGAAAGACAGCGGCATCTATCGCAGCGTGAAGCGCAGCGAAGACCGCTACGAGGTGCGCTACAGCCAACCCGCGTGGTGGCAGATCCTCAAAAAGGATGACAGCACCTTTGAGTACACGCCCGGCGACACGGTATTTTGTTTTGCCGCCGTGTTCGCACCCACGGCACTGAGCGAGCGCATCGTGCATCATTGGCAAACGAAAAACGCCGAGGGAGATTGGGTCACGACGGACAGAATCGGATACGGCATTCGCGGCGGGCGTGACGGCGGCTGGCGCGGCTTCACGCGCAAGCTCAACGCCGTGCCGGGGGATTGGCGCGTGGAAGTCAAGACCGAGAGAGGGCGTTTGCTCGGGCGCGTGCCCATTAATATCCGCGCCGCGCAAGAACCGGCGCAGGAATACAGAACTGATTATCGCTGATTCGGAAAGACTTTGACTTCATGTACGATCTATACCTCAAGCCTGATCGCGACCGCTCCGTGCGGCGTTTCCATCCGTGGATTTTCTCCGGCGCAGTGCAGCGCCTCACCGGCAATCCACCACCCGGCGCAATCGTTGACGTGCGCGCCAGCGAAGGCAGCTTGATCGGAAGAGGATTCTACAATCCTCATTCGCAAATCAGTTGCCGGATGCTGGCGTGGCAGGATGAACCTATCGATCGGGCGTTTTTTCAGAAAAAGATTCACACCGCCTGGCTGCTGCGCCAAGAGCTGTTGCACCGAGCGACCGCGCCCTCGAGCCCTGATTTTACCAATGCCTATCGCGTCGTCAATGCCGAGGGTGATGGCTTGCCGGGCCTGATCGTCGATCGCTATGCTGATTTCCTCGTGATTCAAATGAGCACCCTGGGCATGGTGCGCTGGCGCCAGGACGTTGTGGCAAGCTTGCAAAGCACTTTTCAGCCCGCGGGGATTTTCGAGCGCAGCACCGCCGCCGCGTTGCGCGAAGAAGCGCTGGAACCTGCGCTCGGAGCGTTGGCCGGAAACGAGCCTCCGCAGGCGCTGGAAATCAGCGAAAGCGGCATGCGCTTCGAAGTCAATTTATATGAAGGGCAAAAAACCGGATTCTTCCTCGATCAACGCGAGAACCGCAAATGGATCTCAGAGCTTGCAGGCGGGAGAAAAATTCTGAACGGTTTTGCGTATTCCGGGGCTTTCTCGGTTTATGCGGCGCAGGCGGGCGCGGCGCACGTCGTTACGGTGGATTCTTCCGCCGCCGCAATCTCGTGGGCGAAAAGGAATCTTGCGTTGAACCACCTGTCTGCCGTTGCAGAAGATTTCGTCGTGGCGGACATGTTCCAATTCTTGCGCGCCACGACGCAGCGGTTTGATTTTATCATCCTCGATCCGCCCGCTTTTGCGCATCGTCAAAAGGAAGTCGAAAATGCGGCGCGCGCCTACAAAGACGTCAATTTGCAGGCCATGAAAATCATTGCGCCCGGCGGATTGCTGTTCACCTGCTCCTGTTCGCAACCGATTTCTCCGGACCTCTTCCAGAAAATCATTTTCGCGGCGGCCGCGGATGCGAAAAGATTTGTACGCATTCTCGGCTATCGCGGCCATGCGCCCGACCATCCAGTCAGTCTTTACCATCCCGAGGGGCGTTATTTGCAGGCATGGTTGCTGCAGGTAGAGTGAAGCCGCGGCGGTTGCTTGTAAACTAGTGCACTGTCACCTTAATTCTTGTAATCCAGACCCCTGGGTCACTGCTCCAGGCTGCCGCCCGCAAGGGGCGGGGGCTTCAAAATTTATGGTGACAGGGTACTAGTACACTGTTACTTTAATTTGTATATGTGAGGACTATGGGTTGCAGTGAATAGTCCATAGTTTTAGCCATTTTTTTCTAATACGCCGAAGGCGTTTCACTCCACAGCCCAGGGCGCCCATCCCATGGGCGCCCTGGGTGGGAACCAATATCCCAATTCCATGGAACCCCAATCGGGGTTCCACACAAATACATTTAATCCCAGACATAGCGCTCATCGATTTCAATGCCATATTTCTTGCACAGACGCCGAAATTCATCCTGAAAGGACTCCTTGTGATGATGCGTTTCCTGATTGGCGATATAGGTTTTTACCTGCTCGACGTGCGACGGACTGACAGAAAACGCGCCATACCCATTATGCCACTGAAAAGTTGACAATTCCTCACTCTGGGTTTTTATCCATATCGATGATGAACGCTTCAGCTCACGCAAGAAATCCGAAATCGTCAAGATCTTTGAGTGGCGCGTTAGGAGGTGCGTATGATCTTCGATACCGCCATTTATCAACGCCGGGCAGTTGAGATTATTGCAGATACCTGCCATATAGCCGTGTGTCTTCTCCCGCAAGTTCTGGTCGTTCAAATAAGGCCGCCGTTTCTTGGTAGAGAACACAATGTGTAAATAGACCTGTACGAGCGATTGCGGCATGCTTGCCCCCCATTTTTGTTGAGCCCTTTCAGGGTTCTTGATTATAATGTTCATTTACCGAGGGTGCGCTACGCGCTACCCTCGGCTCTGGTGTCTAACGCCTTCGGCGTATTCATGATTACCCGAACATAAATAGCGATAGAGACAAAATCTACAACGTCAGGCTCGTTGTTCTCACTCCGCGCACTTGCGCTCTTCGCTCAAACAACTCGTTTGCTCATAGGTTCACTCCGTGGGATATCAAGCAATCTTACGCTTTGGAAAATTCGGCTTTCTAATCTCACGGTGCACAATCGGAGTAAGCTTGTGTGGGGGCATTGTCGCAACCCTCGAATTCAATTGCTTCGACAGCGACCATAAGGGCTCGAGACTACAAAAATCAAGGTAACAGCGCACTAGTAGTTCGAAATGCCATCCTCACCAATCCCCTCCACAACATCGATGAACCGTGACTATCCAACGAAGCTTCGCCTCTAACCGGCAAGAAAAATCGACCACGGAATGGGAACACAGAAGTATTATTTGATTTCATTGCCGTGGGAGAAAAACTTGCTCTGTTTGTAAAGGTATTTGGTGTTCAAGATCTCAGCCCCCAAGAAACTGCCTTGATGGTTTTCTGCAACCCTACTGCCATGCCGGTAAACAATATGAACGAGTAAGTTCGGTTGTACAGTTGAGCAAACGAATCAGGGTGGCACAGTCTCAACTGTCCACTTCGCGGTAAACGAACATTCCCACCATCTCTCATTTGAGAGCGCTGCGATTCTAAAACCTAACAAGCTTATCGAAAGGACTTTTCATGGGCAAACTTCTGCTTATTGCACTGCTCGCATGCTTGTGCTCAGGATGCTACACCATACAATATACCGCGCCGCGGCAATCTTCAGTGACCATGCTTCCGGAGGGGAGCCAAACGGACTTCAAGAAATCTCAAAAAGTCTGGTATG
The DNA here is from genome assembly GCA_050732395.1 of bacterium. Classification (GTDB taxonomy): domain Bacteria; phylum Zhuqueibacterota; class Zhuqueibacteria; order Zhuqueibacterales; family Zhuqueibacteraceae; genus JBIOXB01. The sequence continues at coordinate 18,803 of JBOHQX010000189.1, forward strand.
CTCTCTAGGGCGCCGTGCCAATTTCCAACAACTCCACGGAAAAAATCATTGCTGAAAACGATTTGAAGGCAGTAAGAGTTAAGACTCAACTCTCATTCGTCGACTATCTAATTGGTTTTTTCACTGGAGTTATCAGCATTGTTCCTGCGACGATGACGGTGGAAGGAAATCATCAAAGCATGCAGAAGGCTCAGGGGGCCACTTCCTTTGATGAGGAGATGGAATTTGAAACGGCAACCGCCCTTCATAATTTTCGCGCCGCCGTTCCAAGTGCGGATAATTCCACAGACGAGGAAATATTGAACATGTTTCGCAAAAAATATCCTCGCCTGCAAGCGAAGAGTGATGAAGAGATCATCAAGCTCATTGAAAGGAAGTACAGCAGTTCCACAGAGTAATCTTCTACGCCAGTTTTCAGGCAATCCGCTGAAGGGCCCTATCGGGCTGAAAACAGAAGTCGCTGCCGCAATTTTTTTGACAGGATTTACTGGATGAACAGGATCGAGCTTCATCCTGTAAATCCTGTTTATCCTGTCGAAAAACTTTCAGCGTTTTATTCTACACTTGGTTCTTAAAGCACATAACCCACAAAGCCCGGAGCGAAGAGATGAGCTCCGGGCTTTGTGGGTTCTTTTTCCGTTCCGGCAGGCTTCGCCAACACGACAAGCTAAGCCATCACCTCAGCTCTCCGCGCAACAAATCCCCGACAAAATCCAAACCATTGATCCTGATTCTGGCGTTGCCGCCGCCGAGCGTGATGGTGAAGTCGCGGTCGATGTTTTTCTCGCTGTACAGGGAACCGCGTTGGAAGGTGGCCGTGGCGGTGTAGTTGCCGGTAATCGTGCCGGTGATTTGGCTGGCGTAAATACTGCGGGTGCCGCGTGGAATTTTGATATCGATAAAATTCAACGACAAGGTGTAATCCAACGTACGCACGGCGTTGCGTGTGGTGATGGTGTCCACGGCTGAGCGGGAATAGGTGCCGTTGACGGTAATCAGTGGTGTGTTCGTGCCTGTGGCCGTAAATGCGCCGCTCAAATCCGTGAGCTGTTGCGACAAGCGCGGTGTGCGATGTGTGCCCGTGCCTTCGACGATGTTGAATTTAATCGTGTAGGCCGTATCGACCTGCCCGCCATTGCGCACCCGCCAATACTTCTGCGGCTGGCCGTCCTTGTTCAAGAATTGATACGTGTAAGTCCTGCTGAAAGCGGCGTAATATGGGCCGTCGGGATTGCCGCGTTCGCGCGAAATGATCACCGTCCACGTGCCCGTGCCGGGATCATAGCTGGTATCGACGTCCGCAGCTTCATTGCGTTTGCCGAGAGCCGCACCGTCCTGTCCTTGAATGCCGGCGATGCTCGCCAGCTCGGCAACGTCCGCAAGCTGGTCCATTGCGCCGCCGTTGTCCGAGCCCACCGCGCTGGCAATGGATTCCGCCGCATCTTCCGTCGCCATCGTGCTATTCTCATTGGACGACGCCGGATCGTTTTTGTCGCATCCCGCCAAAATGAAAACCGCCGTTGCCGTCGCCGCCATTGTCATCCAGAAATTTCTCTTCATTGCCTCTTCCTCGCAATTGGTTGTGAAAGTATTGCCGATTCATTCTGCTTGCTTTGACGCTGCGCAATCAAGTTTCAGGCATGCCCGCGCCGCACTGCGTCATTTGCACTGCTGCATCAGCAGCTCGATTGGATTCGGCGAGTAGTTGCGCAAGTGACATGCCAGCAGAAGGCCGGCAAACGGTAATTTTGCCGTGACAGGATTTTGCCACGTCAGTGCACAGCCATGTGGGAAGCGAAGCCGGCGCATCTGGAAGAAAGTATCTTTAGGTGAGGCAATGAATTAGCACAGGTGATCAATTGTTTCTACGAGACGAATCGCCAGCCTGTTGCGCTTGGAAAAATACTCTGAGCTAGGCAGGAAGAATCGAGCGGGGTGAGTTATGAAGGAGGAGGGTGTTCGGCATGGTACATGAGAGAAGCACCGCGCAGTACATGGTGCGTTGTGTAGTATCAAAATCTCTATGAAAACAATGACGTTTGAAATTACTAATGATTTACGATGAGCGATCTGCGATTGACGATTCACGAACAATTTATCAATGTCTGAAATCGCAAATCGTTTGTCGCAAATCGTAGATCATTTTGTAGAAGGAGACGTGGCTGTTTGCCGCCACGTCTCCTTCAAGAATAGCAATCAGCCTTCTACCAGCCCCACCACATTCCCTTCGGGATCGGAAAACTGCGCGAAAGTGACCACGTTGGGAATGACGGTTTTGGGCACAAGGGTTTTGCCGCCCATGCCGGAAATTTTTTTCAGATGGGAATCAATGTCTTTCACTTGGATGTAAACCGTGACATAGTTCGGCGCACCCGGTTGCGTGCCGCCCACGCCCCCGTCGATGCTGCCTCTGCCAATTTTGTCACCGTTTGCGCCCGTTTCCGACATGCCGTAGTTTCCCATCTCCGCCATGTTTTGAATTTTCCATCCAAACAACTCGGCGTAGAATTTTTGCAGCTTTAGGCCGTCTTTGCCCATGATCTCAAAATGAACCACCGGTGCAGCCATAACAACCTCCTTACCTGAAAAATGATGATGAAAATGAATTGAACGTCGAAATGGATTGATGGATTGTTGGATAATTGGATTGCTGGATTGATGGATAGTTGGCGCAATGCCTGAGTGTCGCCCATTGATCCAACAATCCATTAATCCATCAATCCATCCAATCCCTCTATCCAACCTTCTCTCTCCGTTGCGATGAAAACCACGCCCACAGGAACAACACGCTCACGACAGCGAAGCTGATGAGCGGCGGCGGCACGCGGTAAGCGGCATAAAGAACTACGAGCGCGCCGGCGCACAAGAAATTGATCAAAGCCAGAGTGCGCAGGAGCTGCTTCGCTTCCGGAGCAAGAGCGAGCGTCGCTAAGTTTTGTATGCCGAGGAAAATCAAGAAAAGAGACATCGTCAAGCTCAAGCTCTCGTGAATATCCATGAAGCTGGGGTGCATGCCCATCCCGAGATCGAAGGAGTAGCCGCGCATTGAATTGGCAACCGCCGCCAGCGCGGCGTCCTCGGGCACGCCGGCAAAGTGGCCGAGCGTGTGGGCAGCGGCAACCAGGAAAAGCGAGATCGTTGCCGCCGCGAACAGCCGATTTCCGCGTTTGAACATGCGAGGAGTGCTCCTTCTACAAGACGAACGGAAAAATCAAAACTCGACAGGCCAGATTTCAGCTTCCACGCCCTCACATGCTGCCGGACGGGACTGCCGAATGTTCCGGCAACGCTTCGCAGACTCGTTTGAGATTCGCCAGGCCTTTTTCGAATTGCGGGCCGAGAATGGAGCCGTAATATTGAAGGATAAGGTGGCGGTGAACGATCTTATTTTCAAACCGCCTGTCATGCTTATATTAAACGCTTTCAGAAATTTCTTTAGAGCAGATTTAACTACAAAACACAGCTTATGGTTGCAAGAACTTTTTGACGACTGGCGTTTGTGCGCTCTTGCAATGAAGTTATTCAAGTGTTAACTTGACAATGTTAAGTTGAAACCATCTAACCGCAAAGGTCGCCAAGGATGCGCAAAGCTCGCTTGGGTACATATCCCACGTTGCGTGCATAGCGTCTTCTTTGCGCCCTTTGCGGTTAAGTTAACATTGTCAAGTTAATATGGCATAAATATAGCCGGAGGTATTGTAAAAATCCGACAACGAGATTTCGGCCCTTTGAGGCGCCTTGGCGGTGGAAAGACAACGATCATTTGGAGTTCAAGATGCAAAACACTTTCCGGCAGCTCGGTTTTCTCTTTCTGCTCTTTATTCATGCAACCGTAGGCATCGGTTGGGCGCAGCCCAAAACCTACTGCAATCCTCTCAACATTGATTATGCCTATGGTGCAATTCCGAATTTTTCCGAGCAGGGAAAGCACCGGACCACTGCTGATCCGGTCATTGCGCTGTTCAAGGGTCATTACTTTCTCTTTTCCACCAATCAATACGGGTATTGGTGGAGCTCCGATTTGTATGATTGGAAATTCGTGCCCCGCGAATTTCTCAAGCCGTATCATAAAGTCTATGACGAGCTTTGTGCGCCGGCCGCCGTCGCAGTGGGTGATACGCTCCTGCTGATCGGTTCGACGCATACAAAAAGCTTTCCTTTGTGGATGAGCACGAACCCAACCATAGATTCCTGGACCGAAGCGGTGGATTCTTTCCAGGTCGGCGCCTGGGATCCTGCTTTTTTTTTGAACGAAGACCAGCGCTTGTACGTTTATTGGGGCTCGAGCAACACGTACCCCATCTACGGCCAGGAGATTGACCGGAGGAGACTACAACCCCTCGGCGAAAGAAAGGAATTGCTTCGCCTGCACGATGACCTTCACGGCTGGGAGCGTTTCGGCGAGCATGCCGACAACACGTTCCTGCGCCCATTCATCGAAGGTGCGTGGATGAACAAGCACAACGGCAAATACTATTTGCAATACGCCGCGCCTGGGACCGAGTTCAGCGGCTATGCCGACGGCGTATACGTCGGTGAGCACCCGCTCGGGCCCTTCACGTATCAGCCGCACAACCCGTTTTCATACAAGCCCGGAGGCTTCGGTCGCGGGGCGGGACACGGTGCGACCTTCCAGGACAAGTTCGGTAATTGGTGGCACGTCGCCACGATCGCCATTTCAGTGAAAAACAATTTCGAGCGCCGCCTTGGCCTATGGCCCGCCGGGTTCGATGGTCATGACGTATTATACTGCAACACGGCATATGGCGATTATCCCCACTACCTGCCGGACGGCAAAGCCGATCATTTACAAAGCCGCTTCACCGGTTGGATGTTGCTGAATTACAATAAGCCGGTGACGGTATCCTCCACCTATGGCGGGTATCTTCCGAATTTCGCCGTCGATGAAGACATCAAAACGCATTGGAGCGCGGCGACTGGAGAAAAAGGTGAATGGCTACAGAGCGATCTCGGATCGGTTTGTACGGTGCACGCCCTCCAGATCAACTATGCCGACCAGAATGCCGAGCTCATGGGCAAACAATTGAACATATTTCATCAATATCTCGTTTCCACCTCCATAGATGGGAACAACTGGAGCGCGCTGGTCGACAAGACCAACAACCGAACCGATGTGCCGCATGATTACGTCGAACTGCAACAACCGGCGCCGGCCCGTTATTTGAGAATAGAAAACGTACACGTACCTACGGGAAAATTCGCCCTGAGCGGTTTTCGCGTGTTTGGCAATCGCGCCGGTACAGTGCCTGATACAGTCAAGAATTTTCTCGCGCTTCGCGGCGAAAGCGAACGCCGCAATGCCTGGCTCAAGTGGCGGCAATCGGATGAGGCCATTGGTTATACGATTTACACCGGGATGGCGCCGGATAACCTCTATAACAGCATTCTGGTGTACGGCGCCAATGAGTATTACTTCACCGGCATGGACAAGAGCACCACGTATTATTTCCAGATTGAGGCGTTCAACGAAAGCGGAATAGGAAAGCGAACGCGTGCGATGAAAGTGGAATGAGACGATTCACACGGCTATGGCATACTCAAGGTGTGATCCTGCTTGCGAGTGTTGGTGTCTTAACGGTCAAACGGCATGAAACGAAGTAAAACGAAAGCTCTGGCAATAGATTTTGACGGCGTCATTGTCGATTCCCAACCCATGCACTACCAGGCATGGCAAGGAGTCATAAACGAATTGGAGCTCGAAGTAAACCTCGAGCCGGAAGCCCTCCTGGGTGTAAGTGTTGTGTCGCTCGTTGCCTCATTCCACCTGCCGGAGGATATCGCGGCAAGAGCCGCCAAACGCAAGAATGAAATCGTGATCCATCAATCAAAACACTCACCACCACCTCTCTATCCCTCTGTGAAAAGTACTCTGAAGTTCTTGTCACAAACGTACGTGCTCGCCTTGGTGTCTTCCGTAGAAAAGCCGGTAGCAATCAACACTCTCAAATATCACGGGCTCTACGACTTCTTCGAAGCTTTTATTCTTGAAGGGGATTATGCAAAGCACAAACCGCACCCCGATCCATACCTCGTTTGTCTGGCGAGATTGAATTTTGTTCCAAAGCAGGTGATCGCAATAGAAGATTCCGAGGTTGGCGTCGCCTCGGCCAAAGCCGCAAGGCTCTTGACGATAGCCATCTCCAATACCAGCGCCCGGGAATCGCTTCGTGAAGCCGACTATATTATCGAACGCTTCGACCAGATTGTGCATCTTGTCGAGGGCAAATCTTGAATTGCAAATCTTCAGCTCCAGGATTTGATTCCAACCATGGAAAGGGCGGTGTATGCCGGCAGGATACCGCGAGTATGAAAATCAATATCACGAGGCGTTGCTCGAGGAGGTGATCCCCTTTTGGGAAAAATACTCAATCGACCGCACGCACGGCGGCTACTTCTCCTGCCTCGGCCGCGACGGCACGGTTTACGATACCGACAAATTCACCTGGCTGCAAGCAAGGCAGGCGTGGACTTTTTCCATGCTCTTCAACCGCCTGGAGCAACGCCAGCAATGGCTGGATATCGCCAGGCACGGTATTGATTTTCTAAAAAAACATGGCCGTGACAGCGAGGGCAACTGGTATTTCTCATTGGACCGGCGAGGCAATGCACTCGTCCAGCCCTACAATATATTTTCCGACTGCTTTGCGGCCATGGCATTCAGCGAATTTGCGCGAGCGACGGCAGAGGAGGCGAGCCGGGATATTGCGCTGCAAACCTACAACAACGTCCTGGCCCGTCAAGAAAACCCTAAAGGCAAATATTCCAAAATTGTGCCCGGCACTCGCCCCCTGCGTTCCTTTGCTCTGCCGATGATACTCGCCAACCTGACGTTGGAAATGAGCTGGCTGCTTAAAGACGCAGAGCGGCAAGCCAATACGGACGACTTGGTGCACGATATCATGAATACGTTTCTCGACCAGGAACGGGGCATCATCTACGAACACGTGGCGCCGGATGGCAGCCGTCTGGATTGTTTTGAGGGCCGGTTGATCAATCCCGGCCACGGATTGGAGAGCATGTGGTTTGTCATGGAGATTGCCCACAAACGCGGCGATCACACGACCATTGATCGGGCCGTGGGCGCCGCGCTCTCCACTGTGCAATTTGGCTGGGATGAAAAATACGGCGGCATTTTTTACTTTTTGGATGCGCAAGGCAAGCCGCCACAGCAGTTGGAGTGGGATCAAAAACTGTGGTGGGTGCACGTGGAAGCGCTGGTCGCCATGCTGATGGGCTATACGCTCACCGGGCGAGCAGCATGCTGGCAGTGGTTTGAAAAACTGCACGACTACACCTGGAGCCATTTCCCGGATCCGCAGTACGGCGAATGGTATGGCTATCTGAACCGCGGTGGCGAAGTGCTTTTGCCCCTCAAAGGAGGAAAGTGGAAGGGCTGTTTCCACGTGCCGCGAGCGCTGTTCCGTTGTTGGCAGGAGCTGCGTAAGCTGGGAACGGCCATCCGAGCAGTCCCGTGAGGGCAGGATAGAGACGCAAGGTTCAAGCAGCGCTTTCCTTTGCGATCCTTTGCCCTGCCACTGCGGGCGTCCCAATGGGTGGATTTAGACCAACGGATAAAACCTTTAGTCTTTTCATCCGTTGGTCTAAATCTATCCGTTGGCGACAAAAAAGTTAGAATTTTATTCTGAGTTTGAATGGCTAAGCGCCTAACGGATTGAGGAGCGACCAACCGACTCCATCGGAGGAGACTTATGAACGTATTCGAGCTTCCCACAGCCGGGGATATTACCTTCTTCAGAGAACACGGTTACTGGCTCAGCCCCAAGCTCTTTTCCGACGAGGAGCTAGGGGAATTTCGTGAGCATCACCACAAAGTCGTTGCCGGTGAATACGAAACCAAGCGGCCACCGTTGAGCCGCGACCCGCAGCCCGGCGACACTTCCAAGCTCGTGCAAGTTAACAATGCCTATTGGACGGACGCGACCATGGCCAGACTTGTGCTCGACGTGCGAATCGGCAAGATTGCCGCCCGCCTGGCCGGCGTCAAGGGCATACGTCTGTGGCATGATCAACTCTTATACAAGCCTCCTCAAAGTGGCATCGCCGGCAATATCGGTTGGCATCAGGATCAGGGCTATTGGCAGTGCCTCGACTGCAACGAAGCGCTGACGGCCTGGGTCGCACTCGAAGATGTTGATGAAAAGAACGGAGGCATGGAGTTCGTGCCCGGCAGCCATAAATGGGGGTTGTTAGATGAGAATCATTTCTACCAGCAAGATATCGAAGCGCAAATCAAACGGATTGAGGAGAAAACCGGTCACAAGTTCAATACCGTCCCAGCCGTGTTGCCGGCTGGTTGCGTGAGCTTTCATCATAATCTCACCATTCATGGTAGCCGCGCCAATACCAGCAATCGGCCTCGTATTTCCATCGCTATCCACTTGATTCCCGACGGCGCACGCTATCGTGCCGGCTCATCATCGGAGGATCACACTAGCAATACGTTACGCCAGCCCGGAAATGGCGATTACTATGCCGGTCCGTATTTTCCTGTGATTTTCCGCGAAGGCGAGCCTTTCGCCAACGTCTGGATGACGGCTGATCGATAGTTGGATGCTCTCGCTGCCGAAGATTCATGCCACAAATCTCCAGCGCGTTGTGTAATCTTCCTTGACAAGGGACCAAGCCACCCGAGAGGTGAATCTCGATGAAACATAAGCCTGTAACTGTTCTTGGCTTCGTTCTTCTGCTCTGCAAAGCAGCGTTCGTACAAGCCGACAAAGTGGAGGATTACATCCAATCGAAAATGGCGGAATATCACGTCCCCGGCGCTGCGGTTGCAGTACGTGAGCCGGGGCAAGAAGTGATGATTGAGGTTTGCCCTGCGAAGAGTTTTTGTTGCAGCATCTGCAAAAATCAGGTAATGGGTCCTTAATATTTCCGAGACTTATTCGAGAAACCGACATGAAATTCTCCAATTGGGATTGGCTTTTTGTCTTTGCTTACATCGCCATTACATTTCTCGTAGGCGTGACAGCGACAAAGCGCGTCAAAACCGTCGCGGATTTTCTGGTTGCCGGCAGGCGGATTCGTTTTCATCTCGGCGTCGCCTCGCTGGTTGCCACCGAGCTCGGGCTCGTGACCGTGATGTATTTCGCCGAGCAGGGCTTTCGCTACGGGTTTGCCGCCTTTATCATCGGCGTGATTTGGTCCGCGGCTTATCTCCTCATCGGCAGCACGGGCTTCGTGGTGGAACGCGTGCGCCGGCTCGAAATCATGACCATCACCGAATATTTCGAATTGCGTTATAGCAAAGGGGTTCGGATATTGGGCGCGTTGCTGCTGGTCGTTGCCGGAGTGCTGAGCCTGGGCGTCTTCTTGAAGCTGGGTGCGGTGTTCATGGTGCAGTTCCTTGCTATTCCAGAGACGCATATCCATCTCACTATGACGGTATTGGTTGTCGTGGTGGTGATTTACACGGTGCTGGGGGGAATGGTCACGGTGGTGGTGACGGATTTCTTGCAGTTCATCCTGCTGGCCATTGGTATGCTGCTCGCAACCTTTTTTGTTTTTGGCCAGCACGGTTTTCTCGACATGTTCGAACAGGCTGAAAGTCTCTATGGCAACGCGGCGTTCAATCCGATTTCTCACCCGGAGTACGGCTGGTCGTTCATCGCCTATTGGTCGGTGTTCGCGATCTCCGGTTGCATCCTGTGGCAGCCGGTGGCTCAGCGCGTGCTCGCGGCGCAAAACCCCGAGTTGAACAAAGCCATTTTTAAGGCCACGAGCCTGATGTTTCTCGGCCGGGCTTTTCTGCCCATCGTCTGGGGCATCGGCGCGGCGATTTATTTGGGCACACAATTCGATGCCGCCGCCGGCATGCCGAAATATTTCTCCGAGATTCTTCCGGTCGGTATGCTTGGATTTTTCATGGCCGGGATGTTTGCCGCTTCAATGTCAACCGATTCCAGCTACATACTGGCTTGGAGCGCCGTTATCGTGCAAGACATTATCGGCCCTTTGCGGACGGAGGGCCTTTCGGAAAAAGACCGGGTTTTTCTGGCACGCTTGTTTGTCATCATCATCGGCGCCCTCATGCTGTCTTTCGGCATTTGGCATGAGCTTAGAGGTACTGCTTTTCGTTATCTTTTGGACGTGACCACGATTTATTACGCCGGAGGGCTCGCGGCTCTGGTCGCGGGACTATACTGGAAACGGGCGAATACGCTCGGCGCCTACTGTGCTTTTATTTTTGGCTCCATCCTGCCCCTGGCCTATGTGGTGGAGGATATGACGATCCAATCACAAGGTGGTGAAGCTGCCGGGATAGTCAGCCGTCTTTTGTCCCCGAACATGCGCGGCTTGCTGAGCTTCGTGCTGGGCTTTGTGGGAATAGGATTGGGATCGCTCCTGCCGTTTGGGCGATCCAAGATTGCAGCACACCGTCACCCGAAAATGCACGAAACCGGTTACCGGAACAACTAACAATAAGAAGGGCCAACGATGGGCGTGTGGAAATTGATTTGGATAGTCGCATTGATCGCCGGCATTGCCGCTTTTGCGTACATTTCCTTCACGGTAATTATCAAAGGGATCTCGGAAGTTCGAAGCCTGCTCAAAAAGACGACGGACGTATAGCCGGTCATGGCCGCTTCCATGAAGCGATCAACCCCTGCTGCCCGGGAGTCCACGCCAGCGCACCTCACCTTTCGCGAGGTCAATCGCAGCCGGCTGAACGATTTGGTGACGCTCTTCGAGAGCCGCGGCGGGCCCAAATACTGCTGGTGTATGGCTTGGCGCGCAACTACGGCCGAGGCAAAAAGAACCGACAGCGCAAGCCGCAAAGCCGCCTTCACCAGCAGAGTGTCACAAGGCATTCCCGTGGGCATCCTCGGATATGCCGAGGGCCGGCCGATCGCATGGTGCTCGATAGCGCCACGGCCGACATAGATGCGCTTGGAGCTGGCCGAGCCCTAAACGGTAATCCGCCGCGTATTCTTCATGGGCGTAATTGGAGCGAAAGCGAAACGACGGGTTGATCTGATGCTGGAGACACTGCAAACCATCGACACAAGACTGCTTCTTTGGATCAATGGGAGCCACACTCCTCTTTGGGATGAGATCATGTGGTTTGCCAGCGGAAAATGGTCCTGGGTACCTTTCTATTTGATGTTGATCGCGGTTTTGAGCTGGAAATTCAAGAAAAATGCCGTTCCCATGATCCTGCTCATTGCCTTGCTAATTCTGATGAGTGACCAGCTCGCCTCCGGAATTTTCAAACCACTGGTGCAGCGGCTAAGGCCGAGCCACGAGCCCGGGCTCGGCGAGACGCTCCATATTGTCAACGGCTATCGCGGTGGGCTGTATGGCTTCATGTCTTCACACGCCGCCAATAGTTTTGCCCTGGCTTTCTATCTTACACTTGTCGCAGCGAGTCAACTGAAGTGGCTTCCCTTTGTATTGATCCCTTGGGCGCTTTTTGTCAGCATCAGCCGGGTGTATCTGGGCGTGCATTACCCCTCCGATGTTCTGGCGCCCGTCGTTTTTAGCTTGCTGATCGCCTGGTGCGTCAGTTATTTGTATCATCAGATCATAAAGTATGTAAGACGTTCACATCCCCTCCCCGATGATCGCGACAGCCGTCAACCCGGATGTATGGAATGAGATTGATGCATTGGAAGGCCGGCAATCAGAACGAGGCTTCGTGATGAACAAAGCATGCCTCTCGAGCGGTTATGCCCTCTACTGCCTTCTTTTCGGCGGCTGTGCTTCCTCCCCGTCACCTTTTCCGCCTTCCCAGTCGGAATTCTCCTTCATTGCCATCGGCGACATTGGCGAGAAGGGTGATATTCTGGAGGACAACGCCAACACCTTAAAACGCATGCTGGCACAGGACAGCTTCGAAGTCCTGGTGGCATTGGGCGATAATTTCTATCCCATCGGTCTCAATGTGCCTGAACAGGAGGTCGACGGCAAAATCTCCGATATACTCTCCCCTTTGTATGGCGTCATGCGGTCCTTGTCCCGCGAAAACGTGCATGCCATCACCGGCAATCATGACTATTACGCCTTCTTGGCCGTGCAAAAAAAGCTCTTCTTCGGTTTGGTCGATATTGCTGAGGGGCCTTATGGGGTGGACAGCCGCGGCAACCGGCGCGCGGCCACAAGAATTCCGGAGTGGACCTATCATTACGGCCTGCCGCAAGACCGCCTGTATGGACCAAGCGACCGGCGTGTGCAAATGATCTTTTTCGACTCCGCGATTTTGTTGCGAACCAAGGCTGAGGAATGGAGCGCTGCGCTGGAGGGCTTATCTCAGCTTCTGCTCCGGCACAAACAAGATGGGAAGGTCAAATGGCGCATTTTGATCGCGCACCATCCGTTCTACAGCGTGGGCCCGCATGGCGGCTACGGCGTGTGGGACGATTCCGCCATGGCCGTGAGATATTTGAATCCTTGCCATCTCGATTCAAACGCAATTGGTTATGCCATCAACGTGCTCGATCCGCAAGATGTCTGTGCACCGCGGTATCAGGCATACGTCGATTCCGTGCAGGCCGTTATTCAGCGCAGCGGGGTGCGCGTGCAGCTCGTCGTGGCCGGGCATGAACATAACCTGCAGCTCATTTATTATCCCGACAAAGACCGTGAGTGTGCCGAGTGCCCTAAAATCCAAATTATTTCAGGGGCAGGCGCCATTGCGAACGAGGTCAAATCGCCAACCCCTGCCCGGGAGTGGACGTGGCCACTCAACACCCCCGAGGCCATGGGCCGTAGCCGCTATGGCTTCGTGCGGTTCGACTTGAAAGGCGAATCATTGCGCGTAAGGTTTTTTGATGGAAACAGTGGCGAGCTCTTAAAAGTGGAGGGGAAAGGGGAAGCGAAAATTCAAGAAGACGGAGAAGTGGAATTTGAATGAGTATATCGAGCAACCATCATGCCTGATGGCGAATCTCTGAACAGTGAGCGCATCTCCGTGCGCACGCTGGCCCTGGTCTTCTTTCGTTTGGGCGCGATCGGATTTGGCGGTCCGGCAGCGCATATCGCGATGATGGAAGAAGAAACCGTCAAACGCAGAAAGTGGCTGGCGCACGAACAGTTCTTGGATTTGTTGGGCGCCACCAATCTTATCCCCGGCCCCAATTCCACCGAGATGGCGATACACATTGGCTACGTGAAAGCCGGCTGGCGCGGACTGGTAGTGGCCGGAAGTTGTTTCATTTTTCCGGCTGTGGCCGTCACAGTGTTGTTGGCATATTTCTACGTTCAATATGGAACGATGCCGCAATTCGGCCCGTTTATGCTTGGAATTCGCGCCGGTATCATCGCCGTCATCCTGGGAGCCGTGTTCCGCCTCAGCAAGCCGCTACTCAAAAAGCATAATCTCGTCGTCATCGGCCTGACGGTTATGAGCGCCAATCTTCTGCGTTTTGATGAAATCATTCTGCTCATGGCGGCGGGGCTGGCGGGCATTGTTTGGGAACATCGGCAACGAATCTGGCCAAAGACCTTTACTCTTTTCAATCTCAACGTGTTTCCGGTGCTGGCACTGTTCCTTTCCGTTTCTGGAAAGGAGACAATTTCAGCCAGCGCAAGCTTGACCAGCCTGGGACTTTTCTTCCTGAAAATCGGTGCGATCCTCTACGGCAGCGGCTACGTGCTCGTCGCCTTTTTGCAGGGCGGCCTGGTGGAGAATCTTCACTGGCTCACCCAACAACAACTTCTTGATGCCATCGCGATCGGACAGTTCACGCCGGGCCCCATTCTTTCGACTGCGACGTTCATCGGATACCTCTTGCTCGGCCTGCCCGGGGCAACCGTTGCCACCATCGGCATCTTTCTTCCGTCCTTCATCTTTGTGCTGCTCAGCAGCCCGCTCATTCCAAAATTGCGGCGCTCCCCAGTAGCGCGAAGTTTTTTGGATGGCGTGAACGCCGGTGCCCTGGGATTGATGCTGGCGGTCTGTGTTTCTCTGGGCCTCGGCAGTCTGACGAGCGTGAGCGGTTGGCTCATCTTTGGCCTTGCAGTGCTGGCGTTGGCGACGTGGAATCTCAACACCGCTTGGGTTATCCTGGGAAGCGCGGGTCTGGGAGGGCTGTTTGCTTCATGACCATGTCCGAATCAGCCCGGTCGGATTGCGTAGGTGCTTATTGCGTGTCAATTGTTGGCATTCTTTTTCTCAAATCTTCGGGAAGATATTTTTGGGCCAATATCAAGACGCCCACGGGGCCGGCTTCGACCCATTTTTGCAATCGAAGGTCATCGCCGCTGGCTTCTTGAGCGAGCCAGAGCGCGACCGTTAATGCTCCCCACTTTTGATCAAAGGGGCCCATCGATAGGCCTGCCAGAAGCGGTTCGGCTGCTTCGGCGCTGGCATGTTCCAGTGCGGAGAGGCGCTCGACAAATACCGGTTGTAACCGCAGCAGGACTTCCTGGGCATGAGGGGTCAATTTCCCGCTCGCCGCAATCCATCTGTCAGAGAGTGAGCGATAGTTCCCCAGCCCTTCGGTCAGGCATTCCCACAGGGCGTAGTCGAACGGTGACGCAAGCTCCAGGTTGTGCTTTTTCCGCCAGGCCTTGTGCAATACATGGGTAAATTCATGGGCAAAGAACCGGTCGATTCTGGCGTTGTTGGCGGTGGTGGAAGCGGAGCCATACAGGCGGTGGAGTTTATTCAGGTCAAAACAGATCGTTGCGTGCGAGTATACAAAGGCATCTTCGCCTCCGATGTTTCCCAGCAAAATGGCAACGGTGTCAGGGGGAGTGACGGCCTGGAAAGGTTTTTGCAATGAGTCAATCATGGTAACCCAGATTGAGAGTTTTCCTTTGATGAGGCCGGCCCATAGCGCTTCTTCTTCCGATAGACTCTTTTTCTTGGCATAGATATCGGCTAACGTTTCCTCATCATGCCAGTGACGAATAGCCTTCAGCCATGATGCAGTAGCGGCGCCATCGCTCGATGTCGCGTCCTTGACGACAAACACAATCGGTGGGGACGGAATACGCTTTGATTCCTCGGAGTACACTGTGGTGGGGTCGCGGACGGGAACAAGGTATGCTGATGTAAGAAGAAATACTATGACGGTGGATAGCCAGATCTTCATGCATGCGTGCGTCCCGGCTGTTTGCGGAGTCATTGCGCTTTGGTCAAACGCCGGTAAGCAATCGTACCCCGCACAGCGCCAATGAACATGAGGATGATAATGACTGACACAATGAGCCCTCCGGTTAGACCGGAGGCCATCATCACTATACGCTCGACCAGGTAAAGCAACAAGCCCACAACGGCTGCCACGCGGGAGTATCGAAATAATCCCCACGCGATCAAGATGAACAGAGCGGAATCGATCAGTGACCATACCTCAATTTTGACCTGCCCGAATATTTGAATTCCTGCAAAGGCCAAAATCGCCACAACGCCAGTCATGGCCGCCACAAAGATTGCTGCCCATGCGCCTGCCCGTGACGCTGCTTTCGCATCTTCAATGGTATCTACTTTGGGCCAGAATACGTTTCTCAATGTTCATTCACCTTCTGATTCTGTTAACACCTTCAACTCCCTCCCCTTGGCCACCGCCTGCGTGCGGCTGTGCACGTTGAGCTTAGCGTAAATGTTATTGATATGCCGTTTTACGGTGCTCGTAGCCAGAAAGAGCTGACGACCAATTTGTTGGTTGGATAAGCCGTCGGCAATCAGGTTCAAGACTTCCAGCTCCCGCTCGCTCAACGGATCAACCAAATACGAAGCCGGCAAGGCCGCAGAGGCCTTATGGGTTTGAACCGCCGCCGGCACCAGCGCCGGCGGAAATGCGGCCAGCAGCTTGATCGCGTAATTTTGTAAACCGCGGTCCGGCTCAACCGGGTTTTCTTGCTGCTGTTCCCGGAAAAATTGTTGCAGCAATTGCACCATCGCCTGACCTTCATCCACAAAAGTGCGGATATAGCCTTCCGGCTCAGCGAGTGTGAGGGCTTGCTCCAGCGCATGCTGGGCCTGCTCCGTGCGCTCCTGGCTTCCGTAGGCAATAGGCGTTTAAAGCATCAAACATAGAATAAAATTCTGAAAATTTACACACGGATCAAAAACTCACGCGGCTTGAAAGCTTTTTCCGTGTGCGTTTTTGATCCGCGTGTGCTGCCCGAAGGGCTTCTGTTTTCAGTCTGTCTGAAAAGCAGAGGTAGCCTTTAGGACCAGGATCTCCAGCAAACATCGCATCCTGCCATCGGACTCGACCGCGCGCTGCATGCTTTCCAGCACTGCCAGCGCCTTCAAGCCGTCGATGATGATCATCCAGTCTCCCCGGTTCCGCCGTGCGACGTCGAGGTACGCCCGCGGATGGCGCTCGGCGGCTTCCATGTTGTTCCATTCACTCTCGAGATCGCACATCAGGCAGTGGGTCAAAATTGCGGGCACGGGAATGTGCAGGCTTCCACGTTGCTCGGCGCGCTGCAGAGTCCCCAAGGCTTCTCGGAGTCTGCCTTGCGTCGATTGTATGAAGCTTGACCACATCGACGAGGCGAAATAAATGATATGGTGTCCGATTTTTTCGCTGAAGGCGAGCGCCTCGCCAAAACTTGTTTCCGCCTCTTGGTATCGCCCATTCAGCAGATAACCGAATGCCAGGCCGAATCGGCTCATAGCCTGTTGCAAAGGGTTTTCCGGATCGGTCGCCATCGCGACGGCCTTCTGTCCCGCCGCGAGACTCGCGGCGGCATCAGCCCGCACAAACGCCACAATGGCGCGCGCGGTCCACACGGCGTACAGCTTGTGATCAACCGGGGCGCTCAGCCAGGCCTGCTCCGCCCTTTGCAGGTACGGCTCGCACGCGTCATAGTTGGCGTTTTGCAGAAAGCTGATGGCGTACCACAGACAGAGATCCGGGCGCTTCTCCAGGGTCTGGTCGGGAAGCACTTTGATCCAGGTCTGCAAAATGCCCTGTTGCCAGCGTGTCAACATTTTCAAGGCTACCATTTCGATCAACCCCGCCGCGCGATCCCAATCATTTGCGCCATGGCATGCTCGATCGCTTCTTCCATGAAACCGTTGCTTTCGAACCAGGTGCTGGCGCGACGATGCAAGGCGCCGGTTGTTTCCGGATGAGATCGATTCAACCGGAAACGCAACAGCTCAGCGAACAAATGATGATAACGGTACCATTGCCTCATGTTGTCCAGCGGGATGATGAAAAGATTGGCGCGTTCCAGATGCTCGAGCGTGGCCTGGGCATTTCGGATTTCGGATGGTGGATTGCGGAGGACGGGATCAGCCTCCGCAATTCGCGCCCCGAAATCCGCCGTCAAAACCGCATCGCACAGGTCGCCACAAAGTCGATTCAGAATCGAAGTTTGCAGCAAAAAATTCTGCACGGGCTCGGGCTGGCGCTGGAAGACTTCTTCCACGAGATAATCGAGGATATAACGATCATCGCCGGTAAAAGCCTGGACGCAGGCTGCGCGGGATCCACTCGCCCAATAAGGTGGTTTTGGCGAAGCCAGCCGGAGCGGAGATGAGCGTGAGCCGGCGCGATGAAAAACTTGGTCGTGAGCAGCGTTGAGTCCGGCGTGGCGGCGACGGGGCGGACGTTGTTCATGGCAGCTCGAGGAATGTTGATCTTCTGGATCTTCACGATTGCTTCTACGCCTACGCCTACTCTTACTCATACTCTTACTTGCTTTTGTGAAGGCAAAGCGAGTAAGAGTAAGAGTATGAGTATGAGTATGAGTAGAAGTAAGCTAGCCCCCCTCAAATTCGTGAATCCCACAGTAACTCTTGCACGCCTCTCAACAAGTTCTCGTAGCGCGCCATCACAAACAGGGCATCTGACAAGCGATTGAGATAAGGAATCACGCATTTGCCTACCAACTCTTGGCGTGCAAGCGTGATCACCTCTCTTTCGGCGCGGCGGCAAACCGTACGCGCAACGTGCAATTGCGCGGCGCCCGGCGAGCCCCCCGGCAGAATGAAATTCTCCAACGGCCCCAGCTTCGCGGTGAGCTCGTCCATCAATTCTTCCAGCCTGGTGACGTGCCGCTCCTCGATTTGTGGAATTTGATACTGCTGTTTGTCTTCTTCCAGGAAGCACAAATCCGAGCCGAGATGAAACAACTCGTTCTGAATCCCGGGCAAAACCTGCTCGAGCCGTTCGCATAGGCCTTGCGCAAGCGCGGCGCCCAGGTGTGAATTCAATTCATCGACTGTGCCGTAAGCCTGCACGCGCAGCGCATCCTTCGGCACCCGCTGGCGGCTGCCCAGGCTGGTCGTGCCCTCGTCACCCTGGCGCGTGTATATTTTGGTTAAGCGGGGCATGTTGATCTCCTATGCTCCTCCTCTTACTCTTACTCCTACTCTTACTCTTACTCGCTTTACCTTCACAAAAGTGAGTAGGAGTAAGAGTAAGAGTGAGAGTAAGAGTAAGAATATGGACACAATCGAAAGCCTAACTCCCCATTCCCAGTCTCACCCGAAACTCCCATCCCGGCGGTAAACGGTCCGCTCGGGGAGAAGAGACTTAGAGCCTGTCCGAAAACCCTGAAATGTCATCCCGCAGGGATCTTGGTTGACTCGGGCACAGTGCCGATTTCAGGCCTAGGTGCCGAATCTACCAAGGTGCCTTCTGCATGACAGAATGAGGTTTCCGGATAGGCTCTTAGGCGGAAACAGGAGAGGAGGGGCATAAAAAGTCCCCACGCCCTTTTTGGGATGGGGATCATTTGGCTTCGTCGCTAACGCCGGCTTTCCCGCGAAGGCTCTCCACGTTCTCCTGGCATCGCGTTCCGCTGAGCATGAGCACCTGTATGAAATAAACGTAAGCAGGGCAGAAGGCAAAGGCAAGCGCTAAATTTGCCTTGCGCTGGGCGTTGCGCGTGAGTATTTTGTTGATCAGTAGTTATCAGCGGCTTACTTCAGTGTTGTGGAGATTATACTGCAAGAAACTCAAAGAATCATTGATTCACGATTTACGACCGCCGGTCGCAATTCGTAAACCCGAAAGGGCCGTTCTCCGGTCGCAAATCGGCAATTGGGCACGATGCCTTGTGCATGGCCTGTCGAGTGCTGGGCGCGCTCAAACCTCTCACCCCCTACTTGGTTGTGGCATATGAACACCTTCCGTGTTGCACGCATTGCTCTTGCCGGCATGGCAGCCGCATTCTGGCAAGCCTGTTTGCAGCCCGCGCCGCCGGTAAAGTATTATGACAAGGAACCGGCCGTGCGCGTGGGCTTGCTGCTCAACCATCGGGAAATTTATTTGAACCTCCCGGAAAAGTTTTCTATTCATGACGCGCAGGATAATATTCTGGCAAAAGACCTGTTGGGCAAAAAATGGCGCGTGGGCGTCGCCTCGAGCACTGCGGCGGCGGCGTCGTTGGAAATGCGAGAAATTGGCGGCACGCAAAGTTTCGTGTTCCCGAGTGGATTCGAAATTCAGACCGGACACCTGGCCGCGGCAGATCATGAAAGCGGCCTGGGGAACGGCGCCACGCGCTATTATACCGGTCGCATGCGTTTCATCCACAACGGTCAAAATATCTCCGCGATCAATATTCTGCCGGTGGAAGAATATCTGCGCGGCGTGGTGCCCGCGGAAATGAGCGCGAGCTTCCCCACCGAGGCCTTGAAAGCGCAGGCCGTGGCCTGCCGCAGTGAAGTGTTATATCGCTTGCAAGCGACCTCTCGCCAGGAATACGACATCTGCGCGGACGAAGGCTGCCAGGTTTATGCCGGCACCAGCCGCCAGGCGGAAAGCGTGGACAAAGCCATTCGCGCCACCCGGGGACTGGTTTTGAAGAGCGGCGGGCAGGTTGCTTCTGCCCCGTATGCCGGCGTGTGCGGCGGTTTCACGGAAAACAATGAAGCCGTGTGGTCCGGCAAGCCGCGTTCATATTTGCGCAGCCGTTTTGACGGCAAGAAAGATGCACGCTCGCCTCAATCTCTGAATTCCGATGAAGGCGTGCGCCAATGGCTGGAGCAGGAAGCGCGTGCGAATTGCAATCTCTCAAATGGCGAGGCCCCGCGCAGCCTGGCCTATGCGCGCGGTTATTTCCGCTGGCAAAGACAAATCTCCGCGGCCGAGATGGCAGGAAGCATCAAGAGAAAGACGAATGAAGACGCCGGCACTTTGCTCGAGCTGCTGCCGTTGCAGCGCGGCGCTTCCGGCAGGGTTACCAAAATTCGCGTGGTCGGCTCCAGGAAAAGCTTCGAGATTGGCGGCGAGCTCGCCATTCGCCAGGCCTTGTCGCCGCAAGCCCTGCCCAGCGCGCTGTTCGTCGTTGACAAAGCCGCGGGCAGCGCGAATGGCGGTTCCGCAGAGTTTCTCATCCGCGGCGGCGGTTGGGGACATGGCGTGGGCATGTGTCAGGTGGGCGCGGCCATGCAGGCGCTGCAGGGCAGGTTGTATCAGAATATTCTGGAGTTTTATTACAAAAACGCCCGCCTCGCGAGGGCGTATTGATCAGCATCCAATATCCAGCATCCAGTATCCATGAATCCCAAGTTTTTCAAGGCACCCTCAGACTGGCGCAAATGGCTCGAGCGCAATCATGACCGAGCCCAGGAGCTTTGGGTGGGATTTTATAAGCGGGATTCGGGCAAGCCAAGCATCACCTGGCCGGAGTCGGTGGACGGCGCGCTGTGTTTCGGGTGGATAGATGGGGTGCGCAAAAGCATTGATGCCACAAGCTACAAGATCCGCTTCACGCCGCGCCGGCCGGGCAGCATTTGGAGTGCAATCAATATTAAACGCGTGGCAGAGCTGACCAAGCTGGGGCTCATGCATGTCGCAGGTCTTAAAGTTTTTCGGGAGCGCGATCCTAAGAAGTCGGGCAGGTATTCCTTCGAGCAAAAGCCGCTGCAGCTCGACCCTGCCTACGTAAAGGAATTGCGCGCGAACAAGAAAGCCTGGATTTATTTCCAAGCGCAACCGCCGTGGTATCGAAGAACGAGCAGCTTCTGGGTGATGAGCGCGAAGCAGGAAGAGACGAGACGCCGGCGACTCGCCCGCTTGATCGACGACTCCGAGCACGGACGCTCCATCGCACCGCTCACGCGCTCGAAGAAGCAGGCCTAAATAAAATTTCCAACGGATAGAAACAACCCAACGGATAAAGAACTGTTCATCCGTTGGGTTGTTTCTATCCGTTGGGGCAATTTTTCTTTATTCACTTGTCGGTTTGAAGCGAAGATTCGTTGCATTCTTATGAAGAATAATTTCTCGGCAGAAAGAATCCAGATCATTCTGCCGAGAAGTGATTCTACCAAAGAACTTTTAGAATTTTATTCTATGTTTGATTCTACAAGTGCTTAATCTGGAAGAGACGATTAGAGCCTCATGCAATTGCCCTACGCTGAGATTCATTTTCCTCTGCCGCTCTCGCGCGGTTACACGTATCGCGTGCCCGAATCACTGAACGAGATTGCCCAGCCCGGCCACCGCGCGCTGGTGCCTTTAGGGAAGCGCGTGGCCACGGGCTTCATCGTACGCCGTACCGGCACCATCGATTTCCCGCCGGAGAAATTGAAGGATATTTTCGACGTGCTCGATGACGAATCGTTGTTCGATCCTTCGCGTTTGCAACTGGCGCAATGGCTGGCGGAATACTATCTCGCCAGTTTGGGCGAAGTACTGCGTACCATGCTGCCACCGGGCCTGGAGCAACAGAGCAAGCACTTTGTGCGGCTCGCCCATGAACTTACCGCCGCCGAGCTGGCAGGATTGCGCAGACGTGCACCGCGCCAGGCCGAAATCGTCGAGGCGCTGCAAGGCAAAGCCGGCTACAAGATTTCCTACCTGGCGAAACATCTCGGCTATCAGGGTGTGCGCGCGAGCCTGCGTGCATTGAGCAGAAACGGGATCGTCGAAATCTCACAGAAAATGGTTGGCGGCGAGGCCCGTGCATTGCTGGTCACTTTCGTGCGCTTGAGCCCGGCGGGCGGGCAGTTTCTGCAAAACGCCAAGCGGGGAGAGGCAAAGGCGCAAAGCGTATGGCGCTTGGCGCATGGTGAGGGGCCCATGGGCGGCGGAGCTGGCGAAGAGACGAACCCGTCCGGCATTCGACTCAGCCACAAACAAAAGCTGGGCTTGGAAATTTTGAAGCGCAAAGGCGAGATGAGCCGGGCTGCATTTTTGCGGATGAGCGGGCTGCCGGCCGGCGCCTTGCAGTCCCTGGCCGGCAAAGCATTGGTGGAGCTGCAAAAAAAGGAGATGGTGCGCAATCCGTATGCCGGTGCCATCGAGCCCGCCCAGGCTTTGCGTTTGAACGAGGCCCAAAGCCGCGCTGTTGCGGAAATCAGGGCGGCGTCCGGCCAGCACAAGTTTTTTGTTTTCTTGCTGTATGGCATCACCGGCAGTGGCAAGACGCAGGTCTACATCGAAGCGATTCGCCACACGCTCGCTTCCGGAGGAGGCGCGATCGTCCTGGTTCCGGAGATTTCATTGACGCCCCAAACCGTCGCGCGCTTCCGGAGCAACTTCGGCGAGAACGTTGCGGTGTTACACAGCCGTCTGAGCAAGGGGGAGCGCTATGACGCCTGGCGGCGCGTACAACGCGGGGAGGTGAAGCTCGTAATCGGGCCGCGCTCGGCGGTTTTCGCGCCCGTGCACGACCTCGGCTTGATCGTGGTTGATGAGGAGCATGAATCCAGCTACAAACAAGTCGACCCGGCTCCGCGTTATCATGCGCGCGACGCGGCGATCATGCGCGCGAAAATGGGCAACGCCGTGGTCGTGCTCGGCTCGGCAACGCCCGCGCTTGAAAGCTATCACAACGCGCTGACCGGCAAATACCGCCTACTGGAATTGCCCCGGCGCATCGATGACGTTCCCTTGCCGGCGGTGCGCATACTCGACATGATGCGCTTTCGTAAAACCGCGCCCGACCACGAAGGCGTTTTTTCCCGGCTCTTGTTCGAGAAAATTCAAGAAAAGCTGGCCCGGAAAGAACAGATCATTATTTTGCAGAATCGCCGCGGTTTTGCCCCGATGGTGCGCTGCGTCAACTGCGGCTTCACCCGGCTGTGTGACGCCTGCAATATTCCGCTTACGTATCACAAGCGCGGCCGCGTCCTGCGTTGTCACTATTGCAACGCCTACGAAAAAGCGCCCGAGGTATGTCCGCAATGTCGCAGTCTTGATCTTATCTTCAAGGGCATCGGCACCCAGAAAGTGGAGGAAGTGCTGCGCGAGCTGTTGCCAGAAGCGCGAGTGGTGCGCATGGATCTGGATACCACGCGAGGCAAGCTCGCGCATGACCGTATATTGCGGGAGTTTGGCGAGCATCGCCACGACATTCTGCTCGGCACACAGATGATCGCCAAGGGCCTGGATTTCCACCGCGTGACTTTGGTGGGCGTGATTTCTGCGGATACCACGTTGTTGCGCCCGGACTTTCGCGCGAGCGAGCGGACTTTTCAATTGCTTACGCAGGTCTCTGGCCGCGCCGGCCGCCGCAATTTGCCCGGCGAAGTGATCATTCAATCGTATTCGCCCACAAATTTCTGTTTGATCTGTACGCAGCAACACGACTTCAACAGGTTCTTTACTGCGGAAATCCAATTCCGGCAACTGCTGAAATATCCGCCCTTTGTGCGCGTAGCTGTGGTATTGTTCCGCCACGTCAATCACGAAAAAGTGCAGGGAGTGGCAACTGATTTTGCCGCCGCGCTGCGCCGCGCAAAAGCGCCGATAACGGTTTACGGTCCGATCCCGGCCATGCTCAAGCGCCTGCAAAACGAATTTCGCTGGCTGATAGTGATCAAGAGTGATCCTGCACAAGATCCAGGTGCCACGCGCATGCGACAGACGGTGGCTCAGACGCTGGCTTCCATCAACAAAAGCCATGGCCGACAGCGCGTACGCGTGAGTGTTGATATAGATCCAGTTGCGGTTTTATAGCAACGGTCTTACCAAGATGTAATTCATTTCAAAGAATAAACTTGCATCACTCTTTGTCGCGTATTATATTGCGCCACATTTTTATCGGTGCGAACTGCGCGGAATGGTGACATGCGCTATGGTCTGATTTCAGATATTCATGGCAATCTCGAAGCGCTGGATCAAGTGCTGTCCGAATTGGACCGGTTGAAGGTGGACACCATTTTGTGCCTGGGCGATGTAGTGGGTTACGGCCCGAATCCCAATGAATGTGTCACACGAGTGCAGAAGCGCGCGGCCGTGTGTCTGATCGGCAATCATGACGAAGCCTCACTCGGCCGGGTCGATCTCGATCTTTTCAATTATATGGCCCGCGAAGCGATTGAGTGGACCATGCGCCAGTTGTCGAAACCCTCGAAGGAATATCTGGTCAACCGGCCTTACACGCATGAGTTCGACGAATGCCTGATCGTGCATGCGTCGCCAGATGAGCCCCGGCGGTGGAATTATATTCTCTCATTGGAGGATGCAGCGCACAGTTTTGCCGCATTCGATCAGCATGCCTGCTTTATCGGCCATTCGCACACGCCGTGGGTGATTGATTTGAATACTGAAGGCCGCATGCAGGTGCGGCAGGATTATCCCATTTCATTGCAGGAAGGCCATCGCTATCTCATCAACGTTGGCAGCGTGGGCCAGCCACGCGATCGCAATCCCGCAGCGGCATTCGGCGTGTTTGATTCCGAAAAAAAAGAATACACTTTGAAACGGGTGACCTACGGCTTCGCCAAAACACAAAAGAAAATCCGCGCCACTGGCCTGCCCTCTTTCTTGGCCGATCGCCTCGCCACCGGGCAATGACTTCAATGCAAACGGACGCGATGGACCAGACGCTTGCGTGGCATCGATTATCCGGACGATCCGTTGTTTTTACTCAATCCGCCTGCAAAAATAACAAACATTCGCTTCGACTCTTTCGCGCCGCTGCTTCATGATTCAATTGGAATGAATCAATTTCAACAAGGATGAAACCATGCAATTGGCGGAACGCCCCTCGCAACAGTTCATGCTGTCCACGGCGACGTTCAACAAGATCAACGACATTTTGCGCGAGCTGGTGGTCAGCACACGCTCGGATTTTGCCCTGTTCTGCGATCTCAACGGCAATCCGATCACGCACCACGGCAAGAATCTCACCACGGATTTGAGCGGCCTCGCCGCGCTGGCCGCTGGCGACTTTGCCGCGACGCGCGAGATTGCCCGCGTCATTGGCGAACGCGACGGGTTCAAATTCATCTTTCAGGAAGGCGAACGCCGCAATATTTATCTGTGCAACGTGGGCTTCGATTTCTTGCTGGGCGTCATTTTTGAAAAAAACGTCGCACTCGGATTGATTCGTATCTTTGCCAACAAAACGGTCGAGCATTTGAAAAAAGTCCTGGAAAACGCGGCCGAAGCTGAAGACAAAGCCTCGGAGTTTCTGGACGTCGAATTTGGCATGTTGTTGGGCAAAGAATTGGATCGTTCTTTCAATCAATAAAACCATTCGCCAAAAACAGTAAGTCCCGCCCCTTGTGGGGCGCTGGTGAAGGTAGATGATCTGCCAAGACAACGGCACATGACGGGACTACCAAAAGCGGCAGGACGTGAACGCTATGTTCGTGAATTGGGCAGTGCAAGAAGTCAACCTCAAGATTGTCTATTACGGGCCGGGGCTGAGCGGCAAGACCAGCAATCTCGAATATATTTATCACAAGATCGATCCCTCCCTGCGCGGTGATTTGATCACATTGAAAACCCGCGAAGAGCGCACGCTCTATTTCGATTTCCTGCAGCTCGAAGTGGGGCGCATCAAAGGCATGAAACCCAAGTTCAATCTCTACACGATTCCCGGGCAGGTCTATTATGCATACAGCCGCAAAATCATCCTGCGCGGCGTCGACGGCATCGTGTTCGTTGCCGATTCGCAGCTCGATCGTATGCCCGAGAATCTGGACTCGCTGATGGATCTGGAGCAGAACCTCATCGACGAGGGTCATTCGCTCGAGGATTTTCCCTGGGTGCTGCAATTCAACAAGCGCGATCTGCCGCGCGTGGCCTCGGTCGCCGAATTGAACCGCAAGCTGAACTTTCAGGAAGTGCCCTACATTAAAGCCATTGCGTCCACGGGCACGGGCGTATTGGAAACATTGAAAATGGCGATCCAGGGTGTGGTCAACCACGCACACAAAGTCATTTGATTCTAGTGGAGTCAACCCAGCATGATGTACTTCGATCAGGGCGCTGCCGTAGAAGGCGGTCAAGTTCTGGACACGGTCGTGGGCGATATCGCCGAACCCGTCAAGGTCAAGATTCCGCAAGCGGCGATTGAGAGCAGGATGGCCGAAATCGTGACTGCGGGCAACATCGAAGCCGCGCATTTGTTCAGCGACGAGGGCCTGCCCATCGCGCAATTCGCCAGCCAGCAAAACGTCGAGCGCGACCGCATCGCGGAAATGGCGATCCTGTTACACGAGGTGCGGCGCATGGCCGGCGTTATGGGCGGCATTTCTCGCTTACGCGAAGTCACGATCGAAGGGGAGAACCGTCGCAAAATCGTCTTCCGCTTTTTCCAGGCATTCGAGCAGCAGGTCGTTCTCGCCGTGGTCGTCCCGCCCAATAAAACCTACCGCCAGCGCACCAATGAGTTGGAGAAGCTCATCATTGGCGAATCCCAGTAAACTCGCATATTGCAATTCTGCTCGGCGTTGACTATATTATGATTCCTCGACCGGGCATTTTTGTTCTTGCCCGGGCGGGAACAAAGAGTTGAAACCCCAAGCTCACCGCAGGGAAGACGTTCAGGACCCGGGCGGTAGTTTTTATTCAGAGCCAGAGTGGCGAAACTGGCAGACGCGCCAGCCTTAGGAGCTGGTGGGCGAAAGCCTGTAAGGGTTCGAGTCCCTTCTCTGGCACGTTGGTCATTAGTTGTCCATCATTGACAATTCACGATTCACAATTCACCGTTGACAATTGTGAATTGCGAACGATGAATTGTCAACGGTCAATTAACGAATAGAGTTCTCTCAGGAGCACACGTTGGACGTACAGATCACCTCCGGCGACAAATGGAAGCGCCATATTGAAGTCAAGTTACCGGCGTCCGATTTCGAGCCGCGCGTCGAAAAGGCCATGCGAGACGTGCAGAAGTATGCCAATATCAGCGGCTTTCGCAAGGGCAAAGCGCCGCTGTCGCTGATCAACAAAATGTATGGCGATGCGGTACGGCAGCAAACCATCGACGAGCTGCTGCCCGAGCTGCTCACGCAAGTCCGCAAGGACCACCATCTCAATCTACTCGGACCGGCACGCATCGAAGAAATCAAATACGATCCGTCCGCCGGCTTGCAATTGCGTGCCACCGTAGAAGTCGAGCCGGATATTGAGCTGAAGTCATATACCGATTTTGATCTGGAGAAACTGATTTACGACGTTACGGAGGAAGACGTCGATGACAGCATGGAGCGCTTGCGCGAAGCACACGGGTGGCTGGAGAGCGTGGATGAAGGCGCGCAGGAGAATCATTTCGTAACCGCCGACGTTCAAGAAGTCGACAATGCGGGCTTGCCGCTGATTGGCAAGAAGTTCGAAGACCGGCAATTCCGGATTTCGCCGGCGGCGGCCAAAGACGACGAGTTTACCCCGCAGTTGATCGGGGTGAAGCCGGGTGAGACGCGCACGCTCATCACCAAATCTACGACGCCGGAAGGCAAAAACGTCGACAAGCTGTATCGCGTCGACGTGAAAGAAGTCAGTGAGAAAAAGCTGCCGGCGCTGGATGACAATCTTGCGCGTGACGCCGGTGCCTTTGAATCTTTGGAACAGTTGCGCCAGGTTCTGCGCCAGGACATTGAAAGGAATGCCGAGCAGCGCAGCCGCAAATTGTTCCGCGAAGAGATCACTGAAGAAATTCTCAAAAGCAATCCTTTCGAGCTGCCCGAAGTCTACACGCAGGCCTTTGAAAATGCTTATCTCGAGGATTTGAAGGACAGATTCAAAGGGACCCGCGTCACCGACGAAGAATTGCGCTCGGAAGCGCATGCGCAAACGGTACGCTATCTCAAGTGGCGCTATCTCTGCGAGCGTATAGCCGAGATCGAGCACGTTTTCGTCACGGACGATGAAATTCGCGAATACCTGGCGGCCGTTGCGAGAGCCAATAACGAAGACCCGCAGCGCTACGTCAACAAGACCTTCAACGACGAGCGCGAGCGCGAACGCGCGCGCGAGCGGCTGCTGGAAGACAAAGTCTTGTCGTTGCTAGAAACCCGTATGAAAGTTGCGCCCCGCCACGTGGCATACAAAGATCGGGACCGTTCACGTTTGATCACGGCGTGACCAGGAGGCACAAAATTCAAAACTCAAAGCACAAAATCCAAAAGTAGCTTTGGATTTTGTGCTTTGGATTTTGAGTTTTGAATTTTTTCCATAAAAAGCACAGATATCACTGTAATCGATTCATGAAAGGAAGGACGTATGGGACTCGTACCTTACGTAATTGAGCAAACAGGAAGAGGAGAGCGCGCTTTTGATATTTTTTCACGGCTACTGAAGGAACGCATTGTCTTTTTGGGCACGGCGGTCGACGATATGATCGCCAGCCTGACCATAGCGCAACTGCTGTTTCTCGAAGCCGACGATCCTGAAAAAGATATCCAGCTTTATATCAACAGCCCGGGCGGCTCCGTGTCCGCCGGGTTGGCGATTTACGACACCATGCAATACGTCAAGCCCGACGTCAGCACGATCTGCATGGGCATGGCTGCGAGCATGGGCGCAGTCTTGCTGGCTGCGGGCGCGAAAAGTAAGCGCTATGCCTTGCCGCACTCGCGTATTATGATTCACCAGCCCTGGGGCGGCGTGCAAGGCCAGGCGGCGGATATCGCGATTCAAGCGAAAGAGATTCTAAGCACGCGTGATCGCATCAATGAGATTTTGGCGAATCACACCGGCCAGGCGCGCACGCAAATCGAGAAAGACACCGATCGTGATTTCTTCATGTCGTCGGAAGACGCCGTGAAATACGGTCTGATCGACGAAATCATGTCCCGTTCCGGCAACGCGAAACGGAAATAGGAAACGCATATGGCTGACCTCAACAGACGCGACCGGCTTTTTATCTGTTCTTTTTGCGGGAAGAATTCGAATCAGGTAGACTGTATCGTCACCGGCCCGGAAGTTTTCATTTGCAACGAGTGCGTGCGCAACGCCAGCGAGATCATTCGCTCGGACCTGCAACGCCGTGCCGTGCCGTTCTATGGCCGGATTCCCACGCCCAGCGAAATCAAGCGCGAGCTCGACGATTACGTTGTTGGCCAGGAGCACGCCAAAAAATCCCTGGCCGTGGCGGTTTACAATCATTATAAGCGCATCGAAAGCACCGAGGTGCTCGACGAAGTCGAGCTGGAAAAAAGCAATATTTTGCTCGTGGGCCCGACGGGTACCGGCAAAACCCTGCTCGCGCAAACGCTCGCCAGATTTCTGCACGTGCCGTTCACCATTGCCGATGCCACGACGTTGACCGAAGCCGGTTACGTCGGTGAAGACGTGGAAAATATTCTGGTGCGCCTGCTGCAAGCCGCGGATTATGATCTCGAGCGCGCCGAAAAAGGCATTGTTTACATCGACGAGATCGACAAGATCGCGCGCAAAGACGGCAATCCCAGCATCACACGTGACGTTTCCGGCGAAGGCGTGCAACAGGCCCTGCTGAAATTGCTCGAAGGCACGGTTGCGGCGGTTCCTCCCAAGGGTGGGCGCAAACACCCCGAACAGAATCTCATCAACATCAATACACGCAATATCCTGTTCATCTGCGGCGGCGCGTTCGAGAGCCTGGACAAGATCATCGCGGGCCGCACCGGCAAGAAGGAAGTCGGCTTCGGCTCCAATCCGCAAAAGCGTGACAAGAAAATCGGCGACATTTTCATGCAGGTCGAGCCCGAAGATTTGTTGCGCTTCGGCTTGATTCCCGAACTGATCGGCCGCCTGCCGGTGATCGCCGCGCTCAGCGAGCTCTCGGAAGAAGCGCTGATGGACATCTTGCTCAAGCCCAAGAACGCCTTGACCAAGCAGTACCGCCGTTTGTTGAACATGGATGGCGTCGAGCTGGATTTCGACGACGAGGCGCTGCGCGCCATCGTGCAGCGCGCCGTGAAACGCGGCACCGGCGCGCGCGGGCTGCGCTCGGTGATGGAAGAAGTCATGCTCAATTTGATGTACAAGATTCCGGGCATGCCGGAAGTAAAAGGGCTAACGATCACCAAGGACGCCGTACTGCACGGGCAGGAGCCGGTTTATACGTTTGAGAAAATGAAGAAGCGGGCGTGAAGTCCTGGAAGTCTTTCTTCTGTTCCAATGTTGAATGATCTCCTCGTACCTGTCATCCAGGCGGGATCTTTTCTGTGCCGGCACCCTGGTATTCCAAGAATGGTGTTTCCGGCATAAAACTCGATGTGTGGCGTGAATTGCACGACGACAATGCTCGAATGTCGTCGCTGCACGGTTAGCGACGACCGCCGTCAGCAAGAAAAGTTTCGGCCGGAATTTTAAGGCCCAATTGCGCGCTGACAAAGTGTGATTGGGCTTTTTCATTTTTTGTAACTATCTAGCGAAGCTGTGCCTCAAACCGACGAGAAAAATCGCCCACGGAATTGGAACTCCCACGGAAATATTTCTTGATTCCACAAGGCGTGACAATTCCGTGGGAGTTCGATTTCCGTGGGAGAAAAACTTGCTCTGCTTGTAAAGAGTTTTGATTCCAAAATTCTCAGCCCACAGCCCGGGCGCTCTTGCATTTGTTGGCGTTGGAATCATGCATTTAAAAGTCGGCTCATCGCTGGGAAGATTTACAGCGCCCGGGCAGTAGTTTTTTGTAGGCTTCTCAGAAACTGAACTGCAAGTAGTTGATTTTTAATATCCGATCTTCCGATCAGTTTCTTGTAGTACGAACCCCAATATTGGGGTGGGAAGCTTCCAAGCAACATGTCATGCAGGAGGCATCCTTTTCAGCACAAGCACCATACTGGATACTGAACAAGATCCCTATGGGATGACATGGTAGTATTGCTTGCCGAACCAGCCTGGATCATCACGGTCAGGAGCTGAATAGTAACCATTTTTTATAACATCCCCATGGCATCGGAGGCGGCCTCGCAAGCATCCGTTAGTGGCTGTTTCGCTTGCGTGGACACAGACGTTTGCCTTTTTGAAGCAAGGGTTTTGTTTCAAAAATTTTATTTGCTTATTTACCCCCCCTTGCTTATTTTCGCCGCGTCAATTCTGGGATCTGCACCTCAATATATTGTATAAAGAGGTGATATGAATTACCTGACGGC
>JBOHQX010000190.1:0-15195 GCA_050732395.1 bacterium
ATCACCACCTATTTGCAGACGTTCTCCGTGCGCATGCGATGGAGGAGCAACCCGATCGGATACCTACCCTGCATCGGCGCGCCGCAGCATGGTTTGAGGAAAACGGCATGGCGGCCGAGGCGATCGAACAGGCCCGCGCCGCGGGCGATCATGAAACCGTGGCCCGCCTCCTAACTGCCAACTTCGAGGAGTTCGAGCGCATCGGCCGGTACGCGTCGATTTCACGTTGGTCCGCATCGCTGCCGGAAGAGATGGTTAGCAAAAGACCCCGGCTGGCAGTTATCCACGCTTCAGTTGCGTTGGTGGCTGACAACAACAATCAGGCTGCCCGGAGGCTCATGTCCTGGGCGGAAGAAGCGATCAACACAATCGAGAAGAGTGGGGGATTCGATCCTGCGGACGATGCCGGTGGAACCGTGGTCGGACCCGAAGGACTGGAAGCCCTGAAAGGCGAGGTGCTGGCACTGAAACTCTTCACCTCGGGCAGGAAATTGCCACCAGATGAGATAGCGGCGATCGCCGCACAGGCGCGCAAGCTGCTCCCGCCATCCAAGCACCGCCTCAGGGGAATGCTTCACATGGTTGACGCGGGAATGCAGATGGTACGCAGCGACTTGAGGTCGGCGCTACCTAACGTGGAAAAAAGCGTAGATGAAGCCCGCCGAGATCAGAATTCACCCCTTCTCGCCGACATGCTGACGCTCCTCGGGCAGGTGTACGTGGCCATGGGTAGACTAGCAGACGGCCGTCGCTCGTTTGAAGAAGCACTTTTGGTAGGTCAAAACCTGTCTGCCGAGGGCAACTGGGTGCTGTGCAGTCCACATACTTCGCTGGCAGAGGTATTGCTGGAACGTGCCGATCTGGCGGGAGCGACCGACCACGTTGCGAGAGCTCTCGAATTCGCCAGTAAGTCGCCGACGAGGAGCCCGGTCCTGTACGCACGGACAACCGCGGCACAGGTGTTTCTGGCCGCAGGCGACACCAAAGCTGCGATCGAGCAGTTGGAACAAGCGCAAGCGTTCGTGCGGGGCTCCAGCGATTCCCGTTACTTTTCCTTTCTCTCCTGCGTAAAGCTTAAGTTCTATTACTGGGCCGGCGACCTCGATGCAGCTATGGATGTCGCTCGGGACCGGAAGCTCTCGCCGGAGGTGGCAATCGATCGCCACAACGAGGAAGAGATGACCGCCTTTGCACGCTACCTCGTCGCGCGTGGCGATTGTGGCGGCGCTCAACAAGTGCTCGCGAGCGTACTCCCGGTCGTGCGAAGCATCGGGCGTGTGCAACACGAGATTCACGTGCTTGTGCTGAAGGCGCTGGCGCATGAGGTTTTGGGCGAGAGGGCACTTGCCCTCGAGTCGCTTGGACGAGCGACCTTTTTGGGCGAGCCGGGACGTTTCAATCGTGCATTTACGAGCGAAGGTCCGATCATCAATGAACTGATGGAGGAGCTGGTAGATGCCGTGCAGTGCGGTCGCGGCCCGGTGGGGGTGGGATCTCCGTCCTATCTCACCTACCTGCTGCGGGAGAAGATGGTCAGGCCGATAACCGCATCGGTCCAGTCCGCGGCGGCTGGTCTCGTCGAGCCGCTAACGGCGCGTGAGCTTGAAATCCTGCGTCTTGTTGTGGCCGGAAAGAGGAACCAGGAGATTGCCGATCGTCTGTTCATCAGTCTGCACACCGTCAAGCGCCACATCGCGAATGCCTACGGCAAGCTGGGCGTCACTCACCGTACGGAAGCGGTGGCGCGGGTGAATGAGCTGAAGCTGCTGTAAGAGGTTCAACGAGTGCACTGTCACCTTATCGATGATGAACGCTTCAACTCACGCAATCGCGTATATTTTACATTCCGCGCGGAACGATCTTTCCAAATTTGTAAAACAAGCTCGGTACCACGATCATATTCAGGGCAGTCGAAGATAACAAGCCGCCGAGAATGACAATCGCCATCGGCGTTTGAATTTCTTTGCCGGGTTCGCCACCTCCGAGCGCTAACGGAATCAGCCCGAGCCCCGCTGCAAGTGCAGTCATGAGAATTGGATTCAATCTTTCCAATGAGCCTTGCACAATGGCTTCGCGGAAAGATTTGCCCTCGGCAAGTAGATGGTGATAGTGCTCGATCATCAGAATGCCGTTGCGCGTGGCGATGCCGAAAAGGGTGATGAAGCCGACAAGCGAGGCTACGCTGATGATGCCGCTGGTGAAGAACACCGCCCAGATACCGCCAATAAGCGCCAGCGGCAAATTAACCATGACGAACAGCGCGGGACGAAACGCTCCGAACTCGAGGTAGAGAATTAGAAAAATCGCGGCGATGGAAACGAGGCTGAGTAACGTTAAAAGGCGGGTTGCGGCTTGCTCGCTTTCGAATTGGCCGCCAAATTCGATGTAGTAGCCTTGCGGCATAGAAACGTTTTTATCCAATCGCGTGCGAATGTCATCGATCACGCTGCGCAAGTCGCGGCCGGAAACATTGGCTTGCACGACGATTTTGCGTTGCACGTTTTCGCGGCTGATGGTGTTCGGGCCTTTTTCGTAAACCACTTCGGCGAGTTGGCTGAGCGGCACTTTCGGGCCAACAGGTGTATCGAACAGTGCGTTTCTAATGCGCTCGAGATTGCCGCGGTTTTGCTCGTTGAAGCGTACCACCAAATTGTAGCTCTGCTGGCCCTCCAAAATTTGCGAGGCGACTTCGCCGTTGAACGCCACGTCGATGGCTTCGGCAAGCTCGCCGACGGAGACGCCATACATTGCCATCGCGCGGCGATTGGCTTTGATGCGCACTTGGGGCACATCGACTTGCTGTTCAACCGCCAAATCCACCACGCCGGAAATGGCTTCCATTTGTCGGCGCACGCTTTCGGCAAGTGAACGCAGCCGGTAGAGATCATCGCCGAAAATTTTTACTGCAATGTTGGCGCGCGTGCCGGAGAGCATGTGATCGATGCGGTGGCCGATGGGTTGGCCGATGGTGATGTTCGTGCCGGGAATGATCGAGAGCGAGCGCCGCAGCTCGTCAAAGAATTCCTCTTTGTGTTTGCCATTCAGTTCGAAGCGCGCGTCCAACTCTGCCGCGTTGACGCCTTGCGCGTGCTCATCAAGCTCGGCGCGGCCGGTGCGGCGCGCGGTGGATTTGATTTCGGGATGCGACAGCAAAATTTGTTCGGCGAGTTGACCGATTTTATTCGATTCATCCAATGAAGTGCCGGGCACGGTGAGCACGCTGATGGTGAGCGAGCCTTCGTTGAATTCCGGCAAAAACGCGCGGCCGAGAAACGGCACGACGGCCAGCGTCACGATCAACGTCAGCGCCGAAGCTCCGAGCACCAGTTTGGGAAAGCGCAACACGAAGTCCAACGTTTTGCGATATACTCTTTTCAAATGTGTGACCAACCAACTGTCGCCTTCTTTTTTCATAAAGTCGGCGTTGGGTAACAAGAAGCTGCACAACACGGGAGTGACGGTGACGGCGACAAGCAACGACGCGAAAATCGAAGTAATGTAAGCATAGCCGAGTGGCCGCAGCAATCGGCCTTCGACGCCGCTGAGGAAAAACAGCGGCACAAACACAATGATAATAATCAACGTTGCCATAACCATGGGCGAGCGGATTTCACTCGAAGCCGAGAAAACGACTTCGAGAGTCGGGCGCTTCTCTGCCGGTGCCCGATGCTGATTTTCTTTCAACCGTCGAAAAACGTTTTCAACGTCGATGATGGCGTCGTCCACGAGCGCGCCGACGGCGATGGCCAGCCCGCCGAGCGTCATGGTATTGATCGTGATGCCAAAAATTTGGAAAACGAAAATCGTGACCACGAGTGAAAGCGGAATCGCCAAAATCGAAATGAACGTGGTGCGCACGTTGCCGAGAAAGAAGAAGAGCACCACCATGACCAAGATCGCGCCGTCGCGCAAGGCTTCGATCACATTGTCAATCGCAACGCGGATAAAATCTGCCTGCCGGAAAATTTGCGTGTTGATGGCAATGCCGGGCGGTAAAGTTTTTTGAATTTCGGCAATGGTGCTTTCGATGCGCTCGGTCAACTCCAACGTGTTGGCGTTGGGTTGCTTCTGCACCATGATGATGGCTGCGGGTTTGGCATTGGCGGAGCCGTCGCCGAATTTGATGGCCGGGCCGATTTTCACTTCCGCCACGTCGCGAATGAGCACGGGCAGATTGCCGCGCATGGCGATGACGGAAGTGGCGATGTCTTCCAAATTCTGCACGCGACCGATACCGCGAATGAGATACTCCTGTCCGGCATCCATGTAAGCGCCGCCGGAAGAGTTGGTGTTGCTTTGCTCCGCCGCGCGCAAAACTTCATTGAGCGAAATATCATACGCGGTGAGTTTTTCCGGCGAAACCAAAATTTGATACTGCTTGACGTCGCCGCCAATCGGCACGACTTGCGAGACGCCGGGCACGGAGAGCAAGCGTCGCCGAATCGTCCAATCAGCAATGGAGCGCAAATCCATTGCATTGATGGAGTGCCCATTGCTTGTCGCAGCAGAATCAAGGCTCACGCCGATGAGCATAATCTCGCCCATGATGGAAGAGATCGGGGCGAGAATCGGGCGGTCGATGCCGGCGGGCAACGAGGCCGCGGTGATTTGCAATTTCTCGTTGACAATTTGCCGCGCGATGAAAATGTCGGTGCCCCAATCGAACTCCACCCACACGATGGCAATACCCGCCGCGCTGGAAGAGCGCACGCGCCGCACGCCAGTTGCGCCGTTCACTGCGGTCTCAATTGGAAAAGTGACGAGCGTTTCTACCTCTTCAGCAGCCATGCCGTGCGCTTCGGTGAGGACTGTGACCGTCGGCGCGGTAAGATCGGGGAAAACATCTATCGGCAAACGAATCGCGACCAACACGCCCGTGATGAGCAGCAGCAATACCGCCACTAAAACGATCACACGGTTTTCAAGCGAAAGCTTGATGAGTTTGTCGAACATTTTTAACCTCGAGTTAACTGGACACAAAAATGAAAGGGCACACAAAATTTTCTGAAGAATTTTGTGTGCCCTTTCACTTTTGCGTCCAAATTAAAGCTGATAAATCCCGTAGAGCTGAAGGTTCTTGACGTTCCAAAACGCGATCAGGCCGTAGTTGAGTTTGAGGTATTTGAGATAAGAACGCATGCGATAGATGTCGTACTTTCTCATGTCGCCTTTGCCGGCTAGGATGGCAAGTAGAAATACGCCATCAATCAGCCAAAAATCGATTTCCATCGGATCAACTTGAACGCGCTCCGATTCGAGGTGTATCAGGACATTCTCATCACAATTGATTTGCTTGTAGCCAAGCTCGATTTTGAGCGCCGCTTTATACAGTTTGCTATGAAAACCGGGGCCAAGCTCTTGATCGACGGCATGAATGGCGTTTAGAATGAGATCGAGTGTTGGCTTGCAAGAGAAATGCAAGAGGAACCCATCATCCCAAGATTCCGTGCTCCCCATTCTGATCTCGTCAAAAATAACGCGTTTTGATTTTGCCTGAATCAGGCCAAAATTAATGAGCAGCCCAAGCCTGAGCTTTGCGAGCTTGAGATACGTAAAGAGTTGGGCATAATTCTCCTGAATGAAATCCGTTTGAATCGCCTTCGCTTCGACGACGATGGAATCTTCCACGATTTCGTCCGCTTCGAAGTCGGCGATTTTTTGATTGCGATAAAAAGCTTGCAAAGGCACTTTGTATTTTGCTTTTAGCCCCTTGTCGAGCAGATGTTGATGAAAGAATTTGTGATATCTTGGCTCATCGAATCCGACGCCCACTTCTTTGAAAGCGTCAAACGCGCAACCATTGATCTCATAATTCAGATCTTTGTACAAATAATCGTTTTCCATAATTTACCCCCTGTTGGTTGAAGTTAGACACAAAAACAAGAGGGCACAAAAAGATTTTCAAACCAATTTTTGTGCGCTTTCAGTTTTGTGTCCCATTTAATTGTTCAATGCTCGTGACCATGTCGCACTGGCGCCGAAGTCGAAAGCGAGGCGCACTTGATAGCCGCCAACAATAGCACTGTGCCACTAGCCCATTAGACAACGCTATTTGTTTTTGGCGGAATTCGTTTTGTCGAGCGCTACTTTAAGACCAGTTGCAAGCTTTTCCGCCTCGTCATATCCCCAGAAGTGCAGAAAGAATAATCGCGGTGATTCGAAGAGCATGTGGTTGTGAATTGCCGTGACCGTGATGCCGTTTTCCGTCAAAGCTCTCACGACGGGATTGACTTCCTCGGCCAAGAGCACAAAGTCGCCGGTGGTGGCTGCTCTCTCACCCACTTTCTGCATGTTGATGGCAGTGGCCATTCCCATGAATGGTGGCACTTCCATGTCGTTCTCTGTAATTTTTTCTGTGCGAGAAATGCCGAGCTGCAGCACGTTGCCTTTGCGCTGGCCTGTCCAGCCGAGCGTTGCTTCGACTTTTGACCAATCCAATTCAGTTGCAGCGGCAGTAGCGGATACCGGTGTCATCGCTGTGCCGGTCAAAGCAAGAGCGGCTTTCATTTCCTCGGCAAGTTGAACGGCATCGCCGTGACCACCGAAGTGCATGTACATGATGCTGGGCGATTCACCGACGATATGATTGTGCAATGCGGTCACTTCGAGACCGCTGGCAACAATCTTGGCTATCACCGGTGCGATCTCCGCGTCCAGCAACACGAGATCGCCCATTATCATGGTGTGGCCCTTTGTTTTCTTGAAAGCAATCCACGAGGTGAGCGCGAGCGCCGGCTCGATGGAGACTTGGCCGACTGTCACTTTCAAATCTGCACGCGGGAACGCGACTTTAAATACTTCGCCTTGTGCCGCGCCCTTTCTGGCAAACACTTTTTCGATTTCCGCCCACTCTGTTGTTTGTGCATGAGCAAATATAGGCGAGCTGCTGAGGGTGAGCAGAAAAATAAAAATCCGTCTCATTTTAGGCTCCTTTTTGCAAAAAAATCGTCAAACAAAGTGTAAGAATCCGCTTTCGTCCAAAGACCGATTTTGCCGGCTCCGGTGAAGGTATTGTCTTCTACTTCAAAAAGTTTTTCGGCATTTAAATACACTTCGAAGAGCGTGCCTTTGGCGACAACACGCAACGTGCTCCATTGTCCAGACAGAACTTTGGCTTTCTTGCCATACGCA
Source organism: bacterium (assembly GCA_050732395.1). Lineage (GTDB taxonomy): Bacteria > Zhuqueibacterota > Zhuqueibacteria > Zhuqueibacterales > Zhuqueibacteraceae > JBIOXB01. The sequence goes on from JBOHQX010000190.1 coordinate 7,132, forward strand.
AATAGACCTGAATCTTTGGGATCGAGATCGGTTCGCTTTCCCTTCTCGACCTTGTAGAGCACCACGTTGTTTTCCAGCGCATTCGCGCGCACGATGTAATAATTATCCTTGTCTTGGTACCGCCAAACCAATCCCGCAGCCTGATCCACTTTTCCTTTTATCGGTTTGAACTTCACACTCAAATCGACGCCGGCGGCGGTGACGGAATCGAACACGCAAAGCGGGAAACGATAGCTGGTTGCATCCATATCGGTCTGGGCAAGCACATTCGGCTTACTCGGCGCGGCTTCATCTTTCGTGACAAGCCAGACGCCCAATTTTCCCTTTCCTGTAAGCTCGAATGAAAATCCTTTTGGCGGCTTTCCGGCCTCGTCATTGTCGAAGGTGATGGTTTGCGCTAAGAGAGATGCCGGAATCAGCACCGCCAAAAGACTGAGAAAAGTTTGCTGTTTCATTTGATCATCTCCTCTATTGTTTGCAGGTCATGCGTGTCATCGGCTCTTAAAACTCAATTTGATACTGTGCGCGGACTTCGTCTCTGCGCGTGCCGGTGTGAAGATCTTTCAAAAAATTTATCTGAAATTTGGAACGGTGCTCATCGAGCATTAAACTGAGGCCAAGTGTCAGGAGGCGCAACTCCTCAAATTTGTTTCTATCGCTGCGGTCAATCTGCTCGTAGCGAATAACAGGTTGCAAGTGTGTCGGCCAAGTCCGGTTCATGCGAAATGCCCGATAGCCGGCGAAGTAATACGCCGAACTCCAGAGATTGCCGTCTTGGGCGCGATAAAACTCGCTTTGAATGCCTGAGAGGTTCGAGCCGAGCTTGAATTCAACATTGTAGCGATCGCGCTCCAGCTCAGCCATGCCAATCCACCCTTGCAGAATTGCGACGCCAAACGAAAGCCAGCTGCAGGGCCCCCACACGATGCGGGATGAGACGTCCTTTTGCGAGTTGTTATCTCGCAAAAGCCGCCGCTCGCCATTGGTGACGGATAGCTGAAACAACCAGTGTGGCCAGCGACTTTCAAGATGAACGCCCAGCTCCTCGGCAGCGGCGAAGAGATCAGTGACTGCAGAACGTTCAACGAATGGAATCTGTGCCGTTGAAGTGAGCTCTTCGAGTCCTATCGGGGCTTTTTCGAGACCGAGCTTCATGTGCAGCCAAGGCACGTGGGTCAAACGAACGTAAGTGCGACGCAAAGGATCGGCAGGGCGTGTCGTCTCAAATTCCAGACAAAAATCCACGTATGCAGCAACATGGCCCTTTATGCCGATCTCTGCTTTGCGCAGAAAAAAAGTATCATTTCTCAGCCTGTCGGCAAAAACATCGCCGCGCGCTTGCATTAGAATATCGAATTGAGGCGGGCTTTTTGCGTAGGCCTCAGGAAGTAAAGGCAGCATGGGTGGTGTATTCAGCGCTGGCGCTGGCTTGGGTTTTTCCCCACTGGACTTAGCCTGAGTTGAGATTGATGGAGTCGACACGGCTACAGTTTCAACCGCGGTTTTCTGACTCTTGAACTCTTTCAACAAAGCTTCGACATGAGCCATCCGCGCTTTCAGCTCAGCCAAATCCTTTTGTAATTGTTCTTCGAGGTCAGATTGTTGACTGGAGGCTGTTTTCGTGAATAAGAAAATCAACGTCAAACATCTGCTTAAGTAATTCGGCATAGTCTCTCCTTAGCGCTATGAATAAAATGAATGGATGGCGTTAATGCTCGTGCCCATGCCCCACCGGCACCGACGTCGAAAGCGAGGCTAGGCGCACTTGATAGCCGCCAACCGTAACGACGCGCTCGCCTTCGGCAATACCGTTGAGAATTTGTGTGAAACCGCGATCGCTGATGCCGGTCTGCAAATTGCGTTCAGCAAACGCCTCGCCTCCAACTTGCACATAAGCGACACGTGTGCCGTTGTCGTCAAATATTGCGCTGGTGGGAATCGCCAGCGTTTCCTCAACTGCGCTCGTTTGCACGGCCACTTCGGCGAACATGCCGATCTTCAGTTTGTTCTCAGGATTGTCCAACTCAAAAATGGCGGGAACAGTACGCGATTCTTCGTCAACGATGCTGCCGACGGAAATCAATTTGCCGTTGAGCTGATCGACGCGAAATTCTTGCTCGTAGCCTTCCACTTTGAATGAAGCGCCGATGGCCGCTTGCACGCGCGCAAGGAGCGTCAGTGGAATATTCGCTTTGAGCCAAACTCGCTTGGGATTGGAAATAGTGAAAAGTGTTTTGCCGGTCTCAACGGTTTCGCCGAGATGAAAATGAATCTCTGCGATGACGCCAGCGATTGGCGCTTTGAGATGAAAATGCGGCGTATCGTTGCCACTGTTCTCGCCAAAATCCACTTGCTGCGCAATCACGTCATAGCCGGCTTGCTTTGCTTCGAACCGCAGTTTCGCTTCCTCGAGGCGCTTTTGAGAAATCGCTTGTTTCTCAAAGAGGCGCTGGGCGCGCTCGAATTCCGCCTTCGCCAGTAGATATTCATTGCGAACATTGTTGAGGCCGGCTTCGGTGTTGGCAGGCGGGGAGATCACGGCGAGCACCGCGCCCTTTTGCACCCAGGCACCAACCGAAGGCAGATTGGCGTTTTGATCCGCGAGAATAACGCCATTCACCAACGCGGGCACTTCGGCATGCCACTGCGCTTTGGGCAAAATTTCACCGACCGCTTTGACGGAGCCTGAGAGCTTGCGCTTCTGTGCTGGTTCGGTGCGGAAATCAATTTTCCATTGTTGCTCTTTGAGAAACGTGATCAACTCTGCGCTGGTCGTGGATTCCTCTTCGTGAGGGACGGCGGCTTCGTCAGCAAAGACGCGCACGTTCGGCACGTGCATGTTCTCCGCAACTTGCTGCCCTTCGAGCCGCAGTTCCATATCATAAACACCGGCCGCGGAGAATTTCACCACCGGGCGGAAGATGCCGGGATAACTCGGCGATTCGGCGACGACCGTGAATTCACCACCAGCCGCGTTTTTGAAAACACAGATGAGCGTGCCGCTCGTCACCGGTTTGAAGTCTTTCAAATCGGAAAGATGGACGGCAAACGCCGCCTCTTGTCCGATGATGAGCGCCGGATACTCCATAAACAGCTCGGCCTTCTCCGTCCACAACGTGATGGAGGTGCCTTCATGCTCGTGTTTGGTTGTGGCCTCGTTTCGATTTTGACAGCCGAGGCAAAAGACCAAGAGCAAAGGGCAAAAAGGAAAAAGCAAAGAGCGTAGCATGGTTTTTCTCCGTTCAAAAATTCGCCATAGAAGCTGCGGCGGTTTTTTCCAGCTCGAAAATGCTCAATTGATACTGCAACAATAAATCAAAGCGGGTTTGAAAGGCATCGCTATCAGCGCGGATGCCGTCGAGCAGCTCGATGAGCGACATTTCACCTTCGACATACGAGAATTGTGCGATCTGCAAAACGGACTGTGGTTGTCCATCGGTGCGCGCTTCGATCAATTCGTGATAGAGCCGATAGCGGTCGTAAGCTTGTCGCACTTCCAGCGCCACTTGTTTTTCCAATAAGTCTGTTGCCGTAATTTGCTGCTCATCAGCGGCGCGGGCGCTGCGCACTTCGCCCTGATTGCGGTCAAAAAGTGGCAAGCCGAGATTGACCTGTATCACCGCCCCTTTGAAATCATCCACCTGCTTTTTGTAACCGGCAGAAACGCTGGCGTCCGGCAAACGTTGCCATTTGGCCGCACGCAATGCCGCTTGCTTGCTGCGCGATATGGCACGCGCCGCTTGTAAGTCGGGACGATTTTGCCGCGCGTGTGCGAGCAGTTTTTCAAGATTTATTTCTGTGGCCGGAATTTGAAAATCACCGGCCAGCTCAAACTGCATCTCGCTCTGCGTCGGATTAAGCAAAAAAGCCAGTTGCCGCCGGCTGTTGATGAACTCCGCCTGCGCTTCGCCAGCAGCTTTTTGATAGCGTTGCTGTTCCAACGCCATGCGCTGTTCTTCGTAACCGGAAATGTCGCCATCGGCTAAACGAATTTTGCCCACAGTCGCGGCTTGACTGAAAACGGCGGCGGCTTGCTGCCAAGCTTCGTAACTTTGAAGGGAATAATAGCACTTGACAAACGCTTTTTGCGCCTCAAATTTGACGAGGCGTTGCATATTGGCAAGATGGAGGCTCTCCGCTTCCACCTGCGCGTTTGCCGCATTCACTTGTGGCCAGCGATTCCAAAGAAAATTCAGCGGCAGTCCGACAGAGAGAATTTCTTCACCGATGTTCTGGCCGCCGAGATTGAGATCTTCTTTATAATAAGAAAGCACGGGATTGGGCAACCGGCTGGCAGTGGTTTTCTGTCCCAACGCCTGCTCGACCTCATAACGCTGAATTTCCAATGCAGGATAGTTTGCCAACGCGCGCTCGACCGCCTGCGACAAAGTCAAAGTTTGCGCCGGCTCCGTCTCTTGTGGCATTGCAATAAATGAAAAGCCAGGCATGAAAAGAAGGCTGGCGGCGAGTTGAATGTGTTTCAAGACGAACGCCTCCACTTGTTTATATTTTAGAAAAAGAAACAGTGCTCCGACTATTTCTTGCGAGATTCATGCAAGTCAAAACGGAGAAAGACAAAAATAGAGGAGAGGAAGCTCAGGCCAGCGGAGGTGAAAGGCCTGTGGCGGTTAGAGCGAAATAGTCTCGGACGGATTGAACTAACGGAAGTTTGAGGACAATTTTGACGACAGAATTTGGGGGAGAATTTTCAACAATAGGAGAAACGAAGAAATCGATCTGTAGTGCAAATTTGGCGGTAGTGAAGAATTGCCCGAAATGCGCTGCGGGAGCAGCATGCATTTTCTCGAATAGCTGCGAGCCTTTGAGAAGATGCAAGCCGTCCGGCAAATCGTGATGATCTTGCCCAAATTCCTGCGCCTGCGAAGTAAAACTCGAAACGTGCGAATGATAGAAAGCGCCTTTTACCTCGGGATGATCTTGTTCGGGATGCTGATGAAACCACGGCGCAAGAAGGCAGGTAACGAGATGTGCGAAGATCATCGCACCGGCCCAAAAGTACTTGCGCTTTTGGAGAAGGGAGTGAGCCATATGCTAAATATAAAATAGGCAGCCAGAATAACAAGCGTTTTCTATGGGAACTTATATGAAGCCGTAATCGCGGCCTGTCAGTAGATGCCCAGTGCCAAACGCCAACGCCAGAGGCGTGAAATGCTTATGGAAATGCGCCATGTTGAACCGGTCGTTGACCAGGCAGCGCTGTATGGCGTAATCATTCGAATCCGTGATCTCGCCCCGTCATTCAAGGGCAATCTTCATCATCCTTGATTGCCTCACTTTTGCAGCAACGCCAACCTCCGGTATAATCTCGGAATTCAGGATTAGTATTGCAGCCAGTAAACTGAAGTTTATAAGTTGTGCGGGAAATGGATCCAATAGAAAATGATTCACAGGTATGTTCAAAATTATTTCCCGGGAGGTAAAGTTGAAACTCCTCACCTCCACTACAATAAACTCCCTGATTTCCAAAACAACGAGGGCCCCAGGTGGTACTTAAAGCATATCCTCCATTTACATACCTATCAGGGTCATAATTATAAGTTGTATCCACATCACCACCAAAAGGCCTGGTTATTCGTTTAACATATGTTCCTTGCCTTTTCCACGCATAGCCTCCGTGCTGGGGACGAACAAGCGTTCCATTCTCTGCCCAACTTTCAAAATAAGTGGATATACTTCCATCTATTGTAGATGTACTTACAGTAGATATTTCATAATAGGCACTATATGTGGAACCATATTGCTGCCAGCAAGGTTTTCCGCCGGTTGTATCGGCGTCACAGTTCAAGCCCGCACCAGAAAGCTCTCCGTCGGGAGCACATTCTTCCTGATTGAATTCCAGACCCAGATTTTGTCCATTTTCCCCAGGCAAATAACCGGTGCCTCCCTTTCCAAGCGACGTAACAAGTGTTTTGACACATCCTCCCCTGCCTGGCGGATTACCATTTCCGCCGGAGGCGCCATTAAATGGTGGAAGCCAATTCCTCGCTGTCCAGAGATCGCCACCTCGACCCCCTCTTGCACCGGCACGGTTTGGCACATTTCCGCCATCTCCGCCAATCGCCAGAACCGTTCCTGAAGACCCGCCATTCCCGCCGGGACAGCCGTCAACACGATCTGCGCCTTCACCACCAGAACCACTTATGACTCCAAAAATGGGAGTCTTGAAATCCAAAATAGGTTGAAACGGCAGAGCCAGTTCCTCAAGCAACCGAGTTTGGGCCACTTCGCTGTTGCCTCCGTCACCGCCTATGGCGCTTTGAAAGAATACGCCATCAAGAACATCGCCGCCGTTACCTCCGCGTCCTGTAACATCGCCACCATCAGCACCGTTGATCGGGCCTCCATGATCAGGATGAGCTCCATCCCAGCCAAAGTTACCTACGACCATATATTCGCCACCTTCGCCGCCCTGGACCAGACCGACCGGCAATGGTGAAGGAAATACATCGCCGCCGTTTCCACCAGTCACCGAGACCGAAGCGATGGGCTTACCTCGTTCATTCATCACGCGGGCTGACCAGTAGGCTGCAAAACCACCTTTACCGCCGGCTATTGCTCCATTCCCTCCGTCTCCGGCGCGGAAAATGATTTCCTGTAATGGATACGTTTTCAATATCTCTGAGTGTCTATGAAGAATACCTAATATATCATTGTCCCATATGACATTTCCCCCTTTTCCTCCAATACCTCCGGCTAACAAGTCGGTATTCGACTGACCAACAGCCGGCATTCCTTCAATGGTATCCGCCTCAAGGAAGAGAATACCGGAATCACCACCACGCCCACCAATGAGCTCAAGATCAGGGCCGGAGGTTTCAAAATTCTCCCGGTCAACCGTTATGTTGGCGCCGTTGCCGCCATTTCCCAAATTGAACAGTGGCGAATCACCCGGTTGGAGATTTGCCAAGACGATCTTGCCTCGGTGCGCCCGGATGATAATGTCGCCACCTGGTGCTCCAACTCCACCGACATACCTGCCTTGAAAAATAACAATCAATTCATCTTGGGCATTTCTGCCATTCCCAGAATTGATTTGCGCGCCGCGATCAATTGAAATCGTAGCGCCCGGACGATCCAAAACAAAGAAGAGACGAGTGCCCTGCGGTGCCGCCTGTTTGCTCAATGCCGAATTTTTGCCGCGAACAACCTTCTGGCCCAGGAAGGTCGTGGAATCTTTTTTTACCATCACTTTCCCGCTAATGCGAATGTCTCCACTCTCCGCGCGCAGGGTAAAATCTCCGTCCCGGCTCGGCTTGATCACCAAATCCCCGGCGATGTCAATCCCCTCGCTGGCGACGATCTCGAAGCCAGCAGGAAATTCTTTGGTTTCTCCTTTCGGCAGCATGAAGTTCGTCACTTTCAACTGCGTATCGGTGCGAATGGGATCGTTTGGCTCAGGCGCTGTCGGCTTTTTCGAGCATGACAGTGCGAGTAGAGTGCAAAGTAGCAGAATGATACCGAAATGGATATGTTGGAGGTCAGACAAATAGTGCAATATTATTTTTGTATTCATGATCTACCTTCTCCTGAAAGTCATGGAGTGGGGCGGCTGGAAAAGGGGGTGGGATAAACAACTTGACCATTTCCACTGCAAAACGTGCCATCTCTTAGAATTGGCAAATTGCTCTTTCGTGCCGTGCTTACATGACGTCCTTTGCGTTCATGTCGATGGTGATGGTCCATCCTGAGGTCCCGCGAAACTCGAACGGTGCTGGCTTGGGCCCACGACGATAGGCGATAATTTCGACCGGCAGGATATTGAACCCGTCATTTCGGGTGGCGGCGAAGTAGCTCATGTTCTTGATGACGGTCGTACCTTCGCCCGTGGCGCCGGAATACCGAGTCAACACCACCTCAGCGGCCTTTCCGCCGTCGAGCCTGGCCTCGGCGCGCGTCGGCTCGGCGTTCCACTCGATCTCCGCATCGGGTCCTTCGGTGAGAGACTCCCACTCCAACGGCAGGAAGTGCGACAAGAACTCGCGGATCCCCTCCCGCTGCTCTTTGGTCGTGGAAGGCTCGAAGGTGAGCTCGACGGTTCTGGCG
>JBOHQX010000191.1:0-32779 GCA_050732395.1 bacterium
TTGAAAAAATGTTGGCCTGGAGTATTTCTTTGGAGCTGCCTCAGCGTCTCACCAAAGAAGTTCAGACGCTGTGTCCACACTTCCAAAGAATCCTGATCTTAGACAGTACCTCCTTCCAACTCCCACCGGCGTTGGCAAGGTATTTTCGCGGTTCCGGTGGCGGCGGTTCCAAAGCGGCTGTGAAAATCTTATTTGGTTATGACTTCAAAGCCGGGCAATTCTTTCATCGTCTCACGGACGGGGTCACACACGATCATCTCAGCGACCGCAATTTTTTACAAAAGATCGTAGCGGGAGACTTGGAAATTAGCGATCTCGGCTTTTTCAATATCGCCGCCTTTGCTCATATAGACGCCAATGGCGCTTTTTATTTGAGTCGGCTGCGACCGGACGTCAAGGTGTATCAATGCCGTAACGGGGAACTCAAAGAATTTGATCTAGTTCGCTTCGCGCAAAAACTCTGTATTTCGCAAGCCGAAATCGAACTCGAAGTCTATTTGAAGAAAAACGAGATCATTACCAAGACGCGTTTGATCATTGCCAAAATGCCAGACCAGGTCAAAGCGCAACGACTGAGAAAACTTAACCACATTAGTCGCAAAAAAGGCTATACCACCAGAAAGCGCATCAAAATTTTGGCGGGCTTCAATCTCTATATTACCAACACGCCCGCCACTGCTCTTGCCAGTAAACATATCCGCGCGCTCTATGGGATACGTTGGCAAATTGAACTGATTTTTAAGAACTGGAAAAGCAATTTTGCTTTAGCAAAGGTCACTGGCAAAAGGTCCGAACGCATCAAATGTATCTTGTACGCCAAGCTCCTGTTGATCATGATCACGACGAAAATCTGCATCGTGGTTCGAAACTATGTCTGGCTCACGGCGCACCGGGAGCTCAGTATTTTCCAAGCTACCAAGTATCTCAAAATTTTCGCACTCGTGTGGTTGATTGCCATCATTCAATTTCCCAGTATGCTGAGCCAGCTGTTAACCAGCGCTATGAAATTTATGGCGAAACGGTGCCTCAAAGGCAAAAGCAAAAAGAGAGTCTATCCCTTGCCTTTGCTCGAAGCGCTGTTCGCTTAGCTTGACACCTATGCCCTTCGGGGCTATTGATGCTGGTTTCGTGGAATCGAGCTATAATCATTGCATCCCTTCGGGATTAAGAGCCTAGAAATGAACAGAAAAAGGGTGGGGCGAGTTGAGCAATACAAAATACGTCACCGAATTTACGAGGCAGAGCACTTAGCTTATTTTGCCTCTTCGGGGCATATGATTCGCATCTTGAGTGACGTTAAGTTGACGCCAATGCGCCCCTGCGGGCTCTTGGCAGGTTCGGCACCCACATCTGAAATCGAAATTGTGCCCACATCAACCAAGCCGAAAGGCCCTTTCGGGATCCCTGCGGGATGACATTTCGGGGTTTTTCGGATAGGCTCTTGGCACGCTCGTAGAAATTTGGCCGAATTTCCTTCCAGACTTCACCAATCAATTGTCCCGTCAGCGCTTCCCGAAACCGCTTTCGTCGAGCAGCCAGCGTTTGTTCCAGTGCCGAATAATGCCGAAAGATCTCCCCAATGAATACTCTCACACGCCCCTCCTGATGCCACTTCAGGCGATCATCCTGCTCTCCATTCAGAATCAGCCAGACAATTTCAGAGGCAAGGTGTAACCATTTTGGCCGCGGCTTGTCCTATCTTATAGCTTGTGTGAAAAGCTGGCGCACACGGCAATGCATCTCAACTGCAAATAGTTGAATTCTCGTTCTCGCAACCGTGTATAGCTGTCCTCTGGCGTACAGTCCTCGTTCCGTCAGCGGATACTTCACCAAGCTGGCTCCTTTCATTTTTACCGTCTAAGCTGTGAATAAACAATGCTGGCATAAGTCTTGACTGTTTCTGCATTGGCGCAATGTGCGATATCTTCCAACGATTAAGCAATATTAATAGGGAGAATGATCATACAGGTCACCGCCCGGGCGCTCTTGCTCCGCTTGGAGTTGGAGCAACGAGTAGAAAAGCTAGTTTCTCAGCAGGGAGATTTAAAGCGCCCGGGCGGCAATCTTGCCAGCGCCGACCAGTCTCGAAGCCCAAACGCCCTTTAGTGGCTGCAACCAAAAAGGCTAAAGATTTCCAACGGATAGAAAAACCCAACAGATAAAAACTTCATCCGTTGGGTTTTTCTATCCGTTGGAAAAATCTTCGCTCTTATGGCACAAATTTGAGTGTGAAGGTACTCGCTGGAGGAAACGGGCTATGTTTAAAAATCACCTCAAAATCGCCCTCCGCAACCTGTGGAAGCAGAAAATTTATTCCTTTATCAATGTGCTCGGTTTGGCCGTGGGCATGGCGGCATGTTTGTTAATCTATCTCTACATCGACAACGAGCTTGGTTTTGATCGTTTCCACAAAAAGGGAGAAAATATTTTCCGGCTGAACGAAGTGCAGAGCTTCGAAGGCATCAGCCCGCAACACGTGGCGCTGTCAATGTATCCCATGGGGCCGGCGCTGAAAGCGGAATACCCCGATATCGTCGCCTTCACGCGCTTCGTCAACGGCGGAACCGTGTTGCAGCACGAAACCAAGCAAATCATCGTCGAAAAGACGTTCTTTACGGAGCCGGCGTTTTTTTCAATGTTTGATTTCGAGCTGCGCCACGGCGACCGCGCGACCGCGCTCAACGAGCCGAACAGCGCCGTGCTCACGGTGGAAACGGCGCAAAAACTTTTTGGCTCGGAAGAGGTGGTCGGGAAGTCATTGGGCGAGGGCGAAAGACAATTCAAGATCACCGGGGTCTTGGCAGACGTCCCCAATACTTCTCATCTGCAATTCGATGCTCTGTTTTCCGTGAACACGATTGAAAACGAGCGGATGCTTAGCAACTGGGGCTCGAATTGGCTCGTCACCTATCTCCTGCTGGTGCCCGGGACAAGTCCTGCAACCCTCGAGCAAACCTTCCCGAAATTTCTCGAAAAAAACATGGGCGAGCGTAGGAAATATTATCAGCTCTATCTGCAGCCGCTGCACGACGTGCACCTCGCCTCGCTGCACGTGACACATGATTATAACAATTATCAAAAGTTTGACGGCAAGTACATCTTGATTTTTTCCTTGCTCGCCTTGTTCGTGCTCGTGATCGCCGCCATCAATTTTATGAATCTGTCCACCGCCTGTTCTGCCAGCCGGTCGAAAGAAGTCGGCGTGAGAAAATCCATCGGCGCGCATAAAATGCAACTGGCGCGGCAGTTCCTCGGCGAGTCCGTGGTGTTGGCTTTTATCGCGCTCATGGTCGCCGTGCTCATGGCCGAATTGGCTCTGCCTTCATTAAATGCGATCAGCCGGCGCTCTTTGGATTTGAGCTTGTTCAATGAGCCTCTGCTGCTGCCCGGAATCCTCGGCTTCACTTTTGTGCTGGGTCTCGTGGCCGGCATTTACCAGGCGCTCTTCATTTCTTCGTTCGAGCCGGTCGAAGTTTTGAAAGAAAGAATGCCGGCGGGCGGACGCAAAATCACTTTACGCAACGTGCTCGTGGTGGCACAATTCGCCATCGCCATCGCGCTGATTGCGGGCACCACCTTGACGGTGCGGCAATTCAATTTCATGAGGGATCGCAATCCGGGATTCCAGCGCGATCAGATCGTCATCATTGAAATGAACAATACCAGCAACGAGAAGTACGAAACTCTGCGACAGGAATTTCTCAGTAACGCCGCGATCCTGGACGTCACCGCTTCGGGACAACGTCTCGGCAATAATATTCATCAGAACAGCGCGCGCACGCGAGGCGACAGCGCCGAGATAACCCTTTCTCCTTCCCATTTGCATGTGGCGCGGAATTTCATCGAGTTTTATGGACTGGAAATCGTCGCCGGCCGGACATTTTCTGAAAAGATTCCCACCGACAAACGCTTCGCCTATATCGTCAACGAGGCGCTGGTCAAAGACCTAGGCTGGAAGGAGCCGCTCGGCAAAGATTTCGGCGTCAGTTGGGAAGATACGCTGGGCACGGTGATCGGTGTGGTGAAGGACTTCAACTTCAACTCGCTGCACCATAAAATCCAGCCGCTTTATCTCAGCAGCCAGAATTGGGGCTACGATGAAATGTCGGTCAAGATCAGCCCGCAAAACTACGCGGCTGCACTCAGTCACCTCGAGAAAAAATGGAACGAGCTCGTGCCCGACCGGCCCTTTCAATATATATTTCTCGACGAGCACTTCGCCGCGCTATATCTTTCCGATAAACAAGTGAGCCAAATCGTGGGCATCATCGCAGGCCTCGCCATTTTTACCGCGTGTCTGGGGTTGTTCGGCCTGGCTTCCATCACTACAGCACAAAGGACGAAAGAAGTCGGCATTCGTAAAGTGTTGGGTGCTTCGGTGAGCGGGTTGATCATTCTGCTCGCCCGGAATTTTGCCCTGCTGGTGTCGATCGCTTTTCTCATTGCGGCCCCGGTTGCCTATTTCGTCATGAAAAAATGGCTGGAAAATTTTGTGTATCGTGTTGACCTCGGCTGGTGGGTGTTCGCACTCGCCGGCGGGTCGGCGTTGCTCATTGCCTTGCTGACCGTGAGCACGCAAGCGATCAAAGCGGCGTTGGGGAATCCGGTGGAGGCGTTGAGGTATGAGTGAGCATGGCGCATGGTGCAAAGCGCATGGTGCATAGCGCATGGTGCAAAGCGCATGGTGCAAGATTTCGCTATGCGCCATGCGCCATGCGCTTTGCGCCATGCTCCTGGCGTGTTACGTGGTGAAATCAATATCATAACCAATCATGGGAGGTGTGATTATGGCAAAGTTTAGATTCCAAGACCTTGAGATTTGGCAGATGGCCATTGAGCTGGGGGATAAGCTCTTTGACATTGCCGACAAACTCGAGCAGCGACGTCTTTATCGCTTCGCGGAGCAGGTGCGGGGCGGAGGCATGAGCATGTCGAACAACATTGCTGAAGGCTCGGGCTGCGCATCGAACAAAGAATTTGCTCGCTTCTTGGATATTGCTAGGCGTTCAACTTTCGAGAACGCCAACATCGTGATCATTCTATTACGTAGAAAGTTACTCGATGAGAGCACGCAAAACGCCCTTCTCGAATCATTTGATCATCTATCGCGCCGGATCACGAATTTCAAACAAACTCTGAAAATCGGATAGTCAGCTGCCAGGCGCAAAGCGCATGGCCCCTGTCGCAAAATGCGGCATGCACTCTGCGCTATGCGTTTCTCATCACGCCATGCGCCATGCGCCATGCGCTATGCTCCATGCGCTCTGCCCGGAGACCACCATGCTCAAAAACTACCTCAAAATCGCCCTTCGCAACTTCGCCAAACACAAATTGTATTCGTTTATCAATATTTGCGGATTGGCAACCGGCCTGGCATGCACGCTGTTTATTATGTTGTGGGTTCGCGATGAGGTAAGCTTTGATCGCTTTCATGAAAATGCGAATACCATTTATCGGATGAATTGGGATTTTAAATGGAACAATACTGAAGGCATTGGCCCGGGCACGCCACCGCCACTCGCCGCGACCCTCACGAACGAGATTCCGGAAGTTTCGGCTGCAACCCGGGTTTATCCGATTTCCAAAATGATTGTACGGTATGAGAATAAGTTTTTTAGTGAAACCAAGATTCGCGGTGTCGAGGCAAATTTCTTTGATTTTTTTGATTTCCCGTGGTTGTCGGGCAATATGCAGACGGCCTTGACTGAGCCGAATAGCGTGATTTTAACCGACGAGACCGCCGCCAAATATTTTGGCGAGACGCCGGCGCTGGGCAAAATCTTGACAATTGGCGAAGAGAGGCTGGTTTTTGGCAGGAAGATGTACCACAATGCCTTTAAAGTAACCGGGATCGTGAAATCCCCGCCGCACAATTCGCACTTGCAATTCGACATGTTGACTTCAATATCTTCGCATCCCGAAGTGGCGTTCTTCGATTGGAGCTGGTTTTGGATGCAAGTGGTCACTTACGCGAAGCTCGAAAAGGGCGTCTCCACCAAGGCGGTCGAGGCCAAAATCCCGCCGGTGGTTAAAAAATATGCGCCGGCTGCTTTCAAACAACTTGGCTTTTCCTATGATGAATTACTCGCCAACGGCGGGCGCTGGAATTTTGTGTTTCAGCCATTGACCGATATTTATCTCGGCTCCGGACAAACCGGCAATCGCCTGGGGCCCATCGGCAATGGAGCCTACGTGCATATTTTTTCGACCATCGCCGTTTTCATTCTTTTAATCGCCTGCATAAACTTCATGAATTTGGCGACCGCACGCTCTGCCAACCGCGCCAAAGAAGTCGGGGTGCGCAAGGCGCTCGGCTCTCAGAGGTCACTGCTCGCCGGTCAATTTTTGGTTGAAGCAATCGCCTTCAGCGCGCTCGCCATGCCGATTGCCCTGTTCTTGGTGGAGCTTTTACTCCCCCCGTTCAATCAGCTTGCAGGTAAGAATCTTCGGCTCAATCTTTTCGATCCTCCATGGTTGCCTCCAGTATTGATTTTGTTGGCGCTGTTCGTTGGCGTTGTTGCCGGAAGCTATCCAGGTTTTTATTTATCATCTTTTAGGCCGGTGCAAGTTTTCAAGGGAGCCGTCCGCGCCGGAGGCAAAAGCCAAATGCTGAGAAGTGGCCTGGTCGTCTTTCAGTTTGCGATCACCACCGGCTTGATCGTCTGCACGCTGCTTGTGCACAGGCAATTGGATTTCGTTCGCCAGGCCAATCTGGGTTTTGACAAAGCAGGCGTCCTGGTCATTTCCAATGAGAGTCAACGGCTGGGCAACCAGGCCGAAGCTTTTAGAGAAAGCTTGAAGCGCAATTCACACTTTCTCAATGCCTCCCTGTCCTCCGGCAGGCCTCCCTATGACGGCTTCGAGGATTCTTTCAGAGCCGAAGGCAAAGGCGGCGAGCCGGTCGAAATTCAATTGAATTCCTACATGACCGATGAGGATTTCCTGGCAACACTAGGCATCGAGATCGTTCAGGGTCGTGGTTTTTCCAAAGATTTTTCCACCGAGGCCGCCAGCGTGCTTTTGAACGAGTCGGCGGTGAAGTCTTTTGGCTGGGATGACCCGCTCGGCAAAACCCTGACATATCCCGGGGGGAATAATAGAAACTATACAGTCGTCGGCGTGATGAAGGATTTCAATTTCATGACGCTGTACTCGCCGATAACGCCGTTTGCCTTATTTCACCGCGCGTCGAATTCTTACGAGATTTCCGGCTCTTACGTCCTGGTGCGGATTCCGCGAGCCGATCTCGACGACAGCATCAAGTTGCTGGAATCCGAGTGGAAGAAATTCGCTCCCAATATGCCATTTGAATATAAGTTTTTGGACGAAGGTTTTGATGAACAGTATGTGGCAGAACAGCGTTTGGGAAGGATATTCTTGATCTTTTCCATATTGACTATTTTTGTCGCGTGCATCGGCCTGCTGGGACTGGCGGCGTTTGCGGCCGAACAGCGCACCAAGGAAATTGGCATCCGCAAAGTCTTGGGCGCTTCCGTGCCGAATCTCGTGGTGCTGCTTTCCAAAGATTTCAGCAAATGGGTGCTTTGGGCCAATCTCATTGCCTGGCCCGCGGCCTATTTCGCCATGAACGATTGGCTGCAGAATTTTGCTTATCGTATTAGCATCGACTGGTGGGCGTTTGCGCTGGCCGGTCTAATGGCGCTGGTGATCGCCCTCGCCACCGTGAGCACGCTGGCGGCCAAAGCGGCGCTGGCGAATCCGGTGGAGGCGCTGCGGTACGAATAGCAGAGCACAAGGCGCATGGCGCATGGCGTGAGACACGCTATGCGCCATGCGCTCTGCGCTTTGCCAGGAGAAAGACATGTTCAAAAACTACCTCAAAATCACCCTGCGCAGTAGCCTCAAACACAAGAGCTATGCGTTGATCAACATCTTCGGGCTGGCGGTTGGCATGGCGTGTTGTCTGCTGATCTTGCTTTATTTGCAAGAGGAATGGACCTTCGACGCCTTTCACAGCAAGCGTGAGCGTATTTATCGCGTCAATAAGAAGGTCATTGCAGAGAGCGGCGAAATCACGCATACGGTGGAAATGCCGGGTAACTTCGCGCCGACGCTCGTGCAGGATTATCCGGAAGTGGAGAGCGCGGTACGTTTGCGGCCGTGGTGGAGCGAGATGCTCGTCACCCACGGAGAAAAGAAGTTGAAAATCGACCATGTCATCTTCACGGATTCGACGTTTTTTCAGATTTTCGACTTCGCGCTCGTGAGGGGTGATCCTCACCAAGTGCTGCGCCAGCCGCTCACTGCCGTCATCACCGCAGAAGTGGCAGAGCAATTCTTCGGCGACGCCGATCCCATCGGGAAGGTGCTGGAAGGTCTGTTCGACATGCCGTTGACCGTCACCGGCGTCGCCCAAAAGCCGCCGGTGCATTCGCATATTCAGTTCGACATCTTGATCTCCTGGTCGACCTCGACCAATTCCGCATATGCCGAGCGTCTGGTCTGGATGAATCGCTGGATCACTCAGGCGGTATTTACTTATGCACTGTTGGCGCCGGGCGCTGATCCCCAGGCCCTGGAGGCAAAATTTCCCGCATTCATGCAAAAATATATGACACGCTGGGCGGATAAGTATTTCCCCTACTTACAGCCGCTTGCCGACGTGCATCTCAAATCGGCGAGCATTCCGCTGCAATTTCAGATGAACATCAATGCCGGCAATATTCAAACGGTCTATATTCTGTCGCTCATCGCAGCTCTCATCTTGGTGATCGCCTGCATTAATTTTATGAATCTCGCCACGGCCCGGTCGGCGCGGCGAGCCCAGGAAGTCGGCCTGCGCAAGGTAGTGGGCGCGGAGAAAAAGCAGCTCGTTTTCCAGTTTCTCGGAGAATCCTTGTTGTTGGCGTTGCTCGCCCTTGCCCTCGCCGCTGTTCTCGTCGAGGTGTGTTTGCCCTCTTTCAACCGGCTGATCCAGCGCCAACTTGCTTTTGAGCCCTCCGCAAATCTTTTGCTGCTCGCCGGCATGTTTGGTGTTACGTTGTTTGTAGGAGTGGCGGCGGGTAGCTATCCGGCATTGGTTTTGTCCGCCTTTCAACCCTCCGCCGTTCTCAAAAGTGCGGCAGCGAGCCGTTTACAGGCCGGGCTCTCTCGCCGAGCGCTGGTCGTGACGCAATTTTTCTTTTCGGTTTTGCTGATCATTGCCACGCTGGTGGTGTATCAACAGCGACAGTTCATGCGCAACAAGAATCTCGGTTTTCAAAAAGAACACGTGCTGATGATCGACATTCCAAATTCGACGATTCGCGCCCAGGCGCATACCTTTAAGAACGAGCTGTTGCGACATCCCCACATTCGCGCCGCGGCATTTGCCAGTGGCGGCCCGGGGATCGGTGCCATGGGATTCGATCTTTTGCCCGAGGGTTTGCCGTTATCGGCACGTTTCGCGGTTCCCACCATTGGGGTTGACTTCGATTTTGTGGAGACCTACGGGCTGGAGATGGTGGACGGACGGAACTTCGACAAGGACTTTCTCACCGATTCTTCTGCCACGTTGATCAATGAGACGTTGGCAAAGCAACTCGGCTGGGATTCCGCCGTAGGAAAGCACGTGGCCCTGGGTACGGATCATCCGGAAAATTTGACGGTGATCGGTGTGGTGAAGGATTTTCATATCCGCTCGGTGCATCAGAAAATCGAGCCGGTACTGCTGTATATCACCAGCCAGCGTTTTAATCATCTTGGCGTAAAACTCTCCGGCCATGAACTTGCCGGAACCTTGCGCTCCATCGCCGAGACCTGGCAGCGTTTCGAAAGCAAATATCCCTTCGAATACAAATTTCTCGATGAGACTTTCGAGAAATACTATCAAGAGGAAGAGCGCTTGACACAGGCACTGGGTATTTTCTCGGCGCTGGCCATCGGCATTGCCTGTCTCGGCTTGTTTGGTTTGGCCGCTTACACTGCCGAGCAGCGCACCAAGGAAATCGGCATTCGCAAGGTGCTCGGCGCTTCGGTGAGTGGGATTATCGCCTTGCTCTCAGGAGACTTCGGCAAGCTCGTGCTGATAGCCAATTTAATCGCCTGGCCCGTAGCTTATTTCGCGATGGGTCGATGGCTGCAAGATTTTGCTTATCGCGTTGACCTCAGTTGGGGAGTGTTTGCTCTAAGCGGCGGGCTAGCGCTGGCGATCGCGCTTGTGACAGTGAGTACGCAGGCCATAAAGGCCGCTCTTGCAAATCCGGTCGAAGCGCTACGCTATGAGTGACTAAAAAGCAACCCACAGACCTGCGGGCATACCTATTCGCTCAAGAAATTCTCGATAATCTCTTGAATGAGAAAAGGAAGGTTGCTCTGCTCAAAATGAATATCAGGCGCTGGAATGCGATGCTGTTTAATGTTGGGATCGATATATTTGTGATGCGGGAAGGTGGATTACAAGACAGGATCGAGGGGTGAGGCTGGTCATCATAGCAGTACTGCTTGTTTCGTCCAAGATAGGTTTCGTAGCTGTAAGTCCTAATACGCTTCTTTCGAAAATCGATCAGTTCTTTGACATTGAGCTTGATTTCCTTTTCAAGAAAAACTGTGCCCGAAACTTCGCCTGCATGCCGGCCATATCGCTTCAAAACAAGCGTTGAGTATTGGATTTGTGGATACAAGTTCGGCAAGCTATAGATGAGGCTTTCATAGCCCTGCATTGACGCAATTGGTATCATGGAAGGCAGCTCGCTTACACATGAGCAAGGAAGTCTTTTTCCACGGAGTCCACCAATGGTAATTCGGGCAAAGCTTCAACCAGTCTTTCCCTGTACTCAGCAAGCCGGTCAAGCTTTATCTCATAAAGCCCGGCCCAGTTTTGGAAATCCCAATCCTCTGCAAGCTTGCCTGCTCTATACAGCTTGTGAAAATAAGGAGAAAGAAGTTTGTATTTTCTTTCATATTCCAAAATTTTAGGCTCAATAGATTGCAAATCGTCGATGATTTCACCCAAAGAGATTTCGTCGGTCATAACAAAACCCTTTCATATTCAATGCTTGAAGAGACGATTCAATATGATTCATATATAATAATTTAGAAACTAAACAATCAAGTTGAAGTTTTTAAATTTGGCTCTCAAACAACATCATATTCGGGAGAAAACCATGAACCAACTCTTCAGTCGCGCAACTATCGGAATGGTCTTTGCTCTCATTCCTGCCTATGCGCAAGACACGCTGGTGGAGATTCGCAACATCTACCCTCAGCGGCTGAAAATGGAAGGATTCGCGCTCGACCGTGATCAGGAAATCAAGATTCAAGCGACGGGCGTCCATTTCAAAAAGAGACGCGACGAGATGATTCTGGGCACGACCTGGATCTTAAACTCAAAGTCGCGGGAGGTGGTATGGCAGTTCGCCCCCGAATTGCCAGGCAATGAGCGCACCGTCGATGCGCAAACGCAAGAAGCCACACTGAAGCTGTCGCCAGGTGCTTACGAAGTGTACTATGCCTGCTATCCATATTTTCACAATGACAACGACTGGAGCGCGTCCTCGAGTGTAGGAAAATTCTTTTCCGGCGGATTTGGCGATCTCTTCCGCCGAGGCTTCGATCGCGACGAGTATGAACATCTGTACGAGGATTTCGGTGTGACTGTCAAAGGCAACGGCAAAAAGCTCGATCGCGGCGAGATCATGCGAAATCAAGAAGCAGTGTACTCCGGCGCCGTGATTGCGGCGAGGGCTGATGAAGACAATGTATACTTCAAGCAGGGTTTCGAGCTGGAAAAGCCGCTGGAGTTGCAAATCGCGGCCGTGGGCGAAGCGCGCAAAGACGACGATTTTGACTACGGCTGGATCGTCAATCTCGACACCCGTGCGAAGGCCTGGAAGTTCACGTATCGCGACTCCGAGCATGCCGGCGGCGCCGAGAAAAACCGCCGGGTGAGCGAGACGATTTCCCTGCCCGCTGGAAAGTTCGCCGCAATTTTTGTCACGGACGATTCACATTCCCCCTACAAATGGAATTCGCCGCCGCCGTACGACCCGGCGGCCTGGGGCATGGCCATTCGCGTGGCCGAATCGGATAAAAAGTATCTGAAAAAGTTCGAATACAAAATCTTCGAAGAGCAGAACACCATTCTTTCCTTGACCGCAGTGCGTGATAACGATTTTCGCTCGCAAGGGTTCACTTTGAATAAACCGATGAAGCTGCGCCTCTACGCCCTCGGCGAGGGCACGGGAAAGGAGCTCGCGGATTATGGCTGGATTGTCGATGCCAAAACCCAGAAAAGAGTTTGGGAAATGAATTATTACGATACCGAACACGGAGGCGGCAACAGTAAGAATCGCCTGGAAGATGAGGTTGTACAGTTCGACAAAGGCAGCTACATGGCATATTTCGTCACCGACGATTCGCACGCTTATGGCGAATGGAACGCCTCGCCGCCCTATGACCCTGAGCACTGGGGCTTGACGATTCTCGCGAACGACGCCAATTTTTCGCGCAGCGATATTGCAGCGTACGAAGCCAGCGCCGATCCTTCCATACTGGCCAGCATCATCGGCGTGCGCGATAACGCCAGGAAATATGTGTCCTTCAATCTGAAGAAGGACAGCGAAGTACGAGTCGTAGCGCTGGGAGAAGGCAGTGAAGGCGAGATGTATGACTATGGCTGGATCGAAAATGCCGCCACTGGCCGCGTCGTTTGGGAGATGAGCTATCGCATGACGGAGCGCGGCGGCGGCGCGGAGAAGAATCGCCGCTTCGATGGCCCGATCTTTCTCAAGGCTGGCGAATACAAGCTCCATTACGAGTCCGACGGCTCGCATTCTTTCAATTCGTGGAATGCTTCGCCGCCGTCCGATCCGATGAATTGGGGGATTGAGGTGCGGCGGGTGGAGTGAGCGGGGGCGGAGGGCATGGCGCATGGCGCAAAGAGCGCTTCCGGGCTCATGTCATCCAGCAGGGATCTTGGTTGACTCAGGCACAGTGCCCATTTTTCGCAGCAGTGCTGAATCCACCAGGATGCTTTCAGCATGACATGATAGAGGGGTTTCGACCACGCGAGAACGCTGCATTTTCATTTGTTGCATGTGACATGCCCGTTGGAGAGAACCAATGCTGAAAAACTACTTCAAAATCGCTTACCGAAATCTACTCAAGAACAAACTGTATAGCGTCATCAACGTTTTCGGCTTGAGCGTGGCCATTGCTTTTTGCATTGTGGCGTATCTCAATCACGACTACAACTTTAGCTTCGATAGCTTTCATCAAAACGCCGAAAAAATTTTTCGCGTGAAATCGGTGCGTGTGAGCCAGGGCCGGGAGCAACCGTGGGGCTCGGTCCCAAGGCCCTTGGGCCCGGCGTTGGCACAGGATTTTCCGGCCATAGAAAAAGCCGTGCGTTTGACGGCCAACGGCGTGGTGTTCAGGCATGGTGACAAAGTCTTTAATGAAAACGTGCTGCACGCCGATCCCGGCTTTTTCGAGATGTTTACGTTTCCGTTGAAATACGGCAATCCCGAAGTTTTGCGCGATAAGAACAAAATCGTGCTGAGCGAGGCGTTGGCGACAAAATACTTCGGCGATGAAAATCCGATCGGCAAGCAAGTTACCATGCGGTATCGTGACGGCCAGCCGCGAGAGTTTTTCGTGGGAGCGGTGGCGCAAAAAATACCGGACAATTCCAGCATTCAATTTGACGCGCTGGCGGCGTTCGAGGTGCTTCTGGATGCCGGCATCGACAAAGCGGATGATTGGAGCGATTGGGCGCATGTCCTGTTCGTGCAGATCTCCGATCGCACGCAAATTGCAAATCTCAGCAACAGCATGGCGCCCTATCTAGCCGTGCACAATGCGGCAGTCGCGCCCGAATGGCAGATCAAGCGTTTTCATTTCGACCCTCTACACGGCCTCGCTTTGAAAGGACGCGAGACCCGCTTCGAGATCCTGAAAGAAGCCATGCATCCTGCGGGCATGATTTCGCCGAGCATTATCGCCGCGCTCTTGCTGCTCATGGCATGTTTCAATTACATCAACACCTCCATTGCTTATTCCTCGCAGCGCTTGAAAGAGATCGGTATTCGCAAAGTGGTGGGAGGGGTACGCCGGCAATTGATTTGGCAATTTTTGGGTGAGAATCTCTTGCTCTGCACGATTGCTTTGCTGGCGGCGCTGGCACTGGCTGAGGTTTTCGTTCCGGCTTATGATAATCTGTGGGCTTATTTCAAGCTCGAGCTGGATTATTCGGAAAATTGGGGCTTGCTCGCTTTTCTCGCCGGCTTGCTGATGTTTCTGGGCATCGTGGCCGGAACCTATCCGGCGCTCTACATCAGCGCCTACCATCCGGTCAAGATTTTGCGCGGCAAACAAAAGTTCGGCCGCGCCTCCTGGCTGTCGCGAGCGTTGCTCACTTTTCAATTTACCACTTCCATTCTGACCGTGATTGCCAGCCTGGTGTTCGTGCAAAACGCCGGCTTTCTGCGCCGTTTGGATCTGGGATATGGGAAGGACTTGATCGTGGTGGTGCCGCTGCGCGAAGCGAAGTTTTTTGAGCCCTATCGCAATGCCATCACCCAAAATCCCGAAATTGTCAGCACGGGAGGCTCGTTCAATCACGTCGGATTCAATTGGGGCAGCGCCACGGTCGCGAGCGCCGCACACAAAACCGAGGCTATCGTTTTGGGTGTCGGCTACAATTATCTCGAAACCATGCAACTGCGCGTGTCGCGGGGCAGGTCATTTGACGAGGATTTAGCCACGGATGCGCAATCTGCAATTGTTGTCAATCAAAAATTCGTGCAGCAGTTTGCCTGGGAGAACCCCCTGGGCCAGACGGTGACCATGGACACGGTGCGCTACACCGTCGTTGGCGTGGTCGAAGATTTTTACAACGACGGCGTGTGGCGGCCGATTCAGCCCTGTCTTTTCCGCGTGATCAAGCCCGACCAATTTCGTAACCTCGCCGTGCGCGTGCGGGGTGAGAATCTGAAGCAAACCAGCGATTTTTTGCGCGCGACCTGGCAGAGTGTCGTGCCGGATCTGCCTTATGAAGGCTTTTATCAAGACGAAGTCATGGCCGAAGCGATACAAGTCAGCGAGAACATCAAAACCATGTTTCTCTATATTTCCGTGCTTGCCATCGTGATTGCGGCTATGGGACTGTTTGCCCTGGTATCGTTGAATATCGCGCGGCGCACCAAGGAAATCGGCGTTCGC
Organism: bacterium; assembly: GCA_050732395.1. Classification (GTDB taxonomy): domain Bacteria; phylum Zhuqueibacterota; class Zhuqueibacteria; order Zhuqueibacterales; family Zhuqueibacteraceae; genus JBIOXB01. The sequence continues at coordinate 15,163 of JBOHQX010000191.1, forward strand.
AAAGTGCTGGGCGCTTCGATGGCGCACTTGATGAATTTGATCAACAAGGAATTCGTACGAATACTGCTCGCGGCAACGCTGGTCGCCTCCGTCGCCGGGTACTTCGCGGTGCAGGCTTTGTTGCAAAGCATCTATGCCTATCACGTCGGCTTCAGCGCGCTGCCTTTTGTCTTCGCCGGCGCCATCGTGTTCACAATTGCCGCGATCACCGTGGGCTCTCAGGTCGTGAAAGTTGCGCTGGCGAATCCGGTGCAGGCGTTGCGGTACGAATAGGCAGAGCGCAAAGCGCATGGTGCATGGCGTTTTGCTAGTGTACGCTATGCGCTCTGCGCTCTGCGCAATGCGAGGAGCCCATCATGCTGAAAAACTACTTCAAAATCGCCCTACGCAATCTGCTCAAGCACAAGGGCTATTCCTTCATTAATATCTCAGGTTTGGCACTGGGGGTTGCGTGTTGTTTGCTGATCTTGTTGTACGTACAAGATGAGCTGAGCTATGATCGCTATCATGAACACGCGGATCGGATTTATCGGGTGGCACAAGAACAACGCTTCGGCGGAACCGTGCAGCAAGTGGCGGTGGTGGCCGCGCCGGTGGCGCCCGCACTCGCGCAAGATTATCCGGAAATCGAGGCCGCAGTGCGCCTGCGGCGGCGTTCTCACCTGGTGAGTTACGGCGAGAAAAAATTCTTCGGCGAACAAATCGTATATGCGGATTCCAACTTTTTCAATTTCTTTACGCTTGTTCTGCTTCATGGCGATGCGGAAACCGTGCTCGCGACGCCCGGCTCGATCGTGCTCACGGAAAAGATGGCCAAAAAGTACTTTGGCGACGAAGACCCGGTCGGCAAAGTTTTGAAAATTGACAATCGTTACGAAAGCACGATAACCGGGGTGATGCAAGACGTGCCACGCCATTCACATTTTCATGGCGATGCAGTCGCGGCGTTTTCGGTGTTCCGTGACGAGCCTTGGTTCAATAATTGGGGCGTCAATCTGCTCTGGGCCTACGTTCGCCTGAAAGAAAACGCTGCACCGCAAGCCATCAATGACAAATTACCCGCGTTCGTCGAAAAGCATCGCGGGAAAGAAACCGTGGCGAATATCAGCTATTATTTGCAGCCGCTCACCGCTATTCACCTGCGCTCTCATTTTGTCGCGGAGCTGGAACCAAACAGTGATATTGCTTACGTCTACATTTTTTCCGCCATTGCAGCCTTTGTTCTTTTGATAGCTTGCATCAACTACATGAATCTCGCCACCGCCCGCTCGGCCAGGCGCATGAAAGAAGTCGGCATGCGCAAGGTGCTGGGCGCGGATCGTTGGCGGATCATCAAACAGTTTCTGGCGGAGTCAGTGCTCATCTCCTTGTTGGCGGTCTTGTGTGCGATCTTTTTGATGGAGCTTCTGCTGCCTGCTTTCCGGGATTTTTCGGGGAAGGCTTTGTACGCCAATTACCTGACCAATCCTCACTTGCTGGCATTGCTATTTGGCCTCACGCTGGCTGTTGGCATCATCGCCGGAACCTATCCCGCCTTCTTCCTCTCCGCTTTTCAACCGGTCACGGTCTTGAAGGGCAACCTCAAATCCGGCAGCAAAGCGGCGAATTTTCGCAAGACTCTGGTCATTGCACAATTTGCCATTTCCATTGTTCTCATGGTCGGCACTGCTGTGGTCTACCAGCAAATGGAATTCGTCAAATCCAAGCATCTGGGCTTCAACAAAGAGCATGTGCTGGAAATCAGAGCGCGCGATCGCTCTTTAAGCGGCAAAACTGAAATGATCAAGGCTGAGTTGTTACAAAACACGCAAGTCATAAACGTAACCGCCACTTCCGACGCAGTGGTCAATTTTTTAAACCAATCCGGCGTCCACGCCGACAGCGCAACGACAGAGGAAAGATGGCTGATGTCCTTGTTGTACGTCGATCCGGATTTCATCGGAACCATGGAGATGGAAATTCTTGCCGGCCGGAATTTTTCCTCAACTATCGCCAGCGATAGCAGCGAGGGATTTTTGATCAACGAAGCCGCGATGAAAGAGATGGGCATGCGCACACCGGCAGAAGCACTTGGCAAGAGGCTGGCGCACGGCGAACGCAACGGGCCGGTGATCGGTGTGGTCAAGGATTTTCATTTCGCCTCGCTGCATCGCAAGGTCGAACCATTGATCATGATGTACGACCCCAAAGAACTCTTGCCCATCACCGTGCGTATTCGCCCGGAAAATGTCGCGGCGACCCTCAGCTTTTTGGAACAAATCTGGAACCGGTTTTCACCGGCATGGCCCTTTGACTTTTCTTTTCTCGATCAGGATATAGAAGCACTTTATCGCGCCGATGAGAAAGTCGGGCAAGTTTTCGGCGTCTTCGCGATGATCGCGATTGCGATCGCGTGTCTGGGACTCTTTGGGCTCTCGGCCTACACCACCGAGCAACGCACCAAAGAAATCGGCGTGCGCAAGGTGCTCGGCGCTTCCGTGCCCGGTATTATCGGATTGCTTTCCAAAGAATTCATCAAGCTTGTGCTGGCCGCCAATCTCATCGCCTGGCCGCTAGCCTATGTTGCCATGAGTAAATGGCTGGAGGATTTTGCCTATCGTGCCGACCTCGGCGTCACCACTTTTCTGCTCGCAACCGGAGCGGCGATGTTGATTGCGTTTGTGACGGTCAGCTTCCAGGCACTCAAGGCGGCGCTGGCGAATCCGGTGGAGGCGTTGCGGTATGAGTAGCGGAGGGCGGAGGGCAGGGAGCAGAGGGCGTGGAGCAGAGGGCATGGAGCAGAGGGCGAAGAGAGGGGTTTAATTCTGCAACGAAAAGAGAACCGCAACGAAACCGAAAGCAGGTTTTTTTTGTTGCGGTTCTTGTTTCGTTGCAAAGCTCGGATAGAAACAACGCCATGAGGGCCTGACTGCGGAGCCATCATCAACAATATTAAGACCGCAGAAAACCAACCGCGAAGCGGTGATATGATTATAGACTACAACGATAAACATTCCGAACCCCGAAGGGTGGAATAAGGAGAACGCACAATGGCTGAATTGATAATATTTCACCCTTTCAGGGCTAGAAATGGGGGATTAGTGGGATCATGTTATAATCATTGCATCCCTTCGGGATTAAAAGCCTAGCAGGATGCTGAAAAAGTCTCAAATTCATCAAATCTGTCATACCCGCGAAAGCGGGAAGCCATGACTTTATTGAGTTTTCTGGATACCCGCTTTCGCGGGTATGACATCAAAAAGAGTTTTTCAGCATCCTGCTAGGGATTAACAGAAGAAGTTGGCAGGGACGAGTTGCAAAGTATAAAATACTTCACCGAATTTGAGACGCAAAGAACTGAGCATGCACCATCAACACACAGCCTTAGTGCAAGGAACCCAGTTGCTCGCCCGGCTTGGTGCGACGAACGACTTCGCTATGCTTACAGAAGTGAACCTTGACAACTGCCGGCTGCAAACTCTTCCCGATAACTTTGAGCAATTCACGGATCTCGAAACACTGAGCCTATACCATAATGATTTGACGGCACTTCCGGATTCGGTCTGGCAGCACGCCAATCTCGTAACTTTGAATTTGGCGGCAAACCGTTTTACCGCAGTTTCGGAAAATATTGGGAAACTCGCTCGTCTCAAAATGTTGGATTTGGGGCACAACGAGTTAACATTTTTGCCCCGGTCCTTGGGCGAGCTTCGCAGCCTGGCATTTCTTTATTTGAGCCACAATCGGCTGGCCGAGCTGCCGTCTTCGCTTCGGTTCCTAAAGAATCTGGTCTATTTGAATATCACTGACAATCTACTTACTTCTTTTCCGGAGTGGATTGGCGAGCTTGATAGCCTTACCGAACTGCGGCTATACAATAATTTTCTCACCCAGCTTCCTGTAACCTTGGGCAGCCTGCGAAACCTTAGAGAGCTGCATATGATGAACAATAAGCTCACCAACTTGCCGGCGACGATCGGCGATCTAGTCCGGCTGAGCAAGCTTGTCCTACAGAGCAACGAAATCACTTCTCTTCCGGAATCCATCGGCAATCTCGCGCAACTGACCGATCTTGACTTGCGATACAACAGACTCACTTCGCTCCCGGATACGCTGGCAAACCTGGGGAACCTGAGATTCCTGGATCTGCGTGCCAACCAATTGACCTCGCTACCCTCGACTCTCGCCACACTGGCCAGGATCGAGAAGCTGGATTTGAGATGGAACAAGCTCCCGGTTTATCCAAGCTGGCTGCAAGAGCTGGAGCAACGCGGGTGCATGATTTACACTTAAGGCGTTTAAAGTATCAAACATAGAATAAAATTCTGAAAGATTACACACGGATCAAAAACTCACGCGGATTGAAAGCTTTTTCCGTGTACGTTTTTGATCCGCGTGTGCTGCCCGAAGGGCTTCTGTTTTCAGTCTGTCTGAAAAGCAGAGGTAGGCGCTTAGAGAAACAAATATAAAATAAATCTTGAGAATTTTTTGGCAGAATGATTTCTCGGCAGAATGATTTGGAATCATTCTGCCAAAGTTCTTTGTGCCGCCCACGGGCTTCAGCTTTTAGCTTGACGGAGAATTGCCGCAGGCGATTAGCCAAATGAATGCAGAATATGACTCTGAAAATCTTCTCTCCAAACGGATGAAGAGCGACCAATGGATAATTTGACGAATCCGTTGGTCGCTTTTCAATCCGTTTGGCAATATCTTCATTTAAAGCCGCCTTGAGGTGGCTCCTGTTTTCGGCCCGAAAAGACTCTTCTGCACCCGGCAGAAAATCTGGCGTAGATGTTCAGGAACATCTGCGCGGGTTGAACGCGCCTTTACGAATCAAACGGAGCAAACATGCTGACAAACTATCTCAAGCTGGCCATCCGCCATTTTGTTCGTCACAAAGGCCATTCGGTGCTGAACGTCGTGGGACTGTCGGTGGGCATGGCGTGTTGTCTCCTGATCGCAGCTTACGTTCAGGACGAGCTACGGTACGATCGCATGCATGCCGCCGCCGAACGCATTTATCGCGTGACGCTGCAGTTGGAGGGCTTCGAGGAAGGTGCGAACGCGCCGGCGCCGCTCGGGCCCGCACTCGCGCAACACTATCCTGAAATCCAATCTTCCGTCCGGATTTTCAAGCACTGGTTCGCCCCGCTGATGGCGCGCGGCGACCAGGGATTTATTGAAGAACGCGTGTTTTTTGCGGACTCTGCCTTTCTTTCCGTTTTCTCCTTTCCGCTGGTGCGTGGAGACAGGGCAACAGCGCTACGGCAACCAAACTCCGTTCTGCTCACGGCCTCCGCGGCGCGGAAGTACTTTGGAGTGGAAGATGCGATCGGCAAACAGCTCCGTCTCAATACCGAAATCGAACTGACCGTAACTGGCGTGCTCGCGGATATTCCGCACGCTTCTCATTTCCACCCTGATTTTGTCGTCACGTTTGCGACGCTCTCGTCCGTGTTTGGCCCCCGGATTCTAAACGCCTACGGTATGAACGCATTCAAGACGTACGTGTTGTTGGAGGAATCCGCGTCCGCGCCGGCGTTGAGCCAGAAGATCGTAAGGTTCATCCCGGAACAAATAGATCCAAACCGCAATGCCCTGCTGCGACTTCAACCCCTGACCGCTATTCACCTGCACTCGCGGCTCACGGGCGAATTCGAGGCCAACAGTGATATTCGTTACGTCTACATTCTCTCAGCCATTGCGTTTCTCATTCTGGCCATTGCCACGATCAATTATACCAATCTCTCGATTGCACGATCCTCCGGCCGGGCGAAAGAAGTTGGCATTCGCAAAGTGATCGGCGCGCATCGGAAGTCTCTCTTCCTGCAATTCATCGGAGAATCGTCCGTCCACGTCGTGATTGCGCTGATTTGCAGTCTGGGCCTTGCCGAGCTCGCCACGCCCTTGGTGAATGATCTTTCCGGCAAAGAGCTGTCGGTTCTTGCGTTTGCCGGCGGTTGGCCTCTCGTTCTCCTCCTCGGCCTGGCTGCGATTTTGAGCGTGATCGCAGGATCCTATCCGGCTTTGTTGGTCTCGCGCTTCCAGCCGGCAAGCGTGTTAAAAGGAATATCGGATAAAGGCGTGCAGACCTCCCGGCTGCGCCAGGGACTATTGGTGCTGCAGTTTTCTGTTGCGGCGGTGATGGCAATTGGTGCCATGGTTGTTTACTCTCAACTGGAATACGTGAAAACCACGAGACTGGGGTTCCAGAAAGAACAGGTGCTCGTCGTGCGGGTGAGAGATGGTGCGATCACGAACAATCCCAATGCACTGCGCACCGAGCTCCTGCACCTGCCCACGGTTGAAAGTGTCGCCTGGGCAAATGCACTGCCCGGCAAGGGTCACGCCGGCGATCGCATGCGCTGGGAAGGCTCTACCGACGAGCAGTTTTTTACCACCTCGGTGAACTGGATAGATGAAAATTTCCTCGCCACTCTCGATCTCCAGCTTGCGGCCGGCAGAAATTTTTCCCATCCGTTGGATTTTGGCGAAGAAAAGGTTGCGCTCATCAATGAAGAAGCCGTCCGCGCCATCGGTTGGGCTTCACCGCAAGAGGCGATTGGGAAAACACTTTTCGGCGCCGGCACGCAGGCAGGAACTTCGCGCATTATCGGTGTAACCAAGGATTTTCATTTCGAGTCCTTGCATCGAAAAATCACCCCACTCGTATTCTTTCCGCAGGCTACGGCCGCCTATCTTTTGATACGCGTGGCACCCAACAACCTGCCACAGACGCTGGCCGGCCTCAAGTCTATCTGGGATCGCTTTGCGGCAGAGCAAACTTTTGCATATACTTTTCTGGATGATGACTTCGACAGCTTGTACCGCGCTGAAGAAAGATGGAGCGCTTTGATTGGCGCCGGCGCTATGCTGGCGCTCTTGACTGCTTGCTTGGGACTCTTTGGACTTGCTTCATTGCTCGTGGAACAGCGAACCAAGGAAGTTGGCATTCGCAAAGTGCTCGGCGCCTCCCTGGCCGGCATTATTCTGCTGCTGTCCAAGCAATTCTTGAAATGGGTTGCTCTGGCCAACGTCATCGCCTGGCCCGTTGCCTACGCGATGGCAAAGCTCTGGTTGGAAGATTTCGCCTATCGCGTTGAACCAGGAATGATCTTGTTTCTTCTATCCGCGCTCGGCACTTCATTGATTGCCTTCGTGACCGTCAGCTATCAAGCGGTGAGAACGGCGAGGGCGAATCCGGTGGAGGCGTTGAGGTGGGAGTAGCGGAGGGCAGAGGGCATGGGGCAGAGGGTATAGAGCGGGGGGCGGGGAGAATGGCGGGGGAAGGGCTTTGTGTGGTCGAATGAAGAAGCAAAAACCAATTGGGAGGAGGGCCGTGGAATGAACGAGAGAGCTTAGAGTAGAACACAAGAAACTCGACAAAACTCCAAGCCCTCGGCTCCATGCCCTCCGCCCCCAGCCGGGAGTGACACTTGCTCAAAAACTACCTCAAAATCGCCATGCGCAATTTGCGCAAGCACAAGGTTTATTCGTTCATCAATATTATGGGATTGGCGATCGGCATTGCCTGCTGTTTGCTCATTTTGCTTTACGTGCAGGATGAGCTGAGCTATGATCGCTTTCATCGCCGGGCAGAGAATATCTATCGGGTCGCCCTCTCTGGCCGGGCACGCGGGGAAGCACGTCTCTTGCAAACGGCGCGTACGCCTTCGCCCTGGGCCCCGGTGCTGGCGCAGGACTATCCCGGGGTGGAAAACTATGTGCGTTTCAAAACTCCATTGAGCCGCTGGCTGATCAGCATCCCCGATACGGAGAAACGCTTTTATGAAAAGGGCTTTTATTTCGCCGACGCGACGGTGTTCGAGGTTTTCGATTTCGTGCTGCTGCAAGGCGATGCACGCGAGGCGCTCAAACGTCCCAACACCGTCGTGCTCACCGAGACCACGGCCCGGAAATACTTTGAAAACGCCAACCCCATGGGCAAAGTCATCATCGCCGACAACAATTACGAGTTTACCGTGACCGGCGTGATGCGCGCCGTGCCGCATCATTCGCACTTGCGCTTCGACTTTCTCGCTTCTTTTGCCACACTCACCGCGCCCGCGAACGCTCGCGGCGATTTCATTTACGGCGCCAATCTCGACGATTTCACCATATTTGGATTGCACCCGGATATCTACACGTATCTGCTGCTACGCCCGGATTTTCCTGCCGAACGTCTCGAACAAGCGATGCCCGCATTTTTGCAGAAATACGCCGGCTCGCAATTGCAGCGCGCCAACCTTGAGATCACGCCGTTCCTGCAGCCGCTCACTGCAATCCATTTGCATTCACATCTGGACGCGGAAGTCTCACCAAACGGCGACATCAACTACCTCTATATTTTTCTGGCGATCTCGTTGTTCATCTTGTTGATTGCCTGCATCAATTTCATGAATCTCGCCACGGCACGCTCGGCCAATCGCGCTAAGGAGGTCGGCCTGCGCAAGGTGGCGGGCTCCGATCGCGGCCAGATCATCAAACAATTTTTGGGAGAATCGATTCTGCTCGCGCTCCTGGCGACAATCATCGCACTCGTGCTGGTGCAAACATTGTTGCCGTGGTTCAATGAAATGGCCGGCAAGCATTTGTACGTGAGCCTGGCTAACGGCTGGTTTCTCCTCACGATCCTGGCGCTCGTACTATTGGTCGGAATGGTGGCGGGCAGTTATCCCGCTTTCTTTCTTTCGGCATTTCAACCAGCGGCCGTCTTGAAGGGCAAGCTCAAGCTGGGTGCAGCGAGCGCGAGCCTGCGGCGGGTTTTGGTGGTGGCACAATTTGCCGCCTCGATCATTTTCATCATCGGCACGGTGGTGGTGTATCGCCAATTGCGCTACGTGCAGAATCAAAATCTCGGATTCGATAAGGAGCACGTGTTGGTGATTCCGGTGGTTGATCCGCCGGCGCGCTTTCGTTATCAAAGCTTCAAAAATGCGGCTCTGCAAAACTCTGAGGTCCTTGCGGTCTCCGCCTCCGCCAGCGTGCCCGGCGGTCTGATTGGCGACAATCTTTTGCATCCGGAAGGCATACCCGAAAACGAAAACGTCATCATGGAAACGCTGATGGTGGAGCACGATTTCATTGCCACGCTCGGCATCGCCATGGCGGTTGGCAGGGATTTTTCGCGTGATCATCCTACGGATTCCACTGCGGCGTTTATCATCAATGAAGCCGCGGCCAAACAGTTCGGCTGGAAAGAAGCGGCCCTCGACAAGAAACTGGATTGGGCGAATCGGAGGGAAGCACGCGTCATCGGCGTGGTGAAGGACTTTCATCTCAAGTCGCTGCATCAGAAAATCGAGCCGCTGGCGATCCATCTGGCCTATTCGCCGGACTCGTTCGTCAACATGGTGGTACGCCTGCGCCCGCAGAATATTCCGCAAACGCTTGCCTTTCTCGAGGAGAAATGGCGTGAAGTGTATCCGCAACATCCTTTCGAATATTCATTTCTGGACGAAGATTTCGACAATCTGTATCGCGCCGAACAAGTGCGCGGAAAAATCTTCGGTGCGTTCGCCCTGCTAGCCATCTTTATCGCCTGCCTGGGATTATTCGGACTGGCCGCCTTTACCGCCGAACAGCGCACCAAAGAGATCGGCGTCCGCAAAGTTTTGGGCGCAGCCGAAGCTCAAATCGTATTCCTGCTCTCAAAAGAGTTCATCTTGCTGGTGCTCATCGCCAACCTCGTAGCCTGGCCCATTGCTTATTGGGCGATGCGCAACTGGTTGCAGGATTTCGCGTATCGTACGCCGCTGGGGTTGGAGCTTTTCGTCTTGGGCGGCACGCTGGCGTTGGTGATCAGTTTGTTGACGGTGAGTTTTCAAGCGATCAAGGCTGCACTGGCGAATCCGGTAGAGGCGTTGCGGTATGAGTAGCATGGCGCATGGAGCTTAGAGCCTGTCCGAAAACCCTGAAATGTCATCCCGCAGGGATCTTGGTTGACTCGGGCACAGTGCCGATTTCAGGCCCAGGTGCCGAATCTACCAAGATGCCTTCTGCATGACAGAATGAGGTTTCCGGATAGGCTCTTAGCGCAAAGAGCATCGAGCAAAGCGCATGGGGCAAAGCGGGTGGCGCGTTGCGTGGTGAAGTTGATGTTCTCGAACCCTTTGATCATCTATCGCGCCGGATCACGAATTTCAAGCAAACTCCGAAAATCGATTAACCAATTGGCATACGCTTTGTATTTGGCGCATAGGCTTTTTTCAAGCTCTGCGCCATGCTTTTCTCGTCATTCGCCCTGCGCCATGCTCTATGCGCTCTGCAAAGGAGAAAGTCATGTTCAGTAATTATCTCAAAATAGCGCTGCGGAACTTCCTGAAGCACAAAAACTACTCTCTCATCAATATTTTTGGCTTGGCTTGCGGCATGGCGTGCTGTATCCTGATCCTGCTGCACGTGCAGGACGAATTGCGCTTCGACACTTTTCATGCGAAAGTCGACCGCATATTCCGTGTCGTGGAAAAACGTAGCACGAACGAAGGTGAAGTCCACGCAGCTTTCACCGTGCCACCACTGGGGCGGGCGCTGCAAAATGATTTTCCGGAGGTCGTCGAAACCGTGCGTTTTTTCATCGGCTGGCGGCTGACCGTCAAGCAAGGCGAAGGGCGGCACATCGTTCGCGATTACTTTTTCTCGGAGCCGAGCTTTTTCAGAACCTTCGATTTCCCCCTGCAGCAAGGCGATCCGCAAACCGCGTTGGCAGCGCCTCGTTCGATTGTTTTGACGGAGGCCAGTGCGCAACGGTTTTTTGGCAATGAGAATCCGCTCGGCAAAACGCTGCAGCTCGAGGCCGAGGATTTCCCGGAATTCGGGAAGGGCGATTTCATCGTAACGGGTGTGCTGCGCGATCCGCCCCACAACTCTCACTTGGATTTCGGCATGCTGGTTTCCCTTTCCACTCTGGACGCTTTCCCGGATATTCATCAAGCACTGCAATCGTGGAATCCTAGCGGCTTTGGGGCGGCGACCTACGTGGTGCTCGACAGCGACAAGCAACGTGCTGGGCTGGAAGCCAAGCTCGCCGATTTCAGCAACAAATATCGCGGGGCGGAAGTCTCGGCGAGAAGGCAGCTCTATTTGCAGCCGCTGCGCGATATTCATTTTTATTCTGGTCATATTGCAGCCGAACGAAATAAGAATGAAGGCGAGCTGGGCTACGTCTACATTTTCGCGTTGATTGCCGCTTTTATAGCGTTGATCGCCTGCATCAATTACATGAATTTGGCCACCGCCCGCGCCATGCATCGCGCCAAAGAAGTGGGCATGCGCAAAGTCATCGGTGCGAACCAGCAGCAATTGATTGGACAATTTCTCGGTGAATCGCTCGGCATCACTTTTGTCGCGTTGCTGGTAGCCCTGGTGCTCGTCGAGATCGCATTACCGGCGTTCAACGCGCTTGCCGGCAAGAAGCTGGCGCTCGATTTCTCCTCGGGTTGGGGCATTTTTGCGGGGTTGCTCGTGATCGCTCTCCTGCTCGGACTCATTTCCGGCAGTTATCCAGCGCTCTACTTGTCCCGATTTCGGCCGATCATGACGTTGAAAGGAGCGCTAAGGGCCGGTGCCGGCGCCGCACGTTTGCGGCGCGGCCTGGTGGTGGCTCAGTTCGCGCTTTCTCTGATTATGATCGTCGCCACTTTCGTGGTTTACCAACAACTACAATACGTGCGCCACAAACAGCTCGGCTTCAACCAGGAACATTTGGTGGTGATCGACATCAACCACGACGACGTGCAAGCCAATTTCACCACCATCAAGACCGAATTCCTGCGCGACGCCGCCGTGCGCAGCGTAACCGTTTCCTCTCGCGTGCCCGGCGATTGGAAATCCTTTCGCCAGATTCAAGTGGTGAAAGAAGGCGCGGCGGATACCGAAACGCAAGCCATGTCTTTCAACGGCGTAGACGAAGACTTTCTGAGGACGTATGAGATCGATCTCGTCGCCGGCCGGAATTTTTCGCGCGAGCTGGCTTCCGACTCTGCCGCTGTTTTACTCAATGAAACTGCAGCGCGCATGCTGTTCGGTGAAGTGCCGCTGGGTAAAATCATTCGTGTGCCTGCCAGACCATTTCAAGGCCAGGTGGTGGGCGTGGTCAAAGATTTTCATTTCCAGTCACTGCACGATCAAATTGGCCCGTTGGTGATGGGATTGATGCCGAAAGGCGGCCGGCATGCATTGCACGGCATCGATTATTTTAGCTTGCGTATCAGCACCGCGCACGTGCCCGAGACCATCGCCTTCATCACCAAAGTGCACGAGCAATTCGACCGCGTCAATCCCATCGAACTCGATTTTCTCGACAAGTGGTGGGGAAATCTATATCAGCGCGATGAACGAGTGGGAAAAATCTTTGGCGCGGCCGCGACGCTTGCGATTCTGATCGCGTGCATCGGCCTGCTGGGCTTGTCGGCGTTCATGGCGGAGCAGCGCACCAAAGAAATCGGCGTGCGCAAAGTGCTGGGCGCCTCCGTTGCCAGTATCGTCGCACTGCTCTCGAAGGATTTTACCAGGCTGGTCCTGGTGGGCACGCTGGTGGCCTCGCCCCTGGCTTACTACGCCATGCAGAAATGGCTGCAAAGCTTTGCGTATCGCATCGAGATCGGCTGGATCATTTTCATCGCCGCCGGCACGTTCACCGCAATGATTGCCCTGCTCACCGTCAGCTATCAAGCACTCAAGGCGGCGATGGGGAATCCGGTGGAGGCGTTGCGGTACGAGTGAGCGGAGGGCGGAGGGCGTGGGGCAGAGGGCATGGGGCAGAGGGCAAAGAGAATAGAGAATAGCCTGTTTTGCAATTTGCCCTCTGCGCCATGCCCCATGCCCTCCGCTCCCAGCCCTCTGCCCCACGCCTCCGCCCCCATTGCCTCACCCACCTTGAACGACTCGCCCAACGCGTAGTCTTACTGAAGTATGGACGCGTCTTTGAATCTCCGAGGGATCGCTTTGGTGCTCGGTGCAGCTCAAGGATTGTTTTTAGCCGCATTCCTGCTCGGACATAAAAAGCAGAACCGGAGAGCCAATCGCATTCTGGCATGGTTCCTGATACTTTCGACGGTGACTATCGCCGCGCCGGAGCTTGTACGCAATTACTACGCAGTTCTTCCTCACCTTGTCGGAGCGACATTTACCATCCCTTCTCTTTTGGGGCCAGTGCTGTTCTTTTATGTGAAATGTTTGATCGCGGGAGTGCAGTCGAGTTTGTACGACGGCCATGTCCAATCCCGGCTTCGCGTTCGCAAAATGGCACTGATTCATTTCCTTCCGTTTTTGACCTTTACCGCATATTTAATTCCATTTTATCTGCAAAGCGGCAATACCAAGATTGCGTTTTTCAAAAACGCGACCGCGCAGGGTTTGCCCCTCGATTTCATGCTCATTTGGGGATTGCAGTGTCTCCATGTCATCGCCTATTTTGGCGCGACGGTGCGGTTGATCCAACAGCATTCGCAGCGACTCAAAAACTCATTTTCTTACGTGGAAAAAATCAATTTGAGATGGCTGCGGAATTTGATCATCGGAAACGCTGGCCTTTGGTTCCTCTATTTGGGTGCTTTCATTCTCTACGTCTTCCGTATCGAAATTGACCCTTGGGGCGTGTTGGACTACGCTTTCGGCTATGCCATGTCCGTACTGGTTTACGGGATAGGCTACGTGGCTCTGCGACAGCCGGAAGTATTCTCGGGAGCCAAGCTAGAACCAGCAAACCCGCAGAATTCAAGGAAGTATGAACGCTCTGGTCTCTCGCCGGAAAAAGCCGAGGCCTATGCGCGGGAACTGAAAAATTACATGGTAAAACACCAGCCTTTCAAAAATCCCGAGCTGACTTTGCAGGAGCTTGCCGCAAAACTTTCCCTCCCTCCAAATCATCTCTCCCAAATCATCAACGACAATTTGGGCCAGAATTTTTTTGACTTCATCAACAGCTATCGCGTCAAAGCGGCGCAACAGGCGCTGCTCGATCCGGCCGGTGAACATTTGACGATACTGGCCATTGCCTATGAAGCTGGCTTCAATTCCAAATCTGCCTTCAATGCCGCGTTCAAAAAACACGCCGGCATGTCGCCCTCCCAATTCAAAAAGACATCCAGCCGTACACGCCAGGACGATTGCGCCGGGTAAGATCGTTATATTCGGCCAACGCAACGCGGATAAACCGCAGCCCAAAAGGAGAAGATTTCCAACGGATAGAAAAACCCAACAGATGAAGAACCTAATCCGCTGGGTTTTTCTCTCCGTTGGAAAAATCTTTGCTTTTTTACACGAAACGCACTGTTTATGTTTTGACCACCCGGTTGGCGGCTTTGAGGGCTAACTTAACATTGTCAAAATAGCCCCTCAAAAAACACGAAGGACACGAAGAAAACGAAGTTGCACGAAGAAAACCTGCTTCAGTTGTTGCGAGTGGGGCTTGTCGCGGGTGAGTTTCGCGTAGGAAGCATGCGGTTGTCTCCATCGCGAATGCGGATGTATCCATTAATGTAAATCAATTTGTCCGCAAAAGTTTGCGAGTAAATATCGTCTTTCCCGGTATAAGTCCAGTTGTAAACTCCTCCAGTCACGTTTTTGGTATTTTTCACGGCGGCATTTATGTCTAGTTGCCAGCCAGCAGTGGTCTTGACGAAGAAGTGCGGGCTCAATAGGGGGCTCTGCGTAAAGTACAGAAGTGCAACATCGCCGCGTGTATCGATTTTGTAGGATTTGCCATATTCACTCATCAATATGAAATCGAAATAGGCTTTCGTGATGGGCAGAAGGATCAAATAGGATTGGGTCGACTGAGGGAATATCGACACCCTGGGATCAAATACTCCAGTGGACAACCATTCTAGATAGCGATAATAGGTCGTTTCGGGAGTTGGCTGAGGAGTGAAACGAAGGCGCTCACGAAAATCAAGACTGTCCCTGGATTTTGCTGCATTTCGCTGGTTCATAGGTGTAAGCAATGAGGCACCTGCCCCTCCTGAGAGATGCCTCGGTTGAGGCAATACCGCCAGCACACGTGGATCAAAGCTCTGCCCCAGAACCGCGTCGCGGATGCGAGCGTGAATCATTCGCACCAGCAACCCCAAGCCCGTACTCAAATCGCCCGAGGCAAAGAAGTCGCGAGCATGATCACGAATCAGATATCCCACGAAAATATCGGGCAGGTACTCCTCGAGACCGTAGCCAACCTCGATCCGCAGTCGCTGTCCTTTCATATCAAACAGGAAAAGCACGCCTCGTTCTTCCCGGCTTTTGCCTCCGATTTTCAATTGCTGAACCTTTTCGAGAGATCTGCCATGATGTGTAAAATTGAACTGGACCATTGGCTGTGGATACGCATGATTGGCGCTCTTGTCTTGACGGCTAGTGTGTCCAGCTCGCATGCGCAAAGCGCGGAGCATTCCGGTAAAGCGACCGATAGACCAGCATACCCGAGAACAAGACAAGTAGAGCACTTTGATGAATATCATGGCATGCGCGTAAAGGATCCGTTCCGCTGGCTCGAAAACATGACCTCTGAGGAAACGCGGCAATGGGCTAATGCACAGGATGAGCTGACGAATAGCTTTTTGAGCGCCGCGCCCGTTCGTCTCGCCATTCATAAACGTATTTCCGAGCTTTGGAATTTTGATTTATACACGATACCCAGCAAGGCCGGCACACGCTATTTTTATACCAAAACCGAAGCTGGAAAAAGCCAGCCCGTGTTGTACGTGCAAGACGCATTCGACAGCGAGCCGCGACTCTTATTGGATCCGTTTGTGCGCTTCGGTGATAAAGATGTGATGCTTGCAGGCTACTGGCCAAGCCCGGACGGCCGGCAAGTTGCCTGCGCCGTCACAAAAGGACAGTCGCGGTGGTGGCGCTTGAAAGTATTCGAGGCCGGCAACGGTGATGAGGTTGCGGATGAGCTTGTGGGATTACACGGTTTGGGCGGAGGCATCGCCTGGGCGCAAGATGGCAAGGGCTTTTTCTACGTCCGATTTGAAGTACCTAAGGAAGGCGATGAGCTAAAAACGGTCGTTGAGCATCCCAAGATTTACCATCATCGCCTGGGTACGAATCAGTCCGAAGATTCACTCGTATACGCCAGACCGGACAAACCCAAATGGCTCTTCACGCTACAAACAACGAGCGATGGAGACTATCTCATCATTACAGCTCGTGAAGGAAGCCATAAGGAGAACGCAATTTACTGCAGGACCTCGCATTCCTCGCAAGCACAGATCAAGCCGCTGCACGACCAGGCCGATGCCGCCTACACGTTTCTCGGCAACGACGGTTCGCGTTTTTGGTTTTATACCGATCGCGAGGCGCCGCGCGGTCGTATCGTTGCGATTGATATCACGAAACCGCAACCGGAGCATTGGGTGGAGGTTATACCGCAAGCTGAAGAGACCATTGCCGCCGGAAGCCAGGTGGGAGGAAATGCCCTGGGCTTGTTTGGCGAGCGCTTGGTCATCATGTACATGAAAGACGGCTGCCCTCTCGTCAAGTTGTTCGATTTGCAGGGGCGCTATCAATATAGTGTAAATATACCGAGCGGGGGCTCGATTTGGGGAGGCTTTAGTGGAACGCAGGACGATCACGAGGTGTTCTATCAATTTCTGGGGCTAAGTGATCCCAGCTCGATTCATCGTTTGGATTTAGAAACTGGAAAAACCTCGATCTATCGCCGGTCGCAATTGGGCTTCCATCCGGATGATTTTGTCACCGCGCAGGTTTTTTATCGGAGCAAGGATGGCACGCGCGTGCCCATGTTTATCGCACACAAGAGGGGAGTGCAGCCAGACGGCAACAATGCGGCCTTCATGTATGGTTATGGCGCCTTCGGCTGGTCTTCATTTTTGTGGTTTCAGCCGCATCTTGTCGTTTGGATGGAAATGGGCGGTGTTTATGCGCAGCCGGGCATTCGGGGCGGTGGAGAATACGGCGAAGCCTGGCATGAAGCCGGAATGAAGCTCAACAAACAGAATGCCATTGATGATTACCTCGCTGCGGCGGAATGGTTGATCGCGAACAAATATGCCTCGCCATCCAAGTTGGTTGCCAATGGAGGCAGCGCCAGCGGTGCACTAGTTGGCGCCGCCATGCTTCAGCGTCCCGACTTGTTCGGCGCCAGTATCATCGACCGGCCGGCGCTCGATATGATCCGCTTCGACAAATTTACCGGGGCCACCCACTGGATTCAAGAATTCGGGTCAACCTCAAACATGGATGAGTTTGAGGCACTGTACGCTTACTCCCCATATCACAACATTCAGCAAGGCCAGTGTTATCCCCCCACTTTGATCATGGTTGGCGATCGCGATGAGGTGACCGTGCCGATGCATGCTTATAAATTCACGGCAGCGTTGCAAGCTACGCAAGGGTGCAGACATGCGTTTCTCTTGAAGATGATGTGGGGCGCAGGGCATAATTTTGGCGCGACGCCGGAGCAAGTGATCGATTCGAGAACGGATGAGCTGGCATTTCTGGTGCGGGTGCTCCAATTGAACGTCCCGTGGCACTGATACGTCCTATATCATCGAAGCTCGTGGTGAGCGTGATTGGTAAAATCGAGATGATGTGTAGGCAAGGAAATCTAAAATCAATTTCCAACGGATAGAAACAACCCAACGGATTCCTTATCCGTTGGGTTGTTTCTATCCGT
>JBOHQX010000192.1:0-17153 GCA_050732395.1 bacterium
GAATGATGACTGACAGCCAATGCAGAACAAAAAAATCTCATCTCCGCAGGGCTCGCCCCTGCGGAATGAAGACTGACAGCCAAATGCAGAACAAAAAAATCTCATCTCCGCAGGGCTCGCCCCTGCGGAATGAAGACTGACAGCCAAAATGCAGAACAAAAAAATCTCATCTCCGCGGGGCTCGCCCCTGCGGAATGAAGACTGACAGCCAAGCGGCAGCCATGACTCCTCTCTACACCCACGAAAACTGCAAGCCTTCCTTCAAGCTTTACTGGACCCTCTCGGTCTTCTGGAGAGACGCGCCCATCGCCGTAGAGCACTGGCTCGAAGAGCTGAAACCTCTGACCGAAAAAGACGGCGTCCGCATTCTCGAATACCGGCTCAAAGACGGCGTTACCAGCCAGTTTTTGATCAGTACACGCCCTGAATTATCGCCCAGCGGCGTCATTCGTTCGGTGAAAGGCCGTTTACAACATCAGATCCGAAAGCAAGTCCCCAAAGCTTTCAAAGAGAACTACTCGGTCAAGAGTGTCGGTTCGACAAAGCTCGACGTGGTGCAGCATTATCTGGATACTCAGCTCGAGCATCACCAGATGGCCGACCCGGAAGTACGGGCGAGGTTTGGCAAATACCAGCTCGATCAGCCACAAGTGGATCTGAATTCTCCCCGACGGAGTGCACACGGCGAATTCATTTACAACCTGCACCTGGTCTTCGTGCATGCGGGGCGCTGGCGTGAGATTCGAGATGATCGCCTGATAAAAAGCCATGACATGATTCAGCGCATCGCTTTGAAGAAGGGGCATCTACTATCCAAAGCAAGACTCTTGCCTGACCATATCCATCAGACACTCGGCTGCGACGTTAAGGAATCACCCATGGAAGTTGCCCTCGGATACCTGAACAATGGCTTTTGGCTGTCAATCAAGCGCTCCGCAGGGGCGAGCCCTGCGGGGGCGCGCGGCGACCATGGCTAACTTTGGCCGTCAATCGATGTGCTTCGCAGTGGCGGGCTCTGCGGAGGCGTGTGCTCACTTTACGTAGAATGGTGAATCAAAAAATGGAATTCCGCATCGCCGACACCTTCACCGACAGTCTCGCGAAACTTAGTAACGAGGAGCAGAAAGCTGTCAAGACGACTGCTTTCGATCTGCAATTGAACCCGGCAAATCCCGGCATGCAGTTTCACAAACTCGACAACGCAAAAGATACGAGATTCTGGTCGATTCGGGTGAGTAGCGATATTCGACTGATTGTGCACAAAACGCAAACCAGCCTATTGCTCTGCTATGTTGATCATCACGATAATGCCTATCGTTGGGCCGAACGCCGCAAGCTCGAAACGCATCCCAACACGGGCGCCGCGCAATTGGTGGAAATTCGTGAGACTGTGCGTGAAATTGCCATTCCGAAGTACGTCGAAGTCGAGAAGCCCAAACCGTTGCTCTTTGCAAAAACATCCGACGAAGAGCTGCTCGGTTACGGCGTGCCCGCTGAATGGCTAAAAGACGTGCGCCATGCGAATGAAGACACCGTGCTGGATTTGGCGAGCCACCTGCCCAGTGAAGCTGCCGAAGCTCTGCTGGCATTGGCCACAGGTGGGACGCCGCAGATGGCAATGCCGGTTGCCGCCGGTACAAACCCGTTCGACCATCCCGATGCGCTACGCCGTTTCCGCGTGATGAAAGACGTCGAAGAACTGGAGCGCGCACTCGAATTTCCCTGGGAAAAGTGGAGCACCTTTCTTCATCCCGCGCAACGACAAATCGTGGAAGCGGATTACAGCGGCCCGGCGCGGGTCTCAGGTTCGGCAGGCACGGGCAAAACGATTGTCGCGCTGCACCGTGCCGTGTTTCTTGCACGTACCAATACCGAAGGTAGAGTGTTGCTCGCTACTTTTTCAGAAACCTTGGCAAACGCGCTGCATACAAAGCTGAAACGGTTGATAAGCAACGAGCCACGTTTGGCCGAGCGCTTAGAAGTGCATGCGATGAACGATGTCGGGCTGCGGCTTTACACTGCAAACTTTGGCCGCCCGAATATTCCTTCAATGGAATTGATTCAACAGCTTATCGCAACAGCCTCCGGCGAAGTATTGGGACACAAGTTCTCGCAGCGGTTTCTACTCACGGAATGGGAGCAGGTGGTCGATGCTTGGCAGTTGGAAACGTGGGAGGCGTATCGTGATGTGGTGCGGTTGGGCCGCAAAACACGATTGCTGGAAAAACAACGCGAGGTACTGTGGTCGATCTTTGAGCGCGTGCGCATGAGTTTGAAGTCTCAAAACATGATCACATATGCAGACTTGTTTAGCCGTCTCGCTGTTCAACTTGCCAAGAGCAAACATCCCCCCTTCCATTTTACCATCGTTGATGAGGCACAAGACATCAGTATTCCGCAGTTGCGTTTTCTCGCTGCGCTAGGTGCGGGTTTACCCAATCGCCTTTTCTTTGCAGGTGACCTAGGCCAGCGGATTTTCCAGCAACCGTTCTCCTGGAAAGAACTTGGCGTTGAAGTTCGTGGCCGTTCAAAGACGTTACGTATCAATTATCGCACTTCACATCAAATTCGAATGCAAGCCGACCGCCTGTTGGCGCCCGAGCTCGCCGACGTTGACGGCAATGCAGAAGAGCGGCATGGAACCATTTCTGTATTCAACGGGCCTAAGCCAAGGATCATGGAATTGGAGAACCAAGCGGAAGAAACAAAGTCGGTTAGTCAATGGCTGACCGAACGAATCAGCGAAGGTATGCTGCCTCACGAAATCGGAGTTTTCGTGCGTTCTGCGGCTGAATTGGAAAGAGCCAGCGCGCCAGTCAAAGCTGCCGCACTTTCATTCGTACTGCTTGACGAGAAGGTAGCCACGACTTACGGGCAAGTTTCTATCAGCACCATGCATCTGGCCAAAGGCCTGGAGTTTCGCGCCGTTGTGGTGATGGCATGTGATGATGAAGTGATTCCTTTGCAAGCGCGCATTGAAACCGTCTCCGACGACACGGATTTGGAAGAGGTCTACAACACCGAGCGCCACCTGCTCTACGTCGCTTGCACCCGCGCCCGTGACCAGCTTTTGGTCACGGGGGTCATTCCGGCATCGGAGTTTATTGATGATTTGAAGGCATAATACTCTTGATTACGACACTGCACTGCCAAAAGCCCTGGTTTCAAGCGGCGCCATTGGCTTCCATGATCCGGACTGAATTGTGGTACAAAAACTAAAAGAGATGAAGTTAAACGGATCATCGAAGCTAAGGGCAGTGTTTGGGAAGAGACCGAGGCGAAAGATGAGGCCAACAGGAATTTGTAGAATCAAGTTATTCTCACACCGTCCCTTCGAGATTCGAAGCCAGAAGCCTGTCTGAAAAAGAGGCCGGAGATTTATTTACAAAGTGTGGGATATGCCTCAAATCTACGAGGCGCAACAATTAGCGAGTTCAGCATAATGGAAGCCTATGAGCAACGTTCAGGTGGATTGGATTACGACAGGATACTTGCAGAGATTAGTGAGGAGAGAACTAAAAAGCTTGTTGCAGTCATGCTGGAAGAACTTCCATATCTTTGGTGTGATGTCTACAGAAACATGACCCCACACCAAACTGATATCTGCCGATTTACATATGGGACATTCGAATACATTTTTGATGCCTTCCCAATCAATGCTTCGGTGGACGTCGTCTCAGCGAATCAAAATGCTGAGGCAAGATTAGTCGCCGTCCTCGGAAATTCAAATCCCCTCAATCGAAAACGCGATGACTCCCGGCTGCGAGGCTGGATCGGTCGAACTGAATCATTTTTTGGCAGGCGTTGGGACAAAGGTCATTTTATCGCTCATTCCATTGGTGGGGCAGTGGACGGCATCGAAGCCAATGTCTTCGTGCAGAGACGTGATTTGAACCGAGGATGGTCCGCCGAGGGCAAGGTTTTTCGCGCCATGGAGAAGTATTGCTTTCTGAACCCTGGCA
This sequence comes from bacterium, assembly GCA_050732395.1. Taxonomy (GTDB): domain Bacteria; phylum Zhuqueibacterota; class Zhuqueibacteria; order Zhuqueibacterales; family Zhuqueibacteraceae; genus JBIOXB01. The sequence goes on from JBOHQX010000192.1 coordinate 3,963, forward strand.
CGTTCTGTTTCAACCGGCCACTGTACACGGACTGTTCGGCACGGCCGGCTTTCCTGGAATTTGGCGTGCTGAAGAACGACGGGAAGTTATGGGTGGAACACTTCGATAATCACTAGATTCTTGCCCGATTAGTGCGGGCGAGCATCGGTCATTTGTATTCATCATCACTCACGGTGCTATATTATGGATACAAAAATTGTTCATATTCAATGGGAAGGTCTATTTCCGCCCTCCGAAGCCAGGAAATTTTGCGAGGAGGCTACAGATTACGGCGTCTATCAATTCTATAGCTCCCATGCTGTTTACGGCAAAAATGCTCTCCTATACATCGGTAAAGCTTCTGAGCAAACCTTCGCAAAGCGAATCGCGCAATAGGGGTGGGATTATTGGGAATTGGCGCAAGGCAAATACCAATTTCACATAGGCCGGTTGGCCGACTCCGTGACTCCACGGGAGGAAGAGTGGAGACTACAAATCGACTTGGTTGAACGGCTTTTACTTGTATCCCATAGTCCCGCGCTCAACAAAAGCGGTGTCGAGTACCTCGCGGAGGCAATCGACAAGGCGGTGATGAACCTGCACGTTCTGAATTGGGGTGACCATGGCGCTCTTTTGCCCGAAGTTTCTGGGCCACGATGGAGCAGCAGGTTCGATGATCCTGAGAATTATGCATATTATGGAAGACACAAAATCGCATAGTCACATGGCCTGGTTGTGCGTCCAGAGCCTTTGGTCAGCAAATTTTTGCAGACAAAGAGCGCATCGAAATTCTCAGACAAATAAAACGCAAGTTTGAACTCAAGAGCGCGCTGCCGGAAGACTTTGAAGGCATTCCCATCCTCAATCCCATGAGTTCATGGTTTATTGCATACCAAAAGTCGAGAGCAGCCGGCGACACAGCGAAACTGTGGTCTGTCTTTCAACTAGCGCTGCAAGACTTCCCTCTCAAGAATCAGGCGTTCCTTGAGGCCTTTGATGACGCGCTAACTGTCAGACAAACCAATGTCAACCTGACAATGGGCCTATTCTGGATACGCCCGGACACATTTCTCAACTTAGATCAAACAAACCGCGAGTATTTGCAAATCAAGTTGCCGCGTGGCGGTTTGACTGCCAAATTCTTTGCGGAAACCGTGCAAGCCATCAAGGCAAAGGGCCAATCATTTCCGGAATTGTCATCTTCTGCGTGGCTGGCGGGAACTGAGCAGGCCGAGCCAAGGAAGATCGCGGTTGCTGCGCCGAGCGAAAGTAAGAGCGATGGAGTGAATTATTGGCTGGTGGGCGCTTACTGGGATAATCGCGATCCCACCGATCAGACTCAACGCTTTTTAGACGAGGGCATTTGGGAGAATGGCTACGAGGATAGCTATCTGGATGAAGTCAAATCCATGAAGGTCAATGACAAGATCGCCATCAAAGCAGCCGCAACCCAAAAAAAGAACTTGCCATTTGACGCGCAAGGGCAAACGGTGTCGCGGTTGGTGATCAAAGCCATCGGCACGATTGTCTCCAATCGGAATGACGGCAGAGCGGTCGAAGTGGAATGGGACCACGATTTCAAAGAGAAACAGTGGTATTTCTATACCAATCGCTCCACGGTTTGGCGCTTGAGAACGGAAAAAGATTATAGGTTCAGGGAATATGCTGAAAAACTCATTCGGTTTGTATGGTACGGTGAAGAGCAGGAATACGATTGGTTCTACAAGCGCTGGTGGAATGGCGATAAAACAGCCAAGGCATCCGTGGCAGAGGAACCCGAAGTGGCTCGCAAACCCTACGGTATTGAAGACATAGTTGCCTCCGGTGTCTTCCTGGCTGAAGACGAATTAAGCCAATTGCTTGAGCGCCTGCGCTCCAAGAAAGCGACGATCTTGCAAGGCGCACCTGGGGTTGGTAAAACGTTTCTTGCGCGTAAACTGGCCCATGCACTCATGGGGGAAGTGGCCGACGAGCGAATAGAAATGGTGCAGTTTCATCAATCGTATTCCTATGACGACTTTGTGCGCGGCTATCGCCCTCTGCCAGGCAAAGGAGGCACCTTTGGCTTGCAGAACGGTGTGTTTTACGATTTTTGTCAAAAAGCCTTACACGACCCCGATCGTGAATATGTCTTCATCATTGACGAAATCAATCGTGGCAACCTCAGCCAGGTCTTTGGGGAATTGCTGATGCTCATTGAGCATGATAAGCGCGGAAAAGAATTTTCCGTTCCGTTGGTGTACCGCGATCACCCTGATGAGCCGCGCTTCTATGTGCCGACTAACCTTTATTTGATCGGTTTGATGAACCTGGCCGACCGGTCACTGGCAATGGTAGATTACGCCCTCCGCCGCCGCTTTGCCTTCTTTACCTTGATGCCACAATTTGAAAGTCGAACGTTCCGCCAATGGCTTTTAGGCCGGTCAATGGATGCCCCACTCGCCCAATTGATTATCGAACGAATGACTACCCTCAATAAGGTCATTCGGGAAGACTCGCTCTTAGGAGAGAACTACCAAATTGGACACAGTTTCTTTTGCCCTAAGGGCGACAGCTTTGTTGGGTTGGATAAACACTGGTACTACGGCATTGTGCGCACCGAAATTGTCCCATTGCTGAAAGAATACTGGTTCGACAACCCGAAAAAGGCGGAAGAAGCGGAAAAGGAAATGCTTGCCCAATGAACGCCAGCGACACCTCCGCAACCGATGTATTCATTCATCGGACAGAGTACGGCATTCCTATCCGTAACCTCTGGTACATGCTGTTATATGCCTGGAATGAATTGCCGACGAAGAATCTCTTAGCGCCAGAAGACGTTGAGATCGCGCCAACGCTGGATGCGTTGTTGGCAGCCATTCTGGCGAAACTAATGCGCCAGCGTTTGCGCATCGGTTTGGGGCGTAGCTACATCAATGAAAAGCATCTGCTCAGGGGCATACGCGGTCGGGTCAATTTCACCGATAGCGTGAACCGTCATGCGTTTGAGCACGGGCAGGCGTATTGTCAATATCAGCTATACAGCGTGAATGCCCACAAGAACCAGATTGTCCGAAGCACACTGGTGCGGCTGGTTCAAATGGGGCAATTTGGCTCTGAGCGCGTACAAGCAGACAAACTACGGCAAAGCCTGCGCCGGTTGGTCAGAGACCTGGAGGGTGTTGATCTGATCAAACTCAAGCTCGATTTCATCAATCGGCAACAATTGGGGCGCAACGATAGAGATTACCTGCTCATGCTGACGATCTGCGAGCTGATATTGCGGCGACAAATGCCAGCCGACTCTACTGGGCAACATCATCTACCGGGTTTGAACCGTGATGCGCTGGTAATGCACTACATTTATGAGCGTTTTGTCACCAACTTTTATCGCACGCATCTCTATGGGTGGGCTGTATCCCCGCAGAAATATCTTAATTGGCATGCAAAGTCTCCAAATCAATTTTTGCCATCCATGAAGCCCGATTTGGTTTTGGAAGAAAAGTCATCAAGACGCATCGTGGTACTTGACACAAAGTTTACGGCGCAAAGCTTAGTCAAGAGCCAGTGGAGTACCCAGGGATTCAATTCATCTCACTTAACAAAAGACAGTTAGGAATAGGTGCGGACCTGGCCAAGTCAGGCGAATACAAGACAGTGCAAACGCGTATCCTCCAGTAAGCGCAAGACCTCCCTATGTACGCGATCCAGATCAGTTCGATGGTACGATGGCGGTTGTCATTGTCTATGCCCCTTTACTCGATCGCCTAGGCGCAAAGTACCCCACTGAATTTACGAGGCAAAACAATCAGCGAGCTCAACATAATGGAAGCGCATGAGCATTGCCAAGATAGGTTGAATTATGGCAGGATACTTTCAGAGATTAATCAGGAGAGTATCGAAAAGGTCATTGCTTTCATACTAAAAAAACTTCCATGTCTTTGGTGTGAGGCCTACGAAAACATGACCCCTCACCAAACTGATATCTGTCGGTTTACATACGGTACATTCGAATACATTTTTGATGCCTTTCCGATCAATGCTTCCGCGGGTACCGTCGCAGTGAATCAAAATGATGATGCAAGACTGGTCGCCGTCCTCGGAAAATCAGATCCCGTCAAACGAAAACGTGACGACCACCGGCTGCGTGGCTGGATCGGTCGAACTGAATCATGGTTTGGCAAGCGCTGGGATAAGGGCCATTTTATCGCTCATTCAATTGGCGGCGCGGTCGACGGCATTGAAGCCAATGTCTTCGTTCAAAGACGTGATCTGAATCGAGGATGGTCTCCCGAGGGCAAGGTCTTTCGCGCAATGGAAAAGTATTGCTTTTTGAACCCCGGAACGTTTTGTTTCAATCGATCGCTCTACGTGGACAATTCGGCAAGGCCGGCCTTTCTTGAATTTGGCGTGCTGAAGAGTGACGGGGAGCTATGGGTTGAACGTTTCGACAATCGCTAGATTGATGCCCAATTGTCAGAGGTGAGAATCAGCCTTTTGTATTTGATCATTACACAGCATTCCATTACTACACCGTTGAGCTTAAACGATCATTCAGCCTTCAAAAAAGAACAATCAGAGGGCATGCATTCGCGAGGACACATATCCAATCTTATTTTGTAGATTTGTAACCGTTCAGCTGATTGCCAAGTTTTTCGGGATGAGAGGAGAGAGCTGAACGGTTTCGCCTATTCTAAATGTCGGTGCCCACGAAGGCAACTCTCATCAGCCGCCCGCGAGGGAGAGCCGGAACGCGACCATCTCCTGGTCGTTGCGAACGAGCAGGACCTCGCCGACCAGCACCGGGTGGTTCCAGGTCTTGCCCTCGATCGCCGGGAACCGCGCGAGTTCCGTAAACTTGTCGGGGGCCGCCGCGACCAGTGCCAGCTCACCTTGCTCCGACAGCACCAGCAGCAAGTCCTGATCGGCCAACAAGACCATCTGGCCGGCGCCGTAGCGTCCGCCCTTCCACTTGCGTTTGCCATCGGTGAGATCGATGCACGAGAGGATGCTGCCGTCGAAGCCAAAGGCATGGCCCTTGTGCACGACAAAATCGTTGAAGTACGGCTTCAGCCCGTTGGTAGTCCAGCGTTCCTCGACCCGCCATCCTTCGGGGCCGTGCGCGACCGCGATGCGGCGCATGCCGACTTCAACACCTCCGGAGCCGCTGCCGATGAGGACGTCTCTGCCCGCGATCACGGCCGGCTGCACAATGCCGTCACTCTTCCACTCGTGTTTCCAGAGCAGTGTGCCGTTGGCCGGGGCGACGCTGATCGCGCCTTCTCCGTTCAGCAGCAAGATCTGCGCGACGCCGTCGATCATCGCGAGCTGCGGCGAGCTGTAACCCCAGCCGCCGGTCGGGCCAATCCAGCGCGGCTTGCCAGTCTCGATTTCGTAGGCCGCGAGCACGCCGGCGGTTGCGGCGATGAGGAGGTCGCCGACGACCAGCGGCGAGCTCGAAAACCCCCAGCCCGGGATTTTCTCTTTGGTGTCCGACGCCGCATTGCGCGACCACACGACGGCGCCGCTGCGGGCATCGAGCGCGTTCAGGATGCCGGTTGCGCCAAGTGTATACACGCGGCCATTGCTGAGGGTCGGTGTCCCGCGTGGACCGGCGCCGGCGTTCGACTCCCAGAACCGCGCCGCGTCGCGGTGCTTCCATACCGGCTCCCCGGTGTTGAGGTCGTAGCACGAAACGATCTCGTCTTCGCCACGCTGCTCCTGGGTGAAGAGGTGATTGCCTTTGACCGCAAAGGAGGACCAGCCCGGTCCAATTGGGCGGCGCCACAGTTCGACCGGCGCCGATTTTGTCCAGTCGGTTTCAATCCTCACGCCAGGGATAATGTTGTCTCGCTCGGCTCCACGAAAGCCGGGCCAGTCGATCTTCCCGGGGGTCGTATCGACTGCCGGAGCCGGCGTTGAAGTTAGCGCGGTTGGCTTCTCGCTGGTCTTTGTGAGATGCGGCGTCTCGACCAGCGCGGCTGCTGGAGGCGGCGGCACCGAATCTTTCTCAGTACTGGCTTGGGCCAGAAGGCGCTCCTCTGGAGTCTTGGTCCACCGCCAGTGGAATTCCGAACCCATGCCCATGATACCGGCGGTTCTTATTAATGTGAACACGCCGCAAGCGAGCAGGATGGCGCCGATCATTGTCGCGCGCCGAGGTCCGGTGGAGAGGCGACGGCTGGCTACAGCCCCAGCGACAAGGGCGAGACACAGGACCGGGATGGCATAAACAAAGAGTAACATCCCTTGCATTCCGCCCACAATGGAGGGGTGCACGAGGCGCTTTGTCACAAGCAGCGCAACGATCGCAAAAAGGATGGCGCCCACGCGCTCGACCCACGGCGCGCGGCTGAAGAACAGCCACCACAGGACAACCACCGCCCCGCACGCGAGCCCGGCAAACACTGCGTAGAGAGCGAAGCCTTCGGGGGCGACGATGGGGACGACGTACCTGAGCAGTCCCATCAGTACCGCGGCGATCACGCCGGGCCACAAGCGGAGCGGTTTTGGGGGAGCAGGTTCGTCGTTCTTTCTTTTTAACATTGTCTAATCCTCATACTGTTTTTGAATGAGCCGCGCTCGGGCAAAAGGAATGGGTGCTATTAAGGATCTCATCTCCGTGTTGCCGCCAGGATGTCGCTATTTGCAGTGACCACAAGGTCAGGCTCGTCGAGCAGAATGTGATGGCCGCGAAGGCAACTTCCGTCAACTGTGCATTCGGGGCAGGCGGAACGCAACCATCTCCTGGCCGTTGCGAACCAGCAGGACGTCATCCACCAGCACGGGGTGGTTCCAGGTCTTTCCCTTGATCGCAGGGAACTGCGCGAGCTCCGTAAACTTGTCGGGGACTGCTGCGATCAGCGCGAGATCACCCTGCTCCGACAACACCAGCAACAAATCCTCGTCGGCCAGCAGGATAAGCTGGCCGTGGCCGTAGCGTCCGCCTTTCCATTTGCGCTTGCCGTCCTGCAGATCGATGCACGCGAGGATGCTGCCGTCGAAGCCAAAGGCATGGCCCTCGTGCACGACGAAATCGTTGAAATAAGGCTTCAGCCCAATCGAGGTCCAGCGCTCTGCGGCGGTCCATCCGCCGGCTCCGTGCGTGACCGCGATGCAGCGCACGCCGATGCCGGCGTCGGTACCGAGTCCGGAGCCGGTGCCGATCAGGACATCGCCGTCCGCGGTCAACGCCGGCTGCACAATGCCATCTCCCGGCCACCGGTGCTCCCAGAGCAGTGTGCCGTCGACCGGAGAAACGCTGATCGCACCACTTCCGTTCAGAAGCAGGAGCTGTCTGACGCCGTCGATGGTCATCAGTTGTGGCGAGCTGTAGCCCCAGCCGCTATCCGGGCCGAACCAACGCGGATTCCCAGTGGCGAGGTCGAATGCGATAAGCGCGCCTGCGGCGGCAGCGATAACGACATCGTCGACGACCAGCGGCGAGCCTGCGAAGCCCCAGATCGGGATCTTCTTCTTGGCATCGGACGCCGCGTGGCGTGTCCACACGACGGCGCCGTTCACCGCGTCGAGCGCGTTGAGGATTCCAGTTGCACCAAATGTGTATGCGCGACCGTTGCTGAGCGTCGGCGTCGCGCGCGGACCGGCACCAGCATTCGACTCCCAAAACCGCACCGAGTCGCGATGCGTCCAAACCGGTTCGCCGGTAGTCAGGTTGTAGCAGGCGACGACCTCGTCGTCACCGCGCTGCTCCTGCGTGTATAAAAGCTTGCCGCGGACCGCGAACGAGGACCAGCCTGGTCCGATTGGCCGGCGCCAGAGCTCGACCGGCGGCGATGCAGCCCAGTCGGTGTTAATCCGCACGCCACGTAGGATGCCGTCGCGGTTGGGTCCGCGAAAGCCTGGCCAGTCGACACTTGTTTCTGCTGGTGTCTGAGCCGTTGCGAGTGCTGCCGGCTCGTCGCCGGCTTGAGCTGTGAGCCGCTTCTCAGGAGTCTTTGTTGTTGCCGGAGCCGCCGGTGTGACGTGAGCTTGGGACCCGAGCTGTTCCTCGGGAGTCTCCGTCGCTGACGGAGCCGAGGAGCGCGCTATCGGCTCTTTGCCGGTCTGGGCCAAAAGCCTCTCCTCGGAAGTTTTCGTCCATCGCCACGCGAGCTGCGAAGCGTAGTCGCCGGTGACGCCCTCGCTTCGTAAGAGCGTCATCACTCCGCATCCGAGCAGGATGGCCGCGACCATCGTCGCGCGCCGAGGTCCGGCAGATAGGCGACGACTAACTGCTGCCCCCGCGACAAGGGCGAGACTCAGAACTGGAATCGTTAATATGAAGAAAAACCTCCCTTGTCCGCCCGTCGCAATCGACTCGTGGGCAATGCGCGAGGTCGCAATCAGCGCAACGATCATCAGGACAACAGCGCCCAAGCGTTCTAACCAAGGTGCCCGGCTGAGGAACACCCACCACAGAAGGATAGCTAACACGCCGGCAAGTCCCCAGAGAATCGCTGAGCCAGTGGCCTCGGGCTTGACGACGGGGAGGCCAAACCTCACCAGACACAGAAGCACGGCGGCGACTACGCCGGGCCACAACCGGAGCGACTTTTGCTGAGTTGGTTCGTCAGTCTGCGCGACGGCCACATCAGACTCTTCCGTGACTTGATTTCTTCTCTTTAACATTATCTCATCCTCACGCTATGATTGATGACAAAATAACTTCCGAAACGAGCTTATGAAAGAGAAAACTTCCTTCAGCGGCTGGCGAGGGGCAGTCGGAACGCGGCCATCTCCTGTCCGTTGCGAACGAGCAGGACGTCGCCGGCCAGGACTGGGTGGTTCCAGGTCTTGCCCGCGATCGCCGGGAACCGCGCGAGCTCTGTGAAGTGTTCGGGAGTCGCCTTGACCAGCGCAAGCTCACCATCCTCCGACAGCACCAGCAGCAGGTCCTGGTCGGGTAGCAGCACGAGCTGACCACTGCCGTAACGGCCCCCCTTCCACTTTCGCTTGCCGTCCTTGAGATTGATGCACGCTAGGATGCGGGCGTCGAAGCCGAAGGCATGCCCCTCGTGAACGACGAAGTCATTGAAGTAGGGCTTCAGCCCGAGCGAAGTCCAGCGCTCTTGGACGGTCCATCCGTCGGGCGCGCGCGCGACGGAGATGAGGCGCGTGCCGCTTTCTCCGCTCGCGGTGATCAAGAGGTCGCCGTCCGCGGTCAACGCCGGCTGCACGATCGGGAAGCCTTTCCAGTGATGCTGCCAGATCAATTTGCCATCGGCCGGCGCGAAGCTAGTCACGCCGGCTCCGCTCAGCAGCAGGATCTGCGCGACTCCGTCGAGCGTCATCAGGTGCGGCGAGCTGTAGCCCTCCCCGCCGTTCGGGCCGAGCCAGCGCGACTTGCCGGTGGCGAGGTCGTAGGCGACGATCTGGCCTGCCGCTGCGACGATGACGAGATCGTCGACCACCAACGGCGAGCTCGCGAAGCCCCAGACTGGGACTTTCCTGCTGCTGTCGGACGCCAGATTGCGCGACCACACGACGGAGCCATCACGAGCGTCAAGGGCGTTCAGGATTCCGGTGGCACCAAATGTATAGACGCCACCATTACTAAGTGTCGGCGTTGCGCGCGGACCGGCGCCGGCATTCGACTCAAAGAACCGGGCAGCGTCGTGGTGTCTCCACACCGGCTCGCCGGTGGTCGCATCGTAGCAAGCGACGACCTCGTCGTCACCGCGCTGCTCTTGGGTGTAGAAGAGGTCTCCGTGGACCGCGAAGGATGACCAGCCCAGTCCGATCGGGCGGCGCCACAGCTCGATCGGCGGCGATGCAGACCAGTTGGTTTCGATCTGCACGCCGCGAACGATGCCGTCACGCTGCGATCCGCGAAAGCCGGGCCAGTCGGTGCTCGTCTTGGTTGCCGCCGGCGCTGGTGGGAGCGCCGTCGGTTCGTCCCCGGCCTGGGCCAGGAGTCGCTCCGCGGGAGTCGATGCTGATGCCGGTGCGGACGGGTGCAACGTCGGCTTGTCGCTGGCTGGCAGCATGAGCTGCTCCTTGGGAGCACTCTCCGATGCAGGAGCCGACGGCAGCGCCGCCGGCGCGTCGCCGGCTCGGGCCATGAGCCTCTCTTCGGAAGTCTCTGTCCAGCGCCACGCGAAATTCGCAACGTGATCGCCGTTTATGCCTTCGGTCCGCGCGAGCGTCCACGCTCCGCACGCGACCACGACGGTCGCGACCATCGTCGCCCGCCGAGAGCCGTCAGCGAGGCGACGAGTAGCCACTGCCCAGGCGACAAAGGCGACGCATAGAATCGGGATGGCGTAAGTAAAGAGCCACAATGGGCCCATCGACTCGTGTTTGAGGCTCCATGTCGCGCCCAGGCCGACAATCATTAGCACGATGGCACCGAGACGCTCGAACCAAGCCGCCCGGCTAAGAAAAGCCCACCACACGACGACAGCGACTGCGCCGATGAGTCCGCCTTGCGCCCCCAAGGAGAATCCCTTGAATCCGGGCACGAAGACTTTTAGGCCAAACCGGGCCAGCCACAGCAGCGCCGCGGCGAGGACGCCGGGCCACAGCCGGAGCGATTTCTGCCGAGTCGGTTCGTCGGTCTGCGCGTTGGCCATATCAGGCTTTTCTGTGACTCGTTTTCTTATCTTTAACATTGTCTAATCCTCCTCCTATTTTGAAAATTAGGTTTACGGTGTCTATGTAACGTTGTTGCTTAGCCGGCGGGAGCTGACCTGCGCTGGGGCGTTTTAGGATCGTGATCGTATTCGCACTGCTGTTACTTTCTTCCAGCACACCGCTTCCTGACGCACTTACATTCAACATTGGACACGTGAAGCGGCTCACTCGCAAAGGTCGCACACCTGCGCGTCGGACTACCACGGCGCTCGCCCGACCGCTGTCGGGTGCAGCCGTTTGTTGCGCGAATTCTTATCTCATTAGCAAGCCCAGTCTACCGCCGTTTAAGCTACGTGCTGCCAAGCCGCTGATATGCCGATCCAAAGTCATAGCGGAAAAGACAGGATGAGCGCCCCACCGGCCCACAGCGTGACCGGGTGAGGCCGGCCGGCGGCGATCAACGCGCCAAATCCCAGAGATCACCAGGAGCACCGCGATGCTCGCACCGGCGATGCCAAGGGTTCGATGCAATATAACGCGCTGCGAGGTAATCAGCCAGCACTGGATCGGCATCAGTAGAAACCAGGCGCTGAAGACGACACCCTTCACGTAGAAGAACTGTTCAGGCGACGCCGGTCTGCCTGTAAACAATGGCGCCATGTAGAAAGTCGGCGCGAAGCCGACGACGACGCTGCCCAGAATCAGCAGCGCCATTCCACTGAAGAACAAGCGATCCCCGTTGAGCGGCCTCTGAACGACGGTGGTAGCCAAAGAAATTACTCCTTATGCGAGTCATATGTGCTCCTTTATGGCCAATATGGCCGAGAGGAAGTTCGAGAAACTGTTGATGGCTTTACGTTGTAACGTTTCGTCGATGCGGTTTGTCATTCAAATCGCCTCATGCGACCTGACGTCAAGGGTTCCCGGCTGAGCCCGTATGATACGGACGCGCCATAGCCAGTACAACATGACCAGGAGCGGCGCCAGCGCTAGAATCGCGAGCAGGGCAGGGATGCGGAGCGGCTCCGGAATCTCGTCTGCCTGGCCCAGAAAAAAGGAACCTGACGCAATGAACAGCGCGAAACACATGCGCCACAGATGCCTCGCAAGCCGACGCGCGCCCCGAATGCCCCCCAACCGTATCATCCGAACATCGGATATGCCCGCTGTCAGCCCGACTGCACCAAAGATGAAAAGCATAGGAACTGGCACCCCGTGCCTCGAGCCCTCGCCGCTGACGAGCAACTCAAACGCTAACGTGACACTGGTCAGGCCTACTGCCAACGCCACCAGCATGGCACCGAGATCCAGCCAACGCGACCGTGCAGCGGGGGGCTGACCGTGCTCAGCGAAGTGATCACCAAATAGGCCGCCAGCAATCCGCCGAGCGCGTTAGTCTCGATGCCCCGGAGAGCCGCAATCATCGCCCCAGTGAGTGACATCGTGACCATCGCATAGACAAATAGCATCCCACTCTTGCGATGCAGCCTTGCCCCCTTCGTTGCGGAGAGCGCAACAGCGCCCGAAACGAGTCCCAGCCCGCCTGCGAGTATGTGTACAAGTAATATCATTGAAGGTTTCATACCATAATGATGACGACTTTTCCTTGCGCGTGGGTATCTTCTACATACCGGAAAGCTTCGGCAATCTCGCTTAACGGGTAGCGTCGATCGATGACAGGGGCGATTTTGCCGGCTTCAAGTAGATCCAGCAGGTAAACTAAATCATTTTGGTTTACTTTCGCGATCCCCATGCTCCCCATTTTCTTACCGCCGTTCCTTGACATCAAAGATCCCAGGAGTATGGCCTGGAGAAACTGATTGATGGTGCCTCCGGCACAGGTATATATCCCTTGAGAACATAGTGCACGCTTATAACCTGGAAGCGGGTGATAACCGTTTACGGCAAAAATCAGATCGTAGCATTTTTGGTTTCGGGTAAAATCTTCCTTAGTGTAATCAATCACGTGATCTGCCCCAATGGAGCGCACCATCTCCAGATTCCTTGTGCTGCACACGGCGGTCACTTCCGCCCCGAACGATTTGGCAAGCTGCACCGCAAACGTACCTACACCACCCGAGGCGCCTTGGATCAAAACCTTTTGCCCGGGCCGGATTCCTCCAGCGTCGCGAAGACCCTGCAGAGCAGTGAGGGCCGCCACGGGCAATGCTGCTGCTTGCTCGAAGGATTTATTGGCCGGCTTCCTTGCCAAATAAGCTTCTTTGGCAAGGACATACTCGGCAAAAGTGCCATTCGCACAACCGAATACCTCATCCCCCGGCCGAAACTGCTTCACGTTTTCGCCTACCGCTTCGACCCGTCCGGCCAGGTCCCATCCGAGGCGCGGATCTTTTGGTTTTAGAAGCCCTGCCATCAGGCGAATCAGAAACGGGTCGGCCCTCATCATGCGGTAATCACCCGCGTTTATCGACGCCGCATGAACTTTGATCAGGACTTGATTTGCATCAGGAATAGGTTTTTCGACCTCTTCCATCTGCAAGACGTCGGGAGATCCATATTTTTTGTAGACAATCGCCTTCATCAATGACCTCGAGATTGGTTTTGATTTGGCCATTTGCAGGATAATTTACAACAATACGCCTAAGAGTTTTCGTAACTACTCAGCTCCTGACCCCCGGTGATCGGGGTTGGTTCGGC
>JBOHQX010000193.1:0-13171 GCA_050732395.1 bacterium
GGGTTGTTTCTATCCGTTGGAGAAAAAGCTTAAGCGCTTTCAGGATCGATTAGAGCTGCCGGATTGAGATCGAGCCATTCGTTGTACGCAGGGTGACGCGGCCGCCGTTGTCGCCGATTTTGCCTTCTAATTCATTACGTCCCATTCTTCCGGCGACGGTTACGGGAAAATCGCAATTGATCGAACCGTTGGTCGTGCGCGCGGAGATCGTCGCACTGAAATTTTGCGGGAAGGCAGCGACGACGCTGCCGTTGGTGGTTTCGAAATACATCGATTCATTATCCGCGACTTTGGCGAGCGAGACCTGGATGCGGCCGTTGGTGGTTTCGGCGGATACACTGCCCACGGCGTCGTCCACTTCGACCCCGCCATTGGTGGTTGACAACTCCGCCCGGCCTGAGATTTCGCGCGCTTCGATTTTGCCGTTCACCGATTTCACTTTGAGATCGATTTCTCGGGGGACCGTGATAATGTAATTCACGGTGATATTGCCGCCTTCACCGCCGAACATCCAGCTCCAGAAACTGTCACCACCGACGGAGCGCGGCGTGCGCGTATCGACTTCAACGCTATTGTCCGTCTGGCGCACGATAATTTCCGTGGCTTCCAACATTTTTTGCGCGTCCGATTCCCGGCTGGCGCGTGCGATTTTTTCCGCTTCGATCTTGACTTCGTTGCGCTCCCAGGCCATGATCGTTATGCTGCCGTTCTGATTTTGCAGCGAGAACCGGCCGTTTTTCTGCAAGGGGCAAGTTTTCTCGAATCTCTCTTTGAGCTCACCGGCAAAAACATTGGCCCCGAGCACGAACAGCATCAAGGCAAGATATCTGGCGGTGGAGAGTCGCATGATTGATCTCATAGTTTTCGGGTTTCATTTTCCTGTCATCTGTAAGAATCTTCCCAAGTTCATGCGGGAGCTTCCGGAATTGAGTGCTTTCTCAAGTGCGTGGGAAGATTCTCACGAATGACATGCTGGTGAATAAATCACAACGAAGTTGACGAAAGAGATGATTGGTCATCCCGCTTTTCATCGCAGCTCCACCCGGCATTCCCCGAGGCCTGAGCTCACGCGCAATTGAAAGGTGTGGTCAGCGCGATCGTAGTTTTCGGTGAAATAGTATCGTCCGTCCTGGCGCAATTCGTAAGGCAGGTCGAGATGGGAGAGAAACAGGAATTTTGACACCGAAAGTTTGGTGCCGGCTTCCCGGGGCAGGATAATGGCAGTTTCGCCGATGTCCAAATCGACGCGCGCTACGGCGTCTTTCGCCATTTCGCCGGTAAAATCGATGGTCATTTCACCGATGCCGCCGTTGATGTCCGCGTCGCGAAAGCGCGCATTGCCCAGGCGAATGAATTTGGACTCGCCCACCTTGGTATTGAGATCGAGGTTGGACATTTCGATGCGGTTTGGCTCTTTGAAATCCAGATTCACTTCGCCAGCCATGGTCTCCAGAGCCATGTCAGCGATCTTGAGCCCGCCGAGCTGCATGTCGATTTTGCCGGCCTTAATTTTACATTCTAAATGCAACTCCGCCTCGGTGGGCAATTCCAATTCGAGCTCCGCCGCCTCCTGATCGCCCTCGCGGTCGAACCACTTTTGCCGCTCGAAAGCGATCTCCAAGGTATTTCTGCTTTCATTGAATCGAAAGGTGTGATGGTACAGCGTTTTGTCATAGCGCAAGCCCACGCGAACCTCGTCCGTACTGCTGCCTTTAGAGACGCGCACCTCACCGGCGTCGACTTCCACGCGTAATTGCAGCGGTTCGCGTTTACTGACTTTGAAAGTGTCCTGCAAGTCCTCGATACCCGGCTGTGGTTCTCTGGCCTGAGCAAAGATTAAGTCAGGAATCAGCAGGGTAGAGGCAAAACAGGTGATAATCTGTATTCTGGTCATGAGCATTCCCTCCGCTACTAAATGTAGTTGCGGTTTTGGTGCCAAGATACGAAGAAAACTGGACAAAGTTACCGGAGGTGGGAAAATTGGAGTGACAAATCGAGTCGAAAGAGGGTACGGAAGTTCACAGAGCTATGAGCATACCTGCAGAACTCATCTTGTCATGCCCAGCATCAAGATGGCATGCAATGCTAAGACATGCACCCGGGTTCAAATTGCTAAACGCATACAATAATTCTAGTTAAAAGTTACGATTCAACCGAAACGTCACCACGAGATCCGCGTCGCCTACGTCCAAACGCTTGGCGAAATTCAAGCGCACGTGACCGTCGTTGTCTGTCAGGCCGATGCCGGCGCTGGTGTTGAGGCGGTCGAAGCGGAAATAGTCGAAGGATTCGCCGATGCCGGATTTGTCCTCCGCATCCCAGGTCATACCGGCATCGCCAAAGAACACGAGATTCAGCTCGCCCAGTAGCGGAATGTCGCGCAGGCGGCTGCGGCCGGCGTCGATGCGATATTCGAGATTGCCCAGCAGCATGCGATCGCCGGTGAAGGACTTGAGCCGGTAACCTTGTAACGTGGACAGCCCGCCGAGATCGAACAAATATTGCGCGGGCAAAATACCGCGACCGCTGCCCGCACGCAGGCGAAAATCGAGATTCTTGCCGAAGCCTACCGGTTGGTAGCGGCGCAAATCGACGATCACACGGTCGAAAGCGAAATCGCTCTCCCACTCCGGCAGGTTGAATTCACCTTCAAACTGTAGCCACCAGCCGCGATCGGGATGGGTACGATGATTGCGTGTGTCCACGCTGAAATTCGCAAAGACACCAATGGCTCTGCCTTCTTCTGCCGGCGGATTGTCGCGGTAATGTTTACTATTGCCGAAGAGTGCCCAATCCGTTTCTTTAGTCTGCGCGATATGATCGTCGAGTTGGTAACCCACTTTCAAATCGACTATCTCGCTGATGTTGGGATTGATATAGGCGCTGAAGCCCGAACGGCGATAGTAATCGCGAAAATCTTCATTCAAAAAGAAACCTGCAAGGCTGTTTTCGTCCTCGGAAATGATCCAATCATCTTCAGAGTCGGTGAAATCATGCGCTTCGACTCCGAGTGCGATGCGTCCTTGGCCGCCGGCATAAAACTCCCCGCCGACTTGATATTGCCAAAACTCGTTCGCAAAACCGTAACCGCCGGAGCCGAAAATGCCCACGCCCCAATTATCATCGTACAAGCGCGGTAGCTCCACTCCCAAATACAAGCCATCGACCCGTTGGTAATGTACTTCACCTTTGATGGAAGCGGTGTAACGGTTCCGCCGTCGCCAGTCGCGCCATTCGCGATCCCAACTCTCGCGCGTGCTCTGCTTTTGACCATTGTACAGCGAGCGTGGCGAAGCCTCGACCTGATCGCCCGTAACGCGGCTGCCGCTTGCACGGTTGATGCGGCCGCCGATGCACACCACGTCGCCCTCGACTACCGCCGCCTCTCGTACTTCGACGTCCCCACAAACAACCAGAACTGTACCCTCGACCTTTCCCGACAAAATCAAATTGCCACCGCTCACGACCAAATGGCCGATGTGTTTTTCATTTTCCGGCAATTCGTAGTCTTGTGTGTAACGCACGACAAGGTCCGGCTCGATTTTGTGCAAAAAGCGCCGTTCTGCGCGCCGTCGCAACTCGTCGTCGCATTCACGTTCGTCCCGCGCCGCGCGCACAGAATCGCCGGCCATATCCGGTGACCTGACGGCCCCAAGGCCCCCATGGGCTTTCGCCCCACCTCGGGCGGATGCTTCTTTACCGTCTGTGGCAGAACGAGCGTCAGTTGAAAGCAAAACTCCCAGGAGAACCATTAGTGCCATCATGACGATGATCAAGATTAACGCTTGTTTGAGTTGATTGCTATTGGTATCTGATTTTTGCATGGTCGCTCCCTCACTCAATTATTGAAATTGGTTGACCGGTCGCTCTCGATCGTTTGGTCCTGTAAGCGTTCATCCTAAAAGCGACCGGTCAGTATGACATATCACAAGCCATGTGCCAGCTCGTTTGAAATCCGTGTATTCTGTTAAGTTCATATAAAATAAGGTGAAGTAGCACCGCAAGCAAGAAGGGGAAAGGATGGGAGTGATCTTTTTCTACACAGGGAGATTTCGGACAGTGTTAGATTGCCACAACACAAGGTGGACGATCCGCAACCCAGTGGATCATAATTGCCAAGTTTCGCGGAGAGAAATTTTCAGGATTTCATCCTGCGTTTGCTTAAAGCCTATCCGAAAACCCTTAAATGTCATCCCGCAAGGGATCTTGGTTGACTCGGGCACAGTGCCGAGTTCAGGCCTGAGCGGTGAATCGACCAATATGCCTTCTGCATGACAGAATGAGATTTTCGGATAAGCCCTTAGCTAATCGCCTAACTCGAGGTTTGACCATTTGTTTTAAAGCGGTCAATAAGTAATGATCATCGCAAATATGATACAGTATGATTAGCCTGGAAGACGACGCTTCAAAAAATGGATAGCAGTTAGACGGCCGTAATGACAACCCGGCCAGACAAGATCGTATAAAGCAGGGTAAAAAAACTGAAATTGCGGCTGGCTGGTGACCATAAACTTTTGTTTTAAGAAAATGTTTTCGGAACATGAGCGAATTGTTAATTTGGAACGAAGCATGCAACACTTTTTCAAACTATTTTGCAAGCACTTCTCCTGACACCTGAACCAATTTAACGAGTGTTCGCGATGATGACTTCGATGCCGTGAAAGGAGTTCCGGATTTATGCGCATGACTCGCATGTTAGCTCTCCTGCACATTTTCTCATCAATTCCCTTGATCGCTTACGAACCGCATCTTCCCGCTGCGTCGGGATCACCTCGTCAAAATCAAAAGATCTACGCCCGCAGCCAGGCACAAATCGACTTGCTTTCGCGCGCGTCTGCAGATTCTTTCCGGCAAGCTTTGGGGCTTTCCGAGAACGTGCAAATCGTATGGGCAACCAGCAGCAATGGGACGGATACGATCAGCATCGTTGACGATTTCAACCGGTCTAGCATTGGGCCGGATTGGGCGTTGGATAGCCGTTATTGGACCATCAGAAACGGCGAGTTGGTACTGACAGCCGACGCCGTCAGCGAGTGGCGTTATCTCGCTGTATTCACCGGAGTATTTAATGATAGCGAACGCAAACTGTTTTCCGTGTCCTACCGGTGGGGCCGGAGGGCCGACGCGGTCGGTATCGGTGAGGGTGCCTTTGCCTTGATGCTGAACAAGCCGGATTTCGACGCCAGCGGCTATTGGTGTTGGCGCCGCACCAATCAAAAACAAGTTTGGCTGTATGCGATCAAAAACGGCATTTGGGAATATACGCCCGGAGCCAGCAAAGAATATCATCGTGCCGGTGCACGCACGCCGATTCCTGTCGCCGGCGACGTGGTCGAAGTGGTGCCGCATAAAGAAACCGACGGCATGTATTTCGACTATTATGTCAATGGCGCATTTGACGCCACGGTGGTGGACGAATCTCAAGAGTTCGCCAATAACTTTCCGTGGTACGCCGGCGTTTTCATGCACGGCCAGGGCCTCAACAATCAGATTGATGATTTCAGGGTATCTTTGACGGCGCAAGACGCGGTGGCGCCGGCGAGGGTGACCGATCTGTTTGCACGGGAGGCCACGCCAACTTCGATTACGCTGGAATGGACCGCGACCGGCGACAATAACTTCAGCGGACCGGCGGATCATTACGAGATTCGTTACTCCACGTCTCCCATCACCCCTCAGAATTTCGGCTCGACCAGAATGGTGCAAGACCCGCCGTGGCCGGACGATCCCGGACAAAGGCAGGACGTGACGGTCGAGGGCTTGCAGGCTGCCCGCATGTATTATTTCGCCATGCGTGTATTCGACGAAGTCGGCAATGTTAGTGGTTTGTCGAATGTATTGGAAGTCAGCACGAATGAAGCAGGTTTGGCGACGGAATTGCAGTTAATTGAAGGCTGCGAGCAAACTGGCGAAGTGGGCAAACCGCTGGCGCAGCCAATTGTCGCAAAGGTTTTGGATCAATACGGCGTGGGCGTGTCGAATCGCTCCGTGCGCTTTGTGGTCATGGCCGGCGGCGGCCATGTGCAAGGCTCGACCAATATCGTTGTTCCGACGGATGGAGATGGCCGCGCTTCTGCACTCTGGACTTTGGGTAGCTCGCCCATTCTCAACAAGATTGAAATTCGCAGCATCGGCGCAGGCGGTGTGCCCTTGAGCGGCTCGCCGATCGTTTGCATCGCGAACGCGGTGATCGGTTCCGCCGCGCACATCAGCGTCACTTCGCACCATCGCAAATTGTATTCGGTGAATACCGCCACTGATCCCATCGTGGTGCGGATCACGGATGCCGCGGGTAACCCGGTTGCCGGCAGCGTGGTGAAGTTTTCCGTGCTCGCCGGTGCAGGATACCTCCTCGACGGGCAATTGCCCTCGCGCAAGACCTATCAGACACCAGCCGGCTCCAACGGTACGGCGACGGCAAGGCTGAACACCGGCGCAGCCTTTGGAGACACCACGAAGATTGCCGTTACAGTAGAATCGCTGACGAGCGTGGTGACATTGCAACCACCGTTGTTCGTTGTCGCTGCGCCGCCGGATTCTATGAAAGTCGTGAGCGGAAACCAACAATCGGCCTTGTTGAACACCGCACTCCCCGAGCCGCTCACCGTGCGGGTTTTCGACCTCACCGGCGCGCCCGCTGCAGGCCATACCGTGACTTTTTCGCTCGTTTCCGGCGATGGCCGGTTCGGCAATGGCACGGAGCAGCAAGAAATGACGTCCGACAGCCTGGGCTTTGCCAGAGCAGCGTTGCGTTTGGGCCCGCGCCCCGGCAACAGCCGCATAGAAGTGCGCTCGCGTTTCGGCAACAAGGCGTTGCGTAATACCCCCGCGATATTCATCGCCACTGCCATTTCCGGCAGCATCAGCGCGAGTCTTTCGGCGTTGATAGTTGCTCCGCAAAATGGATTACTGGCAGATAGCGTGAGCGCCGCGACCGTAACGGTGGCGATTTATGACGAGCACAACAATCCCGTGCCGGGCAAGAACGTGCGCATTAGAGTGAACGGCGAAAGAGTATTCATCAAACAGCCGGCCGCACCCACGGATGTGAACGGCGAGGCCACTGCCGAAGTGCGCTCCAAAAAGCCCGGGTTCAAAACGATCTGGGCGATGATCTGGCCGGATAGCGTCGTGCTCGCGGATTCCGTGCGCGTGCGCTTCAACGAAATTGCCGCCGCGCGTATGCGGTTGTTGAGCGGCAACCATCAGTCCGCACCGGCCGGCACGATCTTATCGCAACCGTTGGCGGTGGAACTGACGGATAAATTCGGCAATCCTCCCAGGCCGACGAGTGTCACTTTCACCGTTTTGACCGGCGGCGGCACGATCATCGGTTTTCGGAACGTGAGCACCGACAGCCGGGGGCAGGCCCGCACCGTGTGGCAATTGGGTCCACTCGTCGATATTCAAAAGCTGGAAGGGCGAGTGAACGACCTGGCGGGATCGCCGGTGGAATTTGTCGCGAGCGCAAAGCCGAATGCAGTCGAAGAAAAGGATGAAGCCGTGCCCACAGCATTCGCATTGTTGCAAAATTCGCCCAATCCGTTCAATCCCGAAACCAATATTTATTTCGAGCTTCCTCAAGCCGCGGAGGTTGAATTGGATCTGTATGATTTGAACGGCCGCTTCATCGCGAAACTGGTCAACGGGCAGAAAATTGCTGGCCGGCATCAGGTGCGCTGGAACGGCCGTGACCGTCATGATCAGCCTTTGGAATCGGGCGTGTACATCTATCGCCTGCGTGCGCGACATGGAAGTGGCGAGGAGTTCTTGGCGACGAGGAAATTGACGTTGCTGAAGTAGCAGAGGGCGGAGGGCGAGGGGCGGAGGGCGAGGGGCAGAGGGCGAGGGGCAAAGGGCAAAGAGCAAGCACAAACTCTCTGCCCTCAGCCCTCAGCCCTGCAAGATCCTCCGGCTTTCATCTCCTTCATTCAAAATCAAATCCAAAATGGAAAGATGTGGCATGAATTCCCCGAACTGCTGATGATAAGGTACAGGCATGAATTCAAGTGATCTCACTTCGATACCGGTGTTTTCTAGCTTTTTTGATTCCAACAACTCTCGCTCGCTCGTATCGCAAAGGTAAATGTTGCCACCCAATGCCGCTACCCAGGCGCGAAGGCGTTCGCTGCCGCGTGTGTGAGCCGGCAGCTCGGAGCCGCGCATGAGCCGGCAATTGATTTGCAAAATCCGGCATAGCCATTCCGTCAAAACGAAATTCAAATCCGCCAGGTTCTTCCACTTTCTTTGGAAAAATCCCTCGAGTGCCTCCGCATACTTTTCGAAATAAGCCGCGCGGCAATAGTTGATGGTGAGGCATTGCCAATGCTTCTGCCGCCAATCGTTACCCTCATCAATCTCCACGTCAATGATTTTCTGCCCAAAGCGGCCTTTGGTGCGCACCGGCACCGTCAACCACTGCGCGCCATTCGCGGTCTTGATACGGCAACGGTTGATCGTCGCGTGTTTGCTGAATTGCAGCTCGTCGGCGAGAACGAAAACGCCCGCCTGCGCCGCTTTATAGAAGTAGTCCAGTGCTGGAAAATATTGCGGGGTTTCAGCGGAGAGGATGAGAGAGTGGTTGGGGGCTGGCTTCATGATTCTTGGATCGGTAAGGAAGCGCAAAAAGAGCATATAGGATTTTCAAATGCTCATCGCTGATTCGAATGACCTGTCGTGACGGCTGGAGAGAGCTACAACAATTGGCGCATGGAGAGACTCCCCTTATGCTGTGATTGGGCTGAGTTCCGCTACGAATGAAAAAGCCAGCGTTCACCTCGCTGGCTTAAAAAGGGCTCATCTTAACTATGGTCTGGTCATCCAGAGAGGTTGTCCAGTTTTACAAGCGCCTGAATCGATCTGTCATTGTCGTGATTTACAGCTTTGTAAGCTGCTTTGAACATCGCAAGAAAGAATTGGGTTGCCTGCTCTGGTGTTGGCGTCATTTTATGGGTCTGCAGCCAGGCTACCGTCGTTTCCGTTGCGGTATCCAACGGCGATCGCGGGGGAGTATTGATACCGTCCATGGTTGGAAGTCTCCTGAGTTGATGTGCATCAATCCAATGAAAAGCGATAAGTGAAAGCTAAGAAACAGGCAACGAAGAGGCAAGCGATTTTTAAGGTCTCATGAGAATAATAGTCTCCTGCATTCTTTGCTTTTGTTGGAGAAGCTTGCCTTGGTTACGCGAAATTTTTAAGAATTGCAACACCGCATTTTATCCCGTTCTCTCGCTGGCATTAGCTTTGCGCAAAGAAAACGGCGACAGGCACGCTGACATGAGAAACTTCAAACATTTTCAAAGAAGCTGGTTCAAAAATGAGCGTGAATTTACGGCCAAAACCGTAAATCACTTACAGAATCGAAATGTTTATTGTCTCTCCGTGAGAACGCCTTATTACAAGAACTTTATAAATTGGCTGAGATGAAATACCTCTCTCCGAAAAAATGGCTGCAAGTTTTGCTCGGCAGCCGCCTGGCAAATTGGGTCGAATCGCCCTTCTGGTTTCGCGCGTTTGTCGCCGGCTTGGCCGCGTGCGGCTCGGTGTATGCTCTGAATTGGACGATCGCCGAAATCCACCCTTACAGTATTTGGGGTCTGACTTACGGCACCCTCGCCGCGATTCTGATGGCGGGTGCAGGAATGTTGGGCGTACGGCGCCGCATGAACCGCATGGCCCTGCGACTGCGCTTGGGCCAGGCGCAGCCCTGGCTGCAATTTCACATTTATGGCGGAATGCTGGCGGCATTGCTCATGTTCATGCACACCGGCTTTCGCGTTCCGCACGGCGTGCTCACCTGGTGGCTCTGGTTCTCGACCATCATTGTCACAGCCAGCGGCATACTCGGCGTGTTTTTGCAAAAATGGATCCCCAAGATTCTCAGCTCCGGCCTGGCCATCGAGGTGCTGTACGAAAGAATTCCGGAGCTGATCGTGGAGCTGCGCGAGAAAGCCAACGAGTTGATGCAAACCTGTGCCGAGCCGGTGCGGGAGTTTTATCGCAAAGAAGTCGCCATCGTCCTGGTCCGGCCCCAGCCGCGTTTCATTTATTATCTCGACATCACCGGCGGCATTCACAGCCGTATCAAACAGTTCGATTACCTGCGCGGTTTGCTGCCGGTCCAAGAAAAAGAAAAGCTCGATCGCTTGCAGTCCTTCTACAAGACCAAGCTAGAAATCGACGCGCATTACACGCTGCAACGCACACTGCGCTGGTGGCTGTTTTTGCACGTACCACTGTCGCTGGTCGTGCTGGTGTTGATGATGATTCATTTGTTGTCGGTGTGGTATTACTAGTGTTCTGACAGCTTTCTGTCAAACACCCACGGTTATGTCATTCTGAAAGAATCCTGGTAGAATTGGGCAAAGTGCCAGTGCTTCACAAGATTCCTCCTGAATGACATACCCAAAAAGAGAAAAGCAGGGACGCTCATCTTTAATCCTAAATCTTGACTGTGGAAAAGGAAAACGGCAAGAAGCACAAGGGCACCTTCGGCGGGCGGTTGCTTTCGGTTGCGAAAGAGTATGTTTTTCCCGACGCCCGTCGCGTCGCAATCGTCCTCGGCACGTTGGCAGGCCTGTCGGGCCTGGTTTTCTTCGCGGTTGATTTTCTCATGCTGAAAAAGAGCCTGACCGCGAGCGGGCCGGTTTCATCGTTTCATGCGAAATTTGAAAAGGATTGCAGCTCGTGCCACGAGCCCTTCGGCGCGGTCACCAATGCGAAATGCTCGGTATGCCACGAAAAAACCGGCGATGAATTGGGCATTTATACGTTCGCCGGGCATCAAGTCTATCGCTCCGGCGAGGCCAGCCGCCTCCAGGAGCCGACGGAAACTGATCAGAAGGAAACCGCTTGCGTTCTTTGCCATCAAGAACATCAGGGCCGGCTGGCGCTGATCACGAACGTGCCGGACACACGCTGCGTCAATTGCCACCAGTATGGCTCGTTCAACGCGAATCATCCGCAGTTCGATTTCGCCGCGGCTAAAGCGCCGGACGATTCGACGCTGAAATTCACGCACGTCAAGCACGTGCAGGACGTGATGAAGCGCGAGAAGCTGGTCGACGTTGAGCGTGCCTGCCTGTACTGCCACAACCCCGAGCCCGAGGGCAGGCATTTCGAGCCGATCACGTTTGCAACGCATTGCCAGGCCTGCCATCTCACCGGCAACGTCGAAACCCCGGCCATGAAGCTCAAGAATCCTCTCGATTTCATGACGCCGGGCGTGGAGACTTTGGAGACCCTGCGCCTGCGCGGCGGCTTGACCGCGGCACGCTTGCGGTTCGTGAGCGCGAGTGATTTCACCATCAAGCCTGGCGATCGCATCGTCAAGACACCGGTGCGTCACGAGGACGCGTGGATAATGGAGAACTTGCGGCAGTTGCGGCAAACGCTGGGTGGCGAAAACGATCTTGATGATTTGTTGAAAACCTCGGGCAAAATCAATTCCCAGAACCAGGCGGCTTCTTCTGCGGAAGCCTATCAGGAAGCACTCGCCATACTCGAGGACTACGCCGAAGCCTTGCGCAGCCGTCCTGAGCGCGAAGTGCAGCTCGAGCTGATCAAGATTGATTCCTTGCTGCAAGCCACGCGCAACAGACTCCGGCAACAGCCGTTGGTCTCGAAGGAAATGGCGTTCGTGGCACCTCCTGCAAGCAGGAATAGCACGTTGCCGCCGGCGCAGGTCGAAGATATCATGGCCCTGGCGGACAATTTGACCAAGGCGTGCCAGGAATGCCATACGGTCGCGAACGCCGGCATTTTGCGCGTGCAAAAGGATCAGCAAATTTTGGCGCGCGCGGAATTCGACCATCGCGCACACATTTTGCAAAGGCGCTGCCTGGAATGCCACACCGGCATTCCAATTCTGCCGCCCGAGAGCGCCAAGGCGGCAAACGGCGCGGCCAAAGCCGTACTTGCATTGGCAGATCGCTCGGCCATTCAAAACATTCCGGCCATCGAGAACTGCCAGCAGTGCCACAATGCGGACGAGACTTCGAATCGTTGTGTCACGTGCCATTATTTTCATCCGAACAAGACGCAGCGCTCGAGTATGTTGTTGTATTTGGATTGAGAGACCATCCGAAAGAGATGATCCGTAGGGGCGACCCGCCGGGTCGCCCCTACGCCAGCGGGTCGCCCTAGGGGTTCACCAGGAGCGTGATGATGAAAGCGAAGCTATATTGCAAGACCGGTCTGCTGGCCGGGGCAAAATACGAATTCACGCGCGGCGTGAGCATCGGCCGCAGCGGCGAGAATTCCATCGTGTTGGAGCCGCCGCTCATTTCGGACGTGCACGCGCGCATTTACTTCGAGCCCAAGGAAGGCTGCTATTTTTTGGAAGACGCCGGCAGCCGCAACGGCACTTTTCTCGACGGCATGCGCGTGAAGCGCCCCGAACGCTTGGGGGCGCTGCACGTCATCACCCTCGCCAAGAAATTCGATTTCATTTTTCAAGTCATGGCCACCAAGCCGGCGGTTGCCATGGCGGCGCCACCGGCGGCTGAACCCGCCGCGAAACCGTCCACGCGGCGCAACGGTAAATCCGCTACCAACGCCAAATCTGCCGCTCAGGTTTCATCGCCTCTGCCGGAGGATTTTGTGCGCGATCCCGCGGAGGAGAAGCGGGTTTTCAGCGGACCGGTTTGGAAAGCGTCGCCCATTCGCGGCAAAAAGATTGAAAACTCTCAACCGGTGAAGCGCAAGCCCACGGTCGTGCGCAAGCCAACAAACGGCAAGACGTTGATCGAAGACCTGCTCAAGCAAGCGCCGCGCGCATCGAAAATCGGACCGGAACAGGACCATGCCGCGACCCTGGTCGAAGCCATTGGCGATAACCGCGACCGCGCCGTAGCGACAGGGATATTCCGCCTGGAAGCCGGCAGCGACGGCAGTAAACAAGTTTTCGCACTAAAAGAAGGCGAGAACGTCATCGGCCGCTCGCCTTTGTGTGAAATCTGCATCGATGATCCTTCGATTTCACGCAAACACGCCGTGCTGCACATGTCATCCGGCAAAGTGTGGGTGAAAGATCTGGGCAGCCGCAATCACACATATGTTCAGGGCTCGACCGTTGTCAAGGAGATGGAAGTCGCGCCGGAAACACCGCTGCGTTTTGGCACGGTGGATGCGAAGCTGGTGGAACGATGATCTGTGTTCAGGAATCAGTGAT
>JBOHQX010000194.1:0-40065 GCA_050732395.1 bacterium
TCAGAGGCTTGGCGGCAGGTGCGAGGAGCAAGTGCTGAGAAGTAGAATTCCCCTTGTTTTCGGCGGCAGATTAAAACAAGTGCGGGGTAAAATGTCAAGAAAAAATTCAAATGTTGCTAAAATTTCATAAATCTCGTTTGATCGGGTAACGAAACCGTTACCATCCGGCGGTGCATTGATGCTGCTGATATCCCAAATCTTCAAGTATGCGGCAAGCTGGCGGTCACTAGGATCATCCGTACCGAGCCGTTCTTCCGTGCTGTAAAGATAATTGCCATTGGTAGAAATCGTCGCATCATGCGCAACGGGATCCAACTTGGGCAAAGAGAAATCGTTGGGATTTTTGCCGCGGCGTGCGTTGTAAAAATGGTTGCGCTGAGTGCCGGGAGTGAAAGTGCCGCTACCGTAGGTATAATCGGTTATCGTCAGCCCTTTGATATTCGAGGCATCATAAACTCGAGTGGTGGTGGCAGTGAGATCAAGCGAGCGGCCGCCAGCGGGTGCCGAAATATTGCCTTTGAAAGCCGGCGTGACGCTGTTGATATCATATGCCGGAATAGGTTGATTTGTGATAAGGTCCGAAAGAAAAAGCAAGCCGTTGGTAGTGTTGATGTACAGGTTGTGAACGCGCTTGCCATCGGGACCAAAATCCGTAACGCCAGCAAACGGATCGCTCGGTGAATTTAGCGCGGTAATCAGATTGACGTGGTAATTTGGTATGCTTGTATTGTCTTGACTGACATAAGCGTATTTGCCGAAAACCCTGACGTCGCGAGGACCATTATCGGCCGCGCTCCCGCCAGCACGTTTAACAGTCTTGATGATCTGCACATTGTTTGGATCAGTTACCTTGACCATCGCCAAGCCAGAGCCATTCACACCTTTACTTCCCAAACAAACTAAGGCGTATTCATTTCCAGTGTAAGTCCATCCCCAAAGATCTGCAAGTGGTGCAGGCTCGGTGCCGTATGGATAGGGTGTTGTCCGATCATATAAAGCCTCGGTGCTGACGAAGTCAGCCAATACTACATTCTTGGCTTGTTGACTCCAAAGGGAGTTTGAACCAATCCACAATAAGTAGATCAGAATGGCGGCATGGGCAATTTTGTAAGCCTTCATGTTTGTCCTCCTTGACTAACGAATGAACAGCATTTTACGTGTAAACGTTTCTTGACCGACCCGCAAATGAATGAAATAAATTCCATTAACGACATCACCTCCTTTTGAGTTTTTTCCGTTCCAAATGACGGAGTGATCGCCCGGATCTTTCTGCTCATCAATTAAGCTGATAATATATTCACCAGCGACATTATAGACTGACAGTGACATTGAACTTCTATAGATGAACGAGAAATCAATCCGCGTATTCGAGTTGAAAGGATTGGGATAGTTTTGTTGCAAACTGAAAGTCATTGGGACGGGATTCGTGGGGCGTTTACGAATAGCTGTTAAAGATGTGAGGGAAAGTCGATAGATACTATTGAGCGGGATGCTTCCACCACGCAAAGACATATAAAGCATTGTTGAGTACCTAAATCCCGAGACCCGCCCCACGCGCCGACAAAAAGATAGTTGGTGTCCAAAGTCGAAACCAATAAACCTCCCGCCAAAATACTCGAATCCAAAATCGCTGGGGATATGATATTCCATGTTTCCCCTAGATCATAACTTTTATAAATCTTACCTAATTCTCCTCCTACAGCATAAAGAGTACGGCTAGCAGGAACTTGTGCAACGAAATAAATAGCATTTTCGGCCAATAGCTCAGGATGAAGGGCTTGCCATGTTATTGCAAAATCCTTAGAACGCCAAATGCCGTTTCCAGTCGAAGCGCTATAAACCCACCCACTATCTTCTTCAATCAAATAAAATGTTGGAGCAAACTGTAGAACATCGTCACTGTAACGATGGAGTTGTTGCCAACTTCGTCCGCCATCTAAACTTCGATATATCCCACCGAAAGGAATAGCAAAGTCCCCGGCATAAAGAATATTGCGCCGGCTATCATAAGCGAGAGCCATCACCGAATAGCCATGGTGGTCAAACTTGATACCAGTATCGGCTCGTACAGCGGTCAGCCCTCCATCTTCACTACGCACTATACCTTTGAATGAACCCCCATGGACCCAAAGCCGCTGGGTGTTGGTTGGATCAATCAGAATGCCACTGATTTCACCGCTTCCTAAACCTTCATAGCCTTGTTTGTAATTAACCCAAGTTTGCCCCCCGTCGGTGCTTTTTTTTAAGCCGTAATCTTCCGGATCTCCGTGAATAACATAGATGGTATTGGGGTTCGAAGGATCAATGGCAACCTTGCCCCAGAAATTCTCGCGCACCAATTCCCAAGCGGCTTGTTGAGCAAACAGGTAAACAGGCGTGAGTAATAAAAACAGGAATTCGAAAATTTTCATGAGATCACCTTTTCAACTTTTGCGCTGAGGGTTGGCGGCGGGAGCAAGTAGCAAGTGCTGAGATGAAGAATTCCCGTTGTTTTCGACGACAGATTAAAACAGGGGGGGGTAAAATGTCAAGAAAAAACTCGAATGTTGCTAAAATTTCATAAATCTCGTTTGATCAGATAGCGAAGGCCATTGCCATCCGGCGGTGCATTGACGCTGCTGAAGCCCAAGTCTTCAAATATGCGGGCAGTTGTCGCAACTGGATGCGTTTCCGAATCATTGAGGCCGCCGCGTTCTTCTGTGCTATAGAGATAATTTCCTTTGGTAGAAACCGTCGCATCATGTGCAACAGGATCCAACTTGGGCAAAAAAAATTATTGGGATTCCTGCCGTGCCGAGCGTTATTGCAATGGTTGCTAAGTGCCGGCCGTGAAAGTGGCACTTGAGTGGATATAATCCATTAATGAACCCGCCAGTGCGCACAAGCAACTCAAGGCAGAGACGAATTTGTTCGTAACACATCTCCGAATTAATCTCCCAGGAACTGATTTGCCGTTTTTTGGCAGCCAAAAACAACAATTCATTTTTCCAAGAAACTTACCACCAATGCCCCAAGGATTCGGATAATTGAAATTTGTGCTTTTAGTGATTCTTGAGTAAATTGATATGTACCGAGAAGTACAGGAATCCCGCTCAAATTGATCGAAAGTAGTTCAGTAAGACTGCCTGCCGCGCGGGCGCCTATTTAGCGCCCGGCCGGTAGTTTCTTGAGGGCTGAACAGTTACTAGATTTCATGTAGTACGTGTCGATTTCTCCTACTCGCGTTCGTCTTCATTGCGGATTGAGCAATAGGAAAGATCGCGACAATCTTTTCAGAACTCAAGAACTTCGGGCAACTTGCGAAGGGAGCAGGTTATGGCACAATACATGTTATTGCTTCGCGGCGGACAGTTCCAGCACTACTCTCCTGAAGAGCTGCAGAAGATCCTCGAAAACTACCTCGGCTGGGCGGACAAATTGCGTGCCGAAGGCCGGCATCGCGGCGGAGAAGAACTAAAAGACGGCGGCCGGGTGCTGAGCGTGAAGAATGGCAAGATTGTCGACGGTCCTTTTACGGAGACCAAAGAAGTCGTGGGCGGATATTTCCTGTTCGAAGCGAAGGACTACGACGAGGCCGTTGCGGTTTCCAAAGGTTGCCCGCATTTGACATATGGTGGATGGCTCGAGATTCGCGAGATCAATCCGCATTAGTAGAAACACTACAGAAGATTGAATAACACGTTACACTTTACACGTTACACGATATTCGTGTAACGTGTAAAGTGTAACGTGTAAAGTGTAAAAATCGCAATTGTGATGGCCGGTTCAACTACTCAAGTCAATCAACTGGTCGAACACCTGTTCCGCCATCAGGCCGGGCGCATTGTGACCACACTGACCAAAATCCTCGGCGTCGAGCATCTGGAACTGGCGGAAGACGTGGTGCAGGAGACTTTGCTGAAGGCCTTGCGGCACTGGCCGTTTAGCGGCGTGCCGCAGAATCCCGCGGGCTGGATTTTGCAAACGGCCAAAAATTCGGCTATTGATGTCTTGCGGCGCGCCGCCATTTTTCGCGGCAAGGAGGAACAGATTCGCTTGCAGCTCGAGCAGGAGTTGCATTCTGAAGAAGACGATGAGTGCAGCGATCCGGAATTCAGAAGCGACCAGTTGCGCATGATGTTTGTATGCTGCCATCCCAGCCTGGCGCGCGAGGCACAAGTTGCGCTCACGCTGAAAACATTGTCCGGCTTCAGCGTACCAGAAATCGCTCGTGCGTTTTTAGCCGAAGAAGCCACCATTGCGCAGCGCTTGGTGCGCGCCAAACGCAAATTGCGTGATGAAGTGGCGGTGTTGCAAGTTCCCGAAGGAAGAGAATTACGTGAGCGCTTGGATGCCGTGCTGGAAGTCCTATATCTGCTTTTCAACGAAGGCTACAATGCGCATAGCGGCGAAGACTTGATCCGGCAGGATCTGTGTTTTGAAGCACTGCGCCTGACCTGCTTGCTCGCGGAGCATCCACTGGCCAATCGTCCCAAAGTGCATGCATTACTTGCGCTGCTTTGGTTTCAAGCCGCACGCCTTCCCGGGCGAGTGGACGATGAGGGCAATTTGCTTTTGCTCTCCGAGCAAGATCGCACAAAGTGGAATCAGAGCATGCTCCAGCGCGGCTTTGATCATCTCCAGCAGGCGGGGCGCGGAGAAGAGCTGACGGAATATCACCCCGAAGCCGGGATAGCTTCTTGCCACGCTTTGGCGCCCAGCTATGCTGAGACGGATTGGCGGATGATTCTTGCTTACTACAATCAGCTCGCAGCCATGAATCATTCGCCGGTTGTCGCTCTGAATCACGCCGTCGCGTTGGCGATGGTGGAGGGGCCGGAAGCAGGCATTCTCGCGCTGGAAAAAATCAGCAATCTGCCGCCGATGAGATCTTACTATTTGTTTCCTGCCACGCTTGCCGAGTTTTATGTTCAGATGAGAGATTTCGAGAAGGCCGCCAACACTTATCGCCAGGCTTTGGAGTTGACGGCCAACGAGCCGGAGCGAAGATTTCTGGTGAAAAAGATACTGGCCTGTGAAAAAATGTCAAAGCCAGAGATTGAATATGGACGCGATTGAGAAAGAGACTAAAATAGCTTGTGTGCTATCGTTGATTTCCCTTTGGTATCGTATTCATCATCACAAACCTCACTTCATCCTACCGGGGCCTGCCCTTATCCATTTCTAACTTCAGCATTTGACTAAAGGCGACTGGCACAGCCTAGACAGCAAAGAAGTGCTTGCATCATCAGCATATCTGTGCTAAACTTCATTTAATCGTTTGAAAATTCATTGTGTACAAGAAGAGCAAACGCTTTTGAACGACAAAATGATAAGAAATTGTTTTATTGTCAATCATTTTACCTTTTGAGTTGCGGCCTCGAAAGCACCTTGTCGGCCTCATCCGCGTACTGAACAGCAAGCGGCGCGATAAAGTTATGATCCATCACTTTCATTATTCAGATATTTTCACTGCGCTCTTGTTCTTTCTCGTCTGGACAGCCGTTCAAGTGCAGGAGCTCAAAGAGCTTGCGCTCAGGATCAAGGCCTCGGATGCCAACGCTTTCAAAGCCCTTTTCGAGCTTTATCATGAAGGGATTTTCAATTTTGCCCATTACAAATTACGGAACGTCGAGGCCGCAGAAGACATTGTGCAAGAAGTCTTTATCAAACTGTGGGAAAACCGGCATCAGATTAAAGCAGAACGCTCGTTGAAATCATACCTCTATACGATTACCACAAATCTGGCATTAAACTATATTCGCCATACCAAGGTGGCCATAAAGTTTCAAAGGACCCTGAACGAAGAAAGTTTCTTGCAAGAATCGCCCCAATCCTCTCTTGAAAAAAAAGAACTCCACGAAAAACTGCTTGCCGCCCTTGCCTTGCTTCCGGAAAAACCGCGCATCGTCTTCATGATGAGTCGCATGGAGCAATTGTCATATCGGGAAATTGCTGAAAGACTTGAAATCAGTATCAAGACGGTCGAGAGCCATATCGGCGCTGCATTGAAAGCCCTCCGCAAGTCGCTACAAACCGCTGCTTAATAATTTGTCCTTCCTACCGAACAACGATTACGCTGGCCGCCAAACGCCGTTTTTCTTGCAAGAATTCTCAAAAAAAGATCAGGGTACTTTTTGCGTCAGGTGTATTAATAGTCGAAACATGCAAAAAGGATGATCAGCTGATTCATCTTCATTTTGTCAATATCTTGCAAGGTGAACTTCTTTGATCCGTCAGGAGAATGACCATGAAAAATATTCTTTTTCTTTTGTATTCCGCTCTGTTTTCATCAGGACTTATCTTGTTCAATGGCTGTGATAAAAAACCAACGGCACCGGAACCAACCTCGAATGCAGCTCCACAGACATCCCTGAAGTCAGGCAGCAATGACGAGCATTCCGGCGCTCAGATCCCCTTTGCATTTGTACGAATGTTCATCGAAGCCAACAGTACGGATCAGGATGCCGGCATACAGGTTCACTTCGATGGAGAAGCCTGGAAAAACGTCAGAATTCTCGGAACCGACGGCGAGAATATCCTCGAGATCGAAGCCGAGAGCGGTTTGAAGGAACTTGGTCTCACCGAGCTGCGTTTCGAGAGCGCGGAGCCGTCGCCCGCCGAAGTCCTGGCCTTGTTCCCGGCTGGCAACTATAAATTCAAGGGCAGGACGGTCGAGGGAGACCAGTTGGTAGGTATGGGGACGCTTTCGCACGACCTACCGGCCGCGCCTATCTTTTCGCCTTCCAACGGCGAATCGGTCAATCGGAATAACACTGTTATCAAATGGAACCCGATTCCGGGAGTTAGCGGCTACGAGGTTATCGTCACGAACTCAGATATCGGCGTCAGTATGGAGCTCAATGTTGTGGCCTCGGTAACAAGTCTGCACGTTCCGCCGACATTCCTCCAACCAAACACAAAGTACGTTGTCGAAGTGCTGTCGATAGCGCCAAACGGAAACAAGAACATCACCCAGGGTTCCTTCAGCACGTTGCCGTAGTAATAGGAGCGACCTGCGTGTGATTCGTGGACTCCATGCAAAATTTGCGGCTGATGAGCATCTTATCCGTCGTCTGCTTTCGAATTTGTGTGACAAGTCGCTGAAATACACCTCACCGGAGATTACCTTGAGAAAGCTTTTCATCTTGCTTTGCATGGTCACCGGCCAGCTCTCATTCGTATTCAGCCAGGATCGCCAGTATGCGACAATCAGGGGTTTCATTTATGATGCTGCCAATGGCGAGGCATTGATTGGCGCCAACGTTTATTTGGATAAAACCCGGATCGGAGGCAGCACCAACAGTAGCGGCTATTACGTTATTCCCCGCATTCCACTCGGCAGTTACATATTGATTGCACACTACCTCGGGTACAAAGTTTACAAACAGGAGATTTCGCTGGCGACCGGAGATGAGAGGAAGAGCATTTCAATAAGACTGGAAGCTGAAAACCTCGTCACGGCAGAAGTCGTCGTTACTGATGAGGCGATTTCTGCCGCTGAAAGGCAATACGAAAAGGAGCTCTCAGAGATTGAGCTCTCGCCACGGCAAATCAATCAGATTCCGCAAGTGGCGGAGGCAGATTTACTGAGGTCGTTGCAAACGTTGCCAGGCGTTTTGCCTGTTTCTGATTTTTCTTCCGCGCTTTATGTGCGCGGCGGCACACCGGATCAGAATCTATATTTGATGGATGGTACGGACGTTTACAATCCCGAACATGCTTTTGGACTATTCTCAACGTTCAATACCGATGCCATCAAGCAGGTTGAGCTTTTCAAAGGTGGGTTCAGCGCCAAGTATGGCGGGCGACTGTCATCTGTTCTGAGCATAACAAACCTCGACGGGAATCGCGAGCATTTTACGGCGACCGCCGCCCTCAGCACACTCAGCGCAAAAACGACCATACAAATGCCCATGAGCAGTATCGGCTCGTTGTCCGGCTCGCTCCGGCGAACCTACTTTGATCAGACGGTTGCCCGGTTCGTTTCGGGCGTGCCAGACTATTACTTCTTCGATGGCAACCTCAAAGCGTTCTTTGATCTCAATGACAACAATAAGCTGACCATCAGCGGCTACGGCAGCACCGATAAGCTGAACTACATATTCAATGAAAACGTAAAAGATCAGGCTGGAATGCAGTATGATTGGGGCAACCGCACGGGCAGCCTCCGGTGGACGCGCATCTTTTCACCGCAATTGTTTGCCAACTTCTGGCTGACAGGCAGCCGTTTCGATTCCGATGCCGACTTCAGCCAACTCTTCGACTATGTGTTTACGGAAAAGAATTTCATTTCTGATCTTTCGCTTAAAGGAGATCTCGAGTACTATTTATCGGAGGCATTCACAGCCAGAATGGGCTTTGAGCAAAAGAATCTGCATTTGATTTTCAAGCACCAATCACAAGGCGGTCTCGTCGATATCGAGAGGCGGCCAAAGCACTATGCGGCCTACCTTGCAGGCCAGTGGCATCCGTCCCACCGGTGCGACTTTGAAGCGGGCCTGCGCTACAATGTGTTCGATGGTGAAGAGAATTTTAAAAATCTTGAACCGCGTTTCGCGGCAAAGTATCGCCTGACTGAGGCGTTTAGTTTGAAGGCTGCCGGCGGCACTTACTATCAATACCTGCACAGCGTGCCGAAGGCATTTATTGCAGATAATTGGGTCTCCTCGGACCGCACGCTCCGGGAATCTTCAGCAAACCATGCTATTTTGGGAATCAGCAAAGATTTTTCCGGTGGCTATCTCATAGAGATCGAAGCCTTTTATAAAGACTATCACAATGTCTATGCTTTCAATGATAATTTCAGGGTTGACATCACGCCGGAACGCTATGAAGGCGACCTTGCGATTTATACCCAGACCGACGGCATCTTTCATCGTGGCGATGGTGACAGCAAGGGCATCGAGTTGTTGCTGCGCAAGGATCTCGGCGTGGTTACGGGCTGGCTGGGGTACAGTCTTTCTCGAACCGAGTACAGATTTGATCGCGTGAATCAGAGTGTGGGGTTTCCGCCGCGCCATGATCGTATGCATGTAATTAACTTCGTTGGCAATCTCGATTGGAAAAACTTCCGGCGAGCGCTCCGTGGCGAGCCGCCTGTTCAGCACAGATCCAACTGGCGGATCGGTGCAACGTTTGTTTATATGAGCGGGCAACCCATCACACTGCCCGGCTCGCACTATTTCGTGAATACCGTGCCGGATTGGGATTTTCAGAGTCCTGAAGTCTATCCCAGTGTAATCAATGGATTCAGATTGCCGCCGTATATACGTCTTGACTTGAGTTTGACGTATGATAAGCATTACAAGAACTGGTCCATGTCGCCGTACTTTCAGGTTTTTAATATTGGATACAGAAAGAACGTCTGGTTTGTGGATTATGACGCCGTGGCGCCCAGCCCTGGTGTAAACCTTAACCCGGTCATCGACCCGGTGGAGATGTTTCCAATTTTGCCGACTCTTGGCGTGAGTTTTCAGTTTTGAACTCAATACCATTGAGATGATCTGCGGGAGATATCATGCTAAACAAGTTATTCAGTCTATTCATTGTGACTTTGATCATGTTGATGGGCTGTGGCAAAGGTACTCTTTCTATTACCGAAGCGACCTATCAGCCCAAGATTGCCATTCAAGGAACTCTCGTGCCAGGGCAGGCCGCGCGAGTCACGGTGGGCAGGAATTTTCCCATGAACGTCGTGATCGATCCCAGTACAATTGCAATCACAGATGCCAACGTTACAATTACAGACGACACTGGCGCCAAGTTCGCGCTGGCATATAATGCGCAAACTCAATCTTACGAGGCGCCGCAGCTCAACGTTGCATATAACAAAACCTACACCCTCAATGTGGATGCCAGTATTGATGGCCAGGCGCTG
This sequence comes from bacterium, assembly GCA_050732395.1. Lineage (GTDB taxonomy): Bacteria > Zhuqueibacterota > Zhuqueibacteria > Zhuqueibacterales > Zhuqueibacteraceae > JBIOXB01. The sequence goes on from JBOHQX010000194.1 coordinate 9,860, forward strand.
CACGCGCGCGCAACAACCACGGTTCCCAATGCGGGTCTCAACATATTGGAAGAAAGCTCCCGGCTGGGCAGCATGGTTTATCGCCAGCGCGATGCCCAGGGCAGCTTGGTCAATTTCAACATTGTGTTCGAACGGTCGCCGGGCACGGGCTATTACGTGGTCTCAGTCGTCTCTCTCGATGCCGACACTTCCATGTTCATTTATAATAATCCGTTTCGCGAGCTGACTGCCGAAGAGGTGTTGGCGGATTTTGAGGAATACAAATACCTATATTTCTGGCTGCAGGACAAACCGCTGACGGCGGGCGCGTCCAGCACTGAGATCGCCTCTTTATACACCTTTTTTTACGGCAAATATCGCGTAATTCTATATGCCGCTGACCGAAACTTTCGCGACTTTCAAACCACTCACGAATTGTTGCAAGGCATCGACGGCAATTATCATGAACCGGCATTTCATATTCAGGGCGATGGCATTGGAGTATTTGGGTCAGCCGCAGTCGATACAGCTTACTTTGAAGTTTTGCGACCTTCTACTAGCCGGAAGCTGAAAGTACTTGCACAACTCAACGGATCTCGCTAATATTACTACCACGGATTTTCAGACAAGCCGCTGAAGGGTCCTTGCGCGCTGAAAACCGTAACAATCGAAACAAGCGGCAGAAGCACATGCCGAGAAATAGAATCCTTGATTTGAAATGTTGAAATCGTCGAGTGTGTAAATCTCAGCGTCGGGACGGTGAGTTGGCAAGCTCTGTTCTTATTGAGGAGCATAGAGATGCTGCGCAAGTTTTACATATTCTTAATCTGCCTTATGCTTGTTTGGGCGGGAATTGCGGCGGCTCAAGAGCATGCCCACCTCCTCATTTCCGGTAATTATCAAAGCACTCCTCTGAAAGAAATTTTAATAGAGCTCGAACAGAAGCTCCACTTGACTTTTTCCTATATCGATCAACTGGTTGACGGCGTTTTCATAACCGCATCTTTCCGGGACAAGAAGCTTGCTGAGGCGTTGGCGATCATTCTGAAAGACACCCCGTTGTCATTCAGAATGAAGGATGCAAACAACATTATTTTATTTCGAGCAACAGAACAGCCACTAAAGAAATATAGTCTGCACGGCACGGTCATCGATCGTCAGACCCGCGCGCCATTACCCTATGTGAACGTCATTGTGCGAGGATTCTTAAAAGGCGATGCCTCGGACAGCTCCGGCTTTTACAAAATTGAACGTTTGGAGCCGGGCCTCTACCAAATTGATTTTGAAATGCTGGGATACAAGAAATCATCCCATCGCATCAAGTTGGTTGAGGATACGGAGCTGGCTGTTGCCCTGGTGCAACAGCCTGTGGAATTGGAAGCGATCGAAATCAGCCCGGCCGTGATCGAAATTAGCGCCGAGGAACCCGCTATGCATGTTTTAGGCTCGGAGGAAATTCTCTCCTCCACTAATTTTCAAAAAGATGTTTACCGGAGCATGCAAATGCTGCCTGGGATTTCGAACACTGACTTCAGCGTCAAACCACACATCAAGGGCGGCAATCCCGATGAGACAGCAGTTTTCTTGGACAACATGCCGATTTATGAACCCTTTCATCTTGAAGATTTGAATGATGGCGCCTACAGCATTATCAGTACCGAACAGGTTAGACATCTCAAGCTGCTCACCGGCGGATTTTCTGCCAAATACGCGGAGAGAATGTCCGGGGTGATCGACATTAAAACGTTCGATTCAATCAAAGAACATGCCTTCAATTTTACCCTTGACTACCTTTTTTTGAGCACATTTTTTAACAAGCAAATTACCGACAGGGTAAACTATTTTGTCAGTGCCAGGCGAACGACTTTCGATTGGTTGCACAGAGATGCCCTCTTTCGCGTGGATTTAGCGCTGGCGTCGGAAATCGGCTCGCAAACCGAGATGAGCACGGTGGAAAAAATTGCGCCCGTAAATTTTGATTTCTGGAGCAAATTGAACTATCGCGTCAATCCCAGTCATCATCTCTCCTTCAACGTTCTGTTCGCCGCTGATGATATGGGTACTGTGGAAGGATTGTCGTATTTCAGGCCTGAATTTGCCAAGAGCTCGAGAAGGAATGCCTACGGGTGGGTGAATTGGAACTGGTTGGCCAGCAAGCGCTTCTCCTCGATAAATACGATGGGATTTCAAAGATTATCCAAGCGTGCCGAGTTTTCGCTAGGCCTAAATGTTTTGGATGTAACCCACCGTTGGAATTATGACGACCAACTGTCCGATATTTTTACATTTCGGCAGCAAAATCTCTGGCAGCTCTCAGAAGATCATATGCTGGAGCTTGGATTGGAGGTCAACCACTTTCGTGGGCAGTACTTCTACGATGATCTCCGCCTCGACCGCTTGCGCACTGCTGAGGAAAGTGCGGTCTTTGACACCCTTTATGTGAAGACCAAAATCAGCGGACACACACTGGCCGGTTATCTGCAGGACACCTGGAAAATTTCTAACCGGCTGGGTCTTCTTGTGGGGATGAGGATTTCGGACCAAAACTATACCGGCAAGCCGCAATTTGCTCCCCGCAGCGCTTTGAAAATCAACTTTACAGAGCACCTGCGTCTCAAGCTGGCCTATTGCTGGTACTATCAGCCGGACAACTTTTATAAACTCAAAACCTATCTGGGAGCGACTGAGCTCAATCCGAAACCGGAAAAAAGCATCCATTATGTGGGAGGTCTTTCATTCGCACGAGAGAATCTGAGCGTTGATCTTGGCGCATATTTTAAAGACTATGCGCAATTGAACGATGATTTTCAATTTGACATTCACAACCGCATTGAGAGCGTCGGGATCGTCGACGTTCCCTTTAGCACTCGAAGAGGCACTTCTGCAGGAGCGGAGATTTTCATTAGAGCAAATTATGCCAAAGACAATCTCGTCAGCCTGGCGTATGCGCTCAGCAAAAACCGCGTGACCAATGATCTCGGAAAAACCGTGCCGAGAGATTTCGACAGAACACATGCCCTCAATGTGAATAGTATCTTCAAGTTTGCACACGATTGGACAATCGGTGTTCTATGGCGATTTCATACCGGCGACCCGTTTACGCCGGCGAGTATTCATGTGCTCGGCGACAGCACCCGGGATAACTTTCTCAACTATGTTTACTTTACAACCGGTGCCAAAAATAGCGCTAGATATCCTGCTTACCATACACTCGACCTGAAAATTCAAAAAGAGTGGGGCATCAAAAAGATAAAACTGGCGGCTTATCTAAGCATACTCAATGTTTATAATCGAAAAAATCTCAGAGAAATAGATTTTGGCTTGAGCAATGCAAAATTGATCAGTCACTTCACAAAGGAACAAAGATTTTTTGAGAGATTATTTGCGCCGGGGATGAGTGTCATATTCTGAAATAGCGACAGAGTATAACGGATCAAGGGATTATTGGGATTGATGAATCATTGGCTGCAAGATTCCAGCAATCCATTTATACAACAACTCCTCCCTCCGATAAATAAAGCCAAACATAATTTTATGGACATTGATACCCACAAATTCCACGAAGATGAATTTCTCGGACGCTGGGTTGCCGATGAGCTTTCCTCAGAAGAGCAGCGGGAATTCGGAGCATGGATTCACGCCCACCCGCAAGAGCAGGAGTTTTTCGATGACTTAAAAAATCTTTGGCAGGAATCTGCAACCATATCCTTACAAAAGGGGCTCATCGAGGAAGAACGTTGGCGTGCAATCAGCCGGCAATCCAATCTGCAGCCGAAATCCAAAACCCTAGCCTTCACACGAGGCGTGACGTGGAAAATATATGCAGTGGCGGCAACCGTAGTGATTTTGATTGCCAGCTATGTTTGGTGGTCGGCAGGCCAGATTGTGAGCATCACGGCACCAGCCGGAACCCGAATGATGGCATTGCTTCCGGATGCCTCGGAAGTGACACTCAATGCTGAGTCGACGCTGCGATACAATAAGCACACTTGGAGTGAAAAACGAGTCGTGCAATTTGACGGCGAGGGATTTTTCAAGATTGAAACCGGCGCGCCATTTTCCGTGCAATCGAACTTTGTTACCACCGAGGTTTTGGGCACGAGTTTCAACATTAAGGCTCGAGGCCGTAAGGTCGAGATTGCCTGCCTCACCGGTCGAGTCCGCGTAGCCTCGAAGGAGTTTCCATCCGCGCAGGTTATTTTGACCGCTGGCCAGGAGAGTATCGTCATTGAGGAGAGGCCGCCGACTGCACCGAAAGATTTTAACCCAGGTGAAAAAATCGGTTGGCTGTCGGGAGTCGTGCATTTTCAAAGTACTCCATTGGCGGAGGTCTTTGCCGAAATTCAGCGGCAAGCCGGGGTGCAACTTCAGATCACGGCCAATATAGAGAATCTAACCTTTACGGGAAAGATCGAAACCTCTCATATCAAGGAGGCCTTGGAGATTATATGTTTGTCCTCCGGGTTGAGCTATTCTGCAACGAAAGATTCAATATTCACTGTGTATAAGTAGGCCATAAAGCTGCAAAATTTAGAAAAAAATTCTGAGAATTCTTGCTCACGGAAAGGAATTCTCAAGTAAAATCTGCTGTAACTATCTAGCGAAGCTTTGCCTCAAACCGACGAGAAAAATCGCCCACGGAAATGGAACTCCCACGGAAGTATTTCTTGATTCCACAAGGCGTGACAATTCCGTGGGAGTTCGATTTCCGTGGGAGAAAAACTTGCTCTGTTTGTAAAGGATTTTGATTCCAAAATTCTCAGCTCCTGACCCCCGGGTGATCGGGGTTGGTTCGGCAAGCAACACCACCGTGTCATCCCGTAGGGATCTTGTTAAGTTTCTGGCACGGTGCTTGTGCTGAAAAAGACGCCTCCTGCATGACATGTTGCTTGGGAGGTGTTTTTCCCAATGGCAAGACTATTTAGGGCAAAACTATTAAAAGCCTCTTTTGTGTTTACTGCATTGGCGCGCGCACGGCCCGGCCCGGTGATACGTTGCTTTGAAGCTGGCCGTTTCTGACGACAATGACGCCATTCACCAAAACGTGCTTGATGCCTTCCGAGTATTTACCCGGCTCCTCAAATGTCGCGTTGTCAATGACTCGCTCCGCATCGAAGATGGTGAGATCAGCATCAGCCCCGATGCGAATACGGCCCTTGTTCTTCATCATCGGCACACGCCGTTCCAATCGTTGCGCCGGCATGAGCGTTACTTTGCGGAGCGCATCCATGAATGTCAAAGTCTTCGCTTCACGGACATAACGGCCCAGAATTCGCGAAAAAGTTCCGGCAGCGCGAGGATGGCCTTTGCCATTCTGCAATAGACCATCACTTGCGATCATGGTCATAGGATTTGCCACTGCCATGTTCACCACATTCTCAGGAATGCTGAAGACCGCGACCATGCCACCGGTTTTCCGGTACCGTGCAAATCTCTCTGCGGTGAGCCGCTCACCGGTTGCGGTCCACTGCAGATCTTTGTAATCAATTCCCATTCGTTCCCGCCAACCCTCCTCAAAAATGGCAGATTCGATAGTCGTCATGCCTGCCGGGTAAGGATAGCACTCGGTGGTAATGTCCATTCCACGTGCGCGCGCTTCGTGAATCATCTGCAGAAGCTGTGGCGTATCGCGCAGGCCCACACTGGTGACGTGCACGACGTGCAGAGGTGCGCCGGTTATCGCTGCTGCAGCGATAACCTCTTCCAAAGCGGTGATGCCGTTCACCGGCTCTTTGATGCCGCCGTAGCGCAGATGAACGTGACAGGAAGCGCCGAACTGCGCGGCCACGCGAAACATCTCCAAAATCTCCCAATGCGAAGCGGCCGCGGTGTAATTGATCCCGAAGCCAACTGCGACGGCTCCGCGCTTCAGTCCCCGTTCGATGCGTCGTTTCAGTTCCTCGATTTCCCCGTCTGATGCGGCACGGTGAGCCGCCTCGCCGCTGGGCACAAAACTGCCCGAGTCGTGCATCACGCTCATGCGTACAGGAACATGGCCTATGCTGGCGCCGTAGTTGATCAGCGTTTTGCCCTCGCGTTCGGCATACCACCGCTCGATATCCGCTGTGCCAATTTCGAGCTCCAGCGCGGTCGTCACGCCATCCATGGCCTGGGCACGATGATGTTCTTCATTCATGTCGTGCACGTGTAGATCGATGAAGCCCGGCGCGACGATCAATCCCGTAGCATCGATCGTCGTGCGGCCGCGCAATGCTTCAATGCTGATGGCTTGAATCGTGCCTTTGCTGACACCGACGTTGCGCACGGCGTCCAAGTTCGATTCTGGATCGATGACTTTTCCGTTCAGTATAACAACGTCATAGTCCTGCGCAACCGCAGAGGAAGCAATGTTCGTATACTGAAGCCAAGTTAGCGATGGGAAGAAACAAAACATGAGAAGGGCTGGACAAAGCCGGTATAAAATCGGCAAATTGCTCATATTTGTTATGGAAATGGGATTTCTAAAAACGTTCCAGGGTGAATTACCTTCAGCGACCGTTCCAGAGCGGGGATAAGTTGGGCTACAATCGGAACTTTGTTGCTGGGTAGAATAATCACCGCCAGTCGTTTGCCTGAGAGATTTTGCTGATTGGGGAGATTTTTATCTGTCGAAACCAAAATGTCAAATTGGCCTTCTGCCAAGTTGAGCAATCTGCCATTTTTTATGCCCGCCCAACCCATTTCTTGCACGGTGTGGATAATAAATTGCGGCAGCTGCTTTTTGACCAAGCGGGGCGTGCATTCGTCCAGCAAGATTTTCAATTTGTCTTGCCCAAACGCCTCAAAGTAGATTTGGAAAACTCGAGAATCTTTAGCGCCTGCTCTCGCGTGACCGTGGGAAAATTGTCGAGAAATTCGTCCAGCGTGAGGCCGGCTTCGAGATTGTTCATCAACGCCTCAATCGGCACGCGTGTTCCTCGAAAAACAGGTGTGCCGCTGACAATTTCAGGATCGATTGTAATCGGCAATTGATCCAATTCTTTCTCTTCAATCACCAATATCATAGCGTTACCTGTTGTGTTTTCCCAGCTGGGATATGGCCCGGAGCAAATTGTCAAGTAAGGGCCATATTCTCCAAAGCACTTTTCAAATTTATTATCTTATTCGAAATATGCAATCAGGATTTTCGAGGTATCATTTTTCACTTTTTAACAGGGTGATGAAAAGCTCTTCTGATAGTGATGCCCGCGAAAGCAGCGATTTCTAATGGCATATTTATTAGGCTCTCTTATAGGTAACCATTTACGTACAGGTTGAAAGGCAAAACTATTTAGGGTAAAACAATTGAAGTTAATGGAAGATTGAGCCACAGAATTCAGAAAAACTTTGAAGGTTCTATGGCGAAATGATCTGGAATCATTTTGCCTTGAGATCATCCTGCCTAAAGCTATTCAATAGTTTTGCCCGCAATCGTTTTGCCTTCTCAAGAAAAGACCTAAATAGTTACGAAAAAGGTAAGATTAACTACTGCCTGCAACTCACGCAGCGGGCACTGCTAAGACCGGTTTTTGAACGGCACCCTTGATGCCACCGGTCAGCGGAATCAATGCCTGTTGCTGTTCCGCATCGAGATAAGCATTCGGATTGTGATGAAGCGCACCTGGAGGAAGCCATTCCCACATCGGGCCTAATTCCCGCTGGAGCCGCTCCACGTAGAACCGTGGAATTTCCGAGGTTTCCTGTTCAAAGAACTTGCGCAAGGGCAGATCGGTGTCCAAACGCTGGCGAATTTCACCATGGTATTTGATTCTGCCGAAGCCCTCCGACGAGACCCCTCGCACCGAATTCATCCACTTCGGAATCGTGGCGCCGGTCGCGTGATGGCGGTTGATGATCGCGCGCCACGAAAAAGTGTATTTGGTCAAATCGGTGACGTGATCATAGAATTCGGGCCAGGAATAATGCTTCGGCTTCACATTCATGGCGTGATGGTTGTTCAAAAAGTGGAAGGGAAAGGGAATCAAGCGGTTGTCGCGCTGATATTCCAAGTTGAGCTGGGCGGCCTGCCCGAAAGCCGTAATCAGCGAATAACCCGGAAACGCCCCGGGAGACATGTCCACGAAGCGCTTGGTGAGCTCGAAGGGCTCCGGCCCCTCATCGGCATCAAGGCCGAGCACGAAATTTGCCTGTACGTAGGGTATATACTTCATGATCAGGTTGATGTGATCGGAGACCTGCCGGACTTTATCCATCCCTTGCCGGCTGCCGGTCTTTGATTTGTTGCCCAGCTCGTACCACGACTCGATCCCCGGCAGAAGGGCCTTGAAGCCGTTTCGTTTAAGCCGCTTCAGGTTGGGCTCAGCCAGCAATGACAAGCTGCTTTCCGCGATGAAGTCGATTCTGTCCGGAGGTACGGCTGCTTCAATGGCGTCCATATAGTCGTCAAAACGCACGCCGAAATTGGGATCGTGCCAGCCGACGCAAGGGCGATCCATCTTTTGCAAGAGAAAGTGCAAATCTTCTTTCATGACCTCGAAATCCAGCGGCTGGTAGGGCACAGCTGCATCGATGCAAAAGCTGCAAGTGTAAGGACAGCCCAGACTGCCGAGCATCGGAACGATCTTGAAGAAAGGGGCCTTTTGCAGGGTCGGTGCGATGAACTTCCAGCGCTCGCGCACGCCCGGAATGGACGTCGGCTGCTGTCCAGCTTCCAGGCGCATGCCCATGGGCCGATGCCGGGAGAAATCGTGCAAAACGTCGCGAACGATGGCCTTGTCGGTGAAGCCGAGCACGTAGTCGAAGTATTTCTGTGCATCCTGTGGGTAACAACGTGCGTGGGGACCCCCGAGCGCGGTAACGGCCCCTTTCTTTTGGAAGAGGTTGCTGAGCGCATAGGCCAGTTGCGCGGACTGTGAAAACGCCCCGATGAAGACGAGATCGACTTTGTCCGGCAATTCTTCGAGCAGATTCTCAAAGCCGGTATAACACACCAAATGAACTTCATGCCCCTCCTCTTCGCACCATAACGCGATCACTTGGGGCATGATACTCGCGAGGTTGGCATTCATGACGCGGGCGAATAATGCTCTGGTCGGTGCTTTGGTGACGAGATCGATGACGCCGATTCGAAGCTTGCGCATGGCGGCTCCATTTGAAGTTTAGTATCTTTGGATCATGCTGAACCACTTCGCTTACTGTCTGTTCGCAACCAGACCGGCATACCCTGCCAGAGCGAAACCCCTCTCGTCTCAAATCTTCAACTTCGCGATGCTTTCCTTTACGTGCTGCGCCGATTCTTGCAGCATTTTTCTTTCGATGTCATTCAGGCTGACTTCGTAAATTTTTTCGACGCCGTTCTTGCCCAGTTTCACCGGCACGCCGACGTACACTTCTTTCAAGCCGTATTGGCCCGTCAACCAGGCCGCGCAGGGGAGAACGCGTTTGGAATCGCGCACCACGGACTCGGCCATTTCGGCGACAGCGGCGGAGGGTGCATAGTAGGCGCTGCCTTCTTTCAAATACTTTACAATTTCCGCTCCGCCGTTGCGCGCACGGTCGACAATGGCGTCGATGCGATCTTTGCTGAGCAATTCCGTGAGTGGAATGCCGCCGACGGTGGTCAAGCGCGGCAGCGGCACCATGTCATCACCGTGGCCGCCGAGCACCAGCGCGCTGACGTCACGCACCGAAACGTCCAATTCCATCGAAATGAAGGTGCGATAGCGCGCGGTGTCCAATACCCCCGCCATGCCGAACACGCGATTCGGCTCGAACCCGCTGACTTTGCAGGCGACGTAAGTCATCACGTCGAGCGGATTGGTGACCACGATGATTTTGCACTGTGGTGAATGATTGGCAATCTGTTCGGTAACGCCCTTAATAATGCCGGCATTCTTCTCCTGCAAATCATCGCGGCTCATACCCGGCTTGCGCGCCAGGCCGGCCGTGATGACCACCAAATCGGAATTCCTGGTCAGCGCATAGTCATTGGTTGAACCGATCACTTTGCAATCGAAGCCTTCGACCGGCGCGGATTCCCAAAGATCGAGCCCCTTGCCCGCGGGTATGCCTTCGAGGATGTCAATCAGCACCACTTCATTCGCCAAATGCTTTTCGGCCAAACGCAAAGCTGTGGTCGCTCCGACGTGGCCTGCACCGACAACTGTAATCTTCATGACGCGCTCCTTTCAAATAAAAAAGGCCAAGTAGCCTCAAGCAACTTGGCCTTATATCGTTGTCAACAAACGGACATACCGATACTTGCGCGAAATCGGACTCGCGCACGCCCACAGAGTACGTTGTTCAATTCGGTTGCCCGCAAGTCGGACTTCACGTTATCTTTGAACCCGGAACGACGCTGACTTTCTTTCTGTATTTGCCTAAGCGATGGAATTGTACTTTGCCGTCGATCAAGGCGAACAACGAATCGTCCGAGGCCCGGCCGACGTTTGCACCGGGATGAATCCTGGTCCCGCGCTGGCGAATGATGATGCTGCCTGCAGTGACCACCTGCCCATCGTGCCGCTTCACGCCGAGGTATTGCGGATTGCTGTCCCGGCCGTTGCGCGAGCTGCCGACGCCCTTTTTATGTGCCATGATATTATGCTCCTCAAATCCAAATTACAAAGTGATCGCTTCAATCTTGACGGCCGTGCGCTGCTGGCGATGGCCGTTGGTGCGGCGATAGCCTTTGCGGCGCTTTTTCTTGAACACGATAATTTTATCGTCGCGGGTCTGATTGACGATTTTGCCTTGCACGGCGGCGCCTGGCAAAACCGGCGCGCCGATGCGCACGTCAGCGCCGTCCGCCACCAGCAAAACCTGATCGAACGAAACGGATTCACCGACTGCACCGTCCAGCTTTTGCGTTTTGATGGTTTGATCTTTTTCAACGCGAAATTGTTGCCCCGCGATATTCACGAGCGCGTACATCAGAGAACTCCTGATTAATAAAGTTGGCTTGATATCCAGAGCAGCAAAACCTAAATAAAGCCCCGAATTTTGTCAAGGCGATTTTCCGGTGGGTAGATCGCATCGACTTTTCCTCTCTGTCATTCTGTCGGGAATCTTCCCGACGACTGGAAGGAGTACGCATATTCAGATTGGACCCAAGGCGTGGGAAGATTCTTCCAGAATGACACGTTGGTGAGGGCTAGGCCTTCAAATCACCAACTCGTGGCCGTCGCGCTTGGAGAGAAACTTGAAATCTTCCAGGCTCATTTTGTCGTCGGGAAGAACGTCAATTTTCATCCAATACTTCCACATCAAGCGACGGATGCGGCTACGGAACCCCTGGATAAGAAACTTCTGCATTTCGGAGTGAACGACCAGGGCGAGATTACGTTCACTGCCGATAAATCTGTAACGCATTAACCACCGCTCAACGCGCGTGAGCACTGTGGCTTTCGAGATCAAGCGCCCGGTGCCTTCGCACGTCGGGCAGGTCTCGGAATAAGAAAACAAAATACTCGGCCGCACGCGCTCGCGCGTCATTTCGATCAGCCCGAACTCACTGATCGGGCTGATGTTGGTTTGTGCACGATCTTTGCGCAATTCCCGGCGGAATTCTTCAGACAAACGTTTGCGAAAACGGTGATCGGTCATGTCGATGAAATCGACGACGATGATCCCTCCGATGTCTCTCAGGCGGAGCTGGCGGGCAATTTCCTTCGCGGCCTCCAGGTTCATCTTGAGCGCATTTTCGTCGTGATGCCCCTTGCCCATGAATTTGCCGCTGTTGACGTCGATCGCGGACAACGCTTCGGTGTGGTCAAAAAGTATGTGTCCACCGCTTTTCGTCCAGATTTTGCGAGAAAGACTTTTTTCGATTTCCTGCTCGATGCCATAGGAGTCGAACAAGGATTTCTTGCCGCGGTACAACTCCACGCGGTCGATGAACTGGGGCGTGACTTCTTGCAAGTATTTCACGATGTTTTGATGCAGCTTGCGCGAATCCACCACCACGCGATGAATATCGAGCGTGAACAAATCGCGTATGACGCTGGAGGCCATGGTCAAATCTTTGTACACCAACGCGGGCGATTTGCTGCGTTTGAGCCGTTGCTCAATGCCGTGCCAGGTTTTTTTCAAGTTGTCCAGATCGGCTTGCAACGACTCATCGTCTTTCTCTTCGGCCACGGTTCGTATGATCATTCCGAATCCGCGGGGCCGAAGCGTTTCTGCAATTCTCTTCAAGCGGCGCCTTTCTTTGGCGCTTTCGATTTTTTTGGAAACGCCCTCCATGTCGCTATGGGGCACGAGCACCATGTACCTTCCGGGAATCGACAACTCCGTGGTGATGCGGCAGCCTTTGGTGCTGATCGGCTCTTTGATGATCTGCACCAGAATTTCCTGCCCTTCTTTGGGAATGGGGCGGTGATGGCTGCTGGCGGTTGGCATACGCCCGTTTGTTGAAGTCTCCTCCAAATCCAAGAACGCGTGATAATCCACCAGCGAATCCCCGATGTCGCTGAAATGCAGAAACGCATCTTGTTCGTGACCGATATTCACAAACGCAGCACGCATACCCTTGACCACTTTGACGACTTTTCCCAGGTAAATGTCCCCGACCATACGCTCATTTTCCGGCCGCTCAGTTAAAAGCTCCACCAGTCTGGAGTCCTCAAGGATGGCGATCCTCGTTTCGCTCACGGAGGAACTGATAAAAATCTCTTTCCTCATATTTCATTCCTTGATTGAGGTTGATTGTGACTGGCTATGATCCGGCCTGTTACTACAAGCTCAGAAACGGTATACCAGTTGTCAAAGAACTGCATTGATAAAAACAGATAAAAAAAGAGGGACAGACCTCGTCCCGCTTATTTTCCTGCAAATAATCGGAAGCTCAAAATTCCTTAACAGTAGCATAAAATACAGAAATTTACTGGTTGAAGCAAGCTGTTTTTCAGGAGTCTAAATAACTTGAATCAGTGGACGGATGATACTCTCTGAAAAAACTATCCTTGAAATAATACTTCTTGCTTTCGCTCCCATTCTGCCCGGATGGCTGGCCGATTGCCTCTTACACGACTTTAGCTGGCGCAATCTACTTTACAAATATGGCCGAATTATTGCCAACCTAACCGTACGGAGGCGCACTTAAGGGCGAGCAAGTGACCGTAACAAAGCTGATTTAAAACATTATCCAACGGTCTGAAAGCTCGCCGTTTTTTTGCACAAATTTGACGGTTAAGTCACCAACTATTCGTCCGACGTCTGTTATGACGGCGCATCAAGGAGCATGGCCCATGAAACAATACCAGCCTAGCTGTATGTCGATGAGAACAGCGCTTGTTCTCGCCTTAATTTTTCCAACGCTCTTGTCCGCGCAATCTCTTTGGCAGCATCAAATGGGTCGTAAGACCCTCGCGTTCGAAATCCTCAAGCCGAATAGCGCCGGAGGGTAACTTCGCGGGCGGCATGGCGAGTGTGGTCGAGCTCGTTGAGCGGTTCGAAGCTTTTTATCCCGACATTCTCCCCATTACCGGCATGTTGAATTTTCTCCATACGAGTCCTAGACATTTCTTTTTGCATTTGCGCGGCGGGCCGTTCGCGGCTGGGGTTGCAATTCAAGTTGCCGCTCGATGAGGGCTTAAACGATATCTACGATTTTGTTTTTGGCCTTCATGTCGGGTGGCAATTCGACTAACCGGTCCCCGCGTGAATGCGTGCAGAAAACTGGGTTCCGCATCGTGTTGGGCAGCGCTTCGAGAAAGCCATGGCTGGGCTGCGATTGCGCCGGTACCCAGGCGGCTGCAGAGGAATCGTGTTGCTTCGCATGAACGTGTTGGGTATATTGCTGCGCAAATTCGTTGAGGAAATACTGTCCGGACGTTTTTGCGGCGTGATGACCAGCTTGGGATTGGGTAGCTCCCCTCTAGGCTTCCAGTTCAAAGTGCCGTTTGGTGAGGATGATTTCACACGAGATCTCAACGATACTTTGGGGCTGCAATTCAACTTGCCCTTGGCACCAGGAGATATCCTCGGCTCAACTCCCGTCACGGCGCGCTACTCAGATTTGATGGTTCCGTGATACTTTCGTGATAGATTTTTCGTATCCTTCCGGAGATGAATCATCCTCACAAAATATTGATAATTGAAGATGACCCGCATGTCGCCGATTTGGTCGAGATTCATTTGAAGGATTGGGGATACGATCTCGAGCGCGCCGCGGAGGGCGCGTCCGGTCTGCACCGTGCTTTGCAGGAATGCTATGACTTGATTATTCTCGACCTCATGCTGCCGGGCATAGACGGCTTCGCGGTCTGTAAGCGTATTCGCGCGGAAAATGCGTTGGTGCCGATTCTCATGCTCACGTCGAAAGCGGAAGAACTCGACAAGGTCTTGGGCTTGGAATTGGGCGCGGACGATTATCTCACCAAACCGTTCAGCATCCGCGAGTTGATGGCGCGTATCAAGGCTTTGCTGCGCCGTCACGAAGTGGAGCAGGAAACCGTCGCCAAACAAAACGCGGCGAAGGAACTGGCATTCGAAGATCTGAAGATTTATCTCGACAAGCGCAAGGTCACACTGGCCGGCCGGGCGCTGGAATTAACGGCGAAAGAGTTCGATCTGCTCGTGTTGTTTGCCTCCCATCCCGGTCGCGCGTATAGCCGCAGCGATCTGCTGGATTTGATCTGGGGCCATCAGTTCGAGGGTTATGAGCATACCGTGAATTCTCACATCAATCGCTTGCGCGGCAAGATTGAAAGAGATCCCGCGCGGCCGAAATACATTCAAACCGTGTGGGGCGTTGGCTATCGCTTTGCCGAGCGGGAGGACGGCGCAGGATGACCAGACCCTGGCGCAGCTTGTACGGCAAAATTTCCGCAGTATTTTTGCTTTTGCTCGCCACTCTCGGCGCCGTACACACATACGTGGCGCTACGTTCCGCCATGCAGTTCGTGAGCGAGTCTGAGCAAAAGCTCAATGTGAATCTCGCTCGCGATCTTGTCAAAGAATTTCGCCCGTTTTTGAAAGACAGCATCGATTACGCCAATATCGAGCACACCATGCATTATATGATGGTGATGAATCCGCGAGTGGAGATTTATTTGCTGGATGGCGGTGGCAGAATCCTCGCGTTTTTCGCCGAGCCTGGAAAAACTGTGCAACGCACGCACGTGAATTTATCACCGATCCACCGGTTTTTATCCAACCATGACAACATGCCGATCATGGGAGACGATCCTCGTCACGCCAGCCGGCAGAAAACTTTCTCCGCCGCCCCGCTCAAAATCGGGCGAGAGGTGGACGGCTATCTTTACGTCATTTTGGGCGGCGAGCAATACGATTCTGCCACCAAGATGGTTAAAGAAAGCTACATCATGCGCTCCACTTCCATGAGCTTTCTGGTTGTCGTGGGGTTTACTGGCCTCCTGGGACTGGTTATGTTTGCGCTGCTTATCCGGCGCTTTCACAAGATGACGGCCGTTGTGCGCCAGTTTGCCGCGGGCAATTATGAGGACCGCATTGCAATCACGTCGCAGGATGAAATCGGCCGGCTCGCCAGCGCTTTCAACCAAATGGCGGACACGATCGTGGCGAATATGCAAGAGCTCAAGCGCAGCGATACCCTGCGGCGCGAATTGGTGGCTAATGTCTCGCACGACTTACGCAGCCCGCTGGCTTCGATGCAAGGATATTTGGAAACAGTTTTGATCAAAGACGAAACGCTCTTGCCGGCGGAACGGCGGCGTTACTTGCAAATCATTTTGGACAATACCCAAATGCTCGGCAAATTGGTGAGCGAGTTGTTCGAACTTTCCAAACTCGACGCGCAGCAAGTACAACCGCTTTTCGAACCGTTCGTTCTGGCCGAGCTGGTGCAAGACGTCGTTATGAAATTCAAGCCCCAAGCTGAACGATCAAAAATCAATCTACAAGCTTCTTTTCCTCCGGAGTTGCCGCAGGTGTATGCCGATCTGGGTTTGATCGAGCGCGCATTGTCAAATCTGATTGACAATGCCTTACGCTATACGCCGGAAGCCGGCCGCGTGCAAGTGCAGCTCAGCCGCGGCGGTAACGGCAATGTTACGGTACGTGTCGTGGACACCGGTTCTGGCATTCCGCCCGAGGATTTGCCCAACATTTTTGAGCGTTTCTATCGCGTAGAGAAAAGCCGCGGCCGAGCTGCCGGCGGCGCGGGGCTTGGCCTGGCAATTGCCAAGCGCATCCTGGAGCTGCACGGCAGCCGCCTTGTCGTGCACAGCGCAGTCAACGCCGGTACGACCATCAGCTTCGATTTGAAAACCACCTCGATTTCTTCTTCTCGATGAGGGGACGCCACAAGGCTCTTTCCAAAACGAGCAAGCCCTCCACTCAAGGTCTTCCATATTGCTTACGTTCCAAACCTGAAACTCGCGCCAAGAATTCTTTTAGGCTTTTTTGACCTGCGCGTGATACTTCCGTGACAGAATTTGTGTTCATTGATGGGTGTTCATCAATCATTCACTCACTCACTCACTCAATCGCATGGAGGTAGTACAATGAGACTCATAAAATCGTCGCCGGCCGTATTGTTGCTGTTGTTGATCACCGCCTGCCAAAAGGAAAGCCCTTTGCAAGCTCCCGCCCCCGATGGTGACAGTGTGGCCGAAGACGCCAATCGCGACTTCGAAGCCGAACTGGAAGCGAAAATTCAGGCCCACCTTGCCGGGAGTGGGCTCGCCAAGGTCAATGCGACTGAGATCACCGGCCCGACCGTGATCACTGCGCCGGGAATTTACAGAGTGAAAAGAAGCTTCTCCGCCAGCGCGGATGGCATTGTAATTCAATCCGACTTTGTGATTCTGAATCTGGCCGACCATAGGATCACTGGCCCCGGGAATAAAACCGGCAGAGGCATTGTTTTGGACGGTGTCAGTCACGTCCTGGTGCGCAACGGCGATTTGCGCACTTTTGGCACCGGCGTGGCGCTGCTGGCTGCCAGCCATTCGGTCGTCAAAAATGTGGATGTGCAGGGCGGCGACGAGTTTGCCGATCCACCCGCCGGCGTTCCGCCGCAGGTCGGCATTTTGTTGGTCAATAGTAACAGCAATTTCATCGTGGGGAACGAATACGAAGGGATAAACCTCGGCATCTTCGTACGCGGTGGTGGCAGCCACAACAATTTCATCACGCGCAATTCCGCCGAAGCCGGAGCGAACGGGCTTTTGGGCGTATGCTACAACCCGGCCTCTGGCGAAGGCGATGCCGGCCCGACGAATGATTTCGTGGTTCAAAACTTCCTTAGTCGCTTTGGCACCGGCATTCAAGCCAGCAGCGGCTCGGCGAACAACAGGTTCAATCACAACAGGATTAATTACATCAACAAACCGTGGGAAGATTTCAACGGCACAAACGAATTTACAGGCAACCGCACAAAGCAAGTGTCGCCGTAATTCTTGCTGATAGGCCTTCCAGGTTTTCAAGACCTGGAAGGCTGCGTACTAAAAAATTTATCTTGTCAAAGCAAGGTTGAATCTAGTAAAAAGACACAGATAATTCTGTAAGAAATCTTCGCGATCTTCGACTAAGCGTTACGACTATGACGCTCCAGAGATCTGATGAAAGGCACGCGACAGTTACAGGTTCAATCCTAAAGATTTTCTGTTGATCATGGGGCCATTGCTCACGAGTTGTGTGGGCACGGATTTCATTACAGAGCCGGATATTTTCGTTCCACCCCGCATTGAAATCACACCATCTTCGAGCGCATTGGAAGTGGGGCGCATCATTTTCTCAGGGAGAACAGTGTGAAGCGATTGCCTGCATTTTGTGGAATGATTTTGGTTATCCTAGCTGGTCTCTTCGGTGAAGCCTTTGCCGGCGCATGGGCTTACAAACGAGGGCATTGATTTTATAAGCTCGAAGCCCGTTACATTCACGCGCGCCAGTATTTCGAGCCGGACGGCAACGTGATCGACATCCCTACTCTGCAAGACTTCACTTCGAGTTTCTATGGCGAATACGGCCTGACCGATCATCTCAATCTGGTTGCTTATGTGCCGTTCTACAAACGGCTGGCCTTGAACCGACAAATTGGGAGCAGCAGCGGATTCGTTTTTTTTTCCGGGCGATTCGGCTGCGGGCTTTGCCGATATGGACGTGAGTTTGCGTTTCGGTCTCCGGCAATACCGCCCGGCGGTTTTGAGCCTGCGTTTGTTGTTCGGCTTGCCGACCGGGAATAGCGAGCAGGCGAATGGCCTGGTCACTGGCGATGGCGAGTTCAATCAAATGCTGATGCTGGAAGCGGGGCATTCCTTTTACCCACGGCCGTTTTATGTCATCGGCGAAATCGGCGTGAACAATCGCACGAAGAATTTTTCCGACGAATTCCGCTATGGTGGGGAGGTGGGCTACACTTTTCTGCGCAACTTCACCGCCATTATGCGCGTCAACGGCGTACAGTCATTGCGCAACGGCACCGACGAATCCTTGGGTGGCATGGGTGGTTTGTACGGCAACAATGTCAGCTATCTTGCGCTCGCGCCTTCGCTCACTTATAAAATTGCCGGGAGTCTGGGCATCACTGGCGGCGTCGATGGTGCGGCCTTTGGCGAAAATGTGCTCGCTGCCCCAACCTTTTCGCTGGGAATCTTTTGGGCAGAATGAGTCCGTTCTCCGTCACAATATTCTTCAGTGCTGCCCTCCGTTTGTTTTGCGCTTGATGAACTTGCCCTCATTTGTGTTCTCCAGTGATGGAAATTTTTCGGGGTTTTTTTCAGTTCTAAAATATGTGAGCTTGCCATGCAATCCTGTCTGAAATTCTCGTACAACACTTCACTCGCAAAAATTGCGATTGCACAAAACAAGTTTTTGTGTTAAATATCTCCCGGCCTACGGCGGTTATTGCGCTTATGGCGTGTCCATTTCATGACGACCGGAGTGAGGAAGCCATGTCGAGATTATCCTGCAAATCCGCAGTGTTGCTTTTGTTCCTTGGAATGGCCAACTCCGAAGCAAGACCCGTCTTCCGGTTTTTTATGTCTAACCGTATATCGCTCTCTGCACTCGGTGCTGTCCGCAATATTTCTCAGGCCCAAGTGGATACCCTAACTTCATCAGACCAGCCGAGAAGCGCATTGTTTCAAAGGGAATCCACCGCGTCGCAACTCACCATGGGCTTCGGCTGGTTTCTGTTTGGTTTGCATATTCTGATCGCACTCCTGTTCAGCGGCTTGAGCGGTTACACAGCGATCAGCAAAGGTTTGAACCCGATTCCATATTTTTTCATCGGATTTTTTCTGAGTGCGTTCGGTTTCCTCTACGTGCTAACTCGGCCTTCTGTTGCGAAACCTGGCGACGTGCCCGCCGGCCTGGTTAAAGTACACACGACACTTGAGCCCGTGCCCTGCCCCAAATGCGGCAATACCAACCATCCGGCTGCAAAAAAGTGTTTAAACTGCGGCTCAGAATTGCAGCCGTTGGCGCAATCGGACGTCGTGCGTGCGAAGTAGGTGTTTCGGTGATCAGTAATCAGTGATTAGTGATTAGTGATCAGTATTCAAGTGAGTAGAGGGTCTGAATGATTACTAATCACTGATCACTGAACACTGAACACTAATCACTGATCACTGAACACAAACCCAAGAACCTTTCGAGGTTTCCATCATGCCCGAAAGACAGTTTTCTCTCGGCGGCAAACTCAAGCAAGTAGTCGTGGACGTCCTCCATTCCGGCAGCAGCCAGATCGAGCGCCCCTTTTTGAAGAAGTATAATGAAAGCAATATTCCCGGTCTGTACATCATCGGCGATCTGGCGGGCGCGCCGGTGATTAAATATGCCATGGCGCAGGGCTATGAAGTGATCGAACACATAGCCACACTGCCGAATGCCATCGGCGGCGAGGCCGAGTTGTTCGACGTCATCATCATCGGCGCGGGTGCGGCGGGATTGAACGCTGCCTTGCAAGCCAGTGAACGCGGCATGCGTTATCTCATGCTGGAAAAAGAGCAAATCGCGAATACGATTGAGAATTTCCCCGAAGGCAAATGGGTTTATGCCGAGCCTGATGCACAGCCGCCCAAAGGCAAACTCTGGCTCGATGGTGCGACGAAGGAAGAATTGGTCGATCGCTGGCATCAAATCATCAAGGAAAACAAGCTGAACGTGCGCACCGGTGAGGGGGTCACCGGCGTGGAGAAGAAAGGCGGGATCTTTTACGTCAAAACGCCGCAGGCGAGGTATCGCACCAAGCGCATCGTGCTGGCGACCGGCCAGCGCGGCAATCCGCGCAAGCTGCAGGTGAAAGGCGAAGATCGCGAACACGTCTATCATCGTTTGTACTCCCCGCGCAAATATAAAAATGAGAATATTCTCGTGGTGGGCGGCGGTAACAGTGCGATTGAAGCAGCGATTACCCTCAGCGAGCAGAATAAAGTTATTCTCTCCTATCGCGGCAGCGAATTTGCACGCATTTTCAGGGACAATGAAAGAAAGCTCAACACTGCGATTGCGGCCAGGCGCATCGAACCCTTGTTGAACTCCGAGGTCACGGAATTCGGCGAGCACGAAGCCACGCTCAAAATCAATCGCGGAGGCTCGGATGAGATTCGCAAGATTCCCTACCACCACGTCTTTGTGTTGATCGGCGCCGACGTGCCGCGCGATTTTCTCAAATCACTTGGGTTGAAAATGGAAAATGAGTGGGAGGGAAGTCTTCTGCGCGCCGCGGCGCTCGCTGTGCTCGGTTTCATCGGTTTGTCCATCTTCGGCATGCAATTGGGCGGGCACGCTTCCTTTGCCGGCTTCGACCTTTCTTTCATACCGAGCTGGATGGGTGCCCTGGTTTTTGCCGTCAGTTTAGTCGGCTTAATCGGCCTTGGCATGAAAGGTGACCGCTTCGCGTGGCTCGGCGTGTCATTTATCGCGTGGTACACGATCTACGGCGCCAAAGTCGGTAATGGTGAAGAGTTTTGGCCGTTCAAAGATTGGGGCTATAGATTTCTGTCGTTCTTCGATCGCCCGTGGTCCTTTTGGTATACGGTGATCTACACGTTGTTGATGACGTTCTTCGGCTTGCAAGCCCTCAAACGCTGGGGCCTCGATCGCAAAGACAAGTTTCAAATTTGGCGCTACGTCAGCCTGCTCGGTTTTCAATGGGTTTTCTTTTTTCTCATTCCCGAATATCTCTTTCAAGCTGCGGTGAAGTATCAATGGGTGGGGGAGAGACTGGCCACTGATCCGGCGTTCGCAGAGCAGGCCTGGCGCAGTTACGGCCTCATCTACGCCTGGCCGCTGTTCTTCTACACGTTTTTCTATAACCCTCATCAAGTCTGGGTGGTTTGGGGTGTGTTGCTGACGTTTGTGATCATTCCCGTCTTCGTGCTGTTTCACGGCAAGCGCTATTGCTCATGGATTTGCGGCTGCGGCGGTCTGGCGGAAACCTTCGGCGATCGCTGGCGGCATCTCGCGCCCAAGGGCAGAACCTCGATCAAGTGGGAATGGATGAATCTTGCGGTCTTGATTGCCGCGGCCTTAATCACGGTGTTTATGCTGCTCAAAGACGTTTACGGGGTCTTGAGCCGCCCGGCGGAATTGGGCATCAGTCTCTATCGCATTTACGCCGACGTTTGGCTGGTGGGCATATTGCCGGTGACGCTTTATCCGTTTTTGGGCGGTAAAGTCTGGTGCCGTTACTGGTGCCCGCTGGCGAAGCTAATGCATTTGCAATCGCATTTGTTCGCGAAATTGAAGGTCGGCAAATTTAAGATAGTAGCCAATGATAAATGCATCGGCTGTTACGAATGCTCGCGCAATTGCCAAGTCGGCATCGACGTGATGAGCTACGCGCTCAAGCAGGAGGTGCTGGACAATACCACGAGCTCTTGCATCGGTTGCGGTATTTGCGTCACGGTTTGCCCGATGGATACGCTGAGTTTTGGACAGGAGAATGGACACGTGGTGCCGGTTAAAATCAAGAATATGAAAGGCCAGATAGTAGGATGAGAATACCCGCCTTTGTTGAAAGCAGTGGCGCAAGCATCCTGCTTGCAGTTCGTGCATAACCAGTCAGTTGCCCTGAAAAAAATTTTCCCAACGGATAGAAAAACCCAACGGATAAGGTCATGCATCCGTTGGGTTTTTCTATCCCTAAAGCAGAGATTCCTCTTGATAAACTCAACTTTTTTTGTAGATTTCCACCTGCCACTTGACGCCGCCATCCCGAAAGAGTAGTGCCCGGAACTCGTGGATGGGCGAAGGTCTTCCTCACTCGCCTCTTGCACTCATCGCCCACCATTTGCGATTCTCATGGCTATGGCTTTTCGATCCAGCACCTTTTCACACGAGAAAATCGAAATCTATTTCGCTTAGGTTTTCACATAGGCTGATTCTTTTCGAACGCTCTCATGAATAGTGGAGGAAAGTCATGAATTCACGCCCTCTCGCATTCTTCTCAATCGTCTTTTTCATGCTGCTTCTCTTTGTGGGATCGGTCCTTAGCCAAACCAATACCTTTCCCGCCAGCGGTGCGGCCGGCATTGGCACGACCACTCCCGAGGCGAGTGTCGGTTTGCATACGAGGTTTAGCGGACAGAAGAGCCACCTTAGGCTGGAGAACTCCGGTAGAAGCGAATATTTTGATTTTCGCATATCTTCGACTGGACGTTTTTTGATAGGCGTGTTCGATTCTACCACAACCTATTACCCCATCGGCATTCATCCAGACCAGGTTGGCACTGATTTGCTGTCACTCCGGGAGGGCAAAATCGGCATCGGGTTGAATAATCCGGCGACTCTGTTACATATGCGCTCGGCTTCGGGACCGGCGGAATTAAATATATTCGCCGGTACAGCCGATCTAGCCGGCATCCGATTGCAGAATCCCAACCAGCGCTTCGATCTTCGCACCGGAGCCGACAGCACGTTTTCGATTCAAGACTTGAGCGTGAGCCAGACGCCGTTTGTGATCAAACGCGCCCCGGGCAACAATCTGCTCTATCTCGCCGCCGGCAAAGTAGGCATCGGTACCTCTAGCGCCACGGCCAAAGTGCACATCAACGCCAGCAACAACCCCATCCCGTTGCGCATTGCCAACGGAACCAGCGATCTCACGGTGGACGCCTCAGCCGGCATGGGGCTGATCAATTTAGCGGCCGGCGCGCAGATCAACTCGGCGGGAACGGGTTACATTTTCACCAGCACGCGCGGCGCCTCCCGCGTAAAGCTGCACGAGGGGTTCATGGCGTTTTACACTTCCAATACTATCACGGGAACGACCGGAAGCCCCATCCCCAGCCTGGACACCGCCAGGGTCGTGATCAACAGTTTGGGCAACGTGGGCATTGGCACCGTGAGCCCGGCCTCGGGTTACCGCCTCTCCGTTAACGGTAAAATTCGCGCCAAGGAGGTGGTGGTCGAAACCGGCTGGTCTGACTTTGTGTTTGATGACGATTACGCGCTGCGACCGCTCGCCGAAGTGGAGCGGTTCGTGAAAGCGAACAAGCGCCTTCCCGAGATTCCTTCGGCGCAGGAGGTGACAAAAAAAGGCGTAAGTGTGGGCGAGATGCAAGCGAAGTTGTTGCAGAAGATCGAGGAGCTGACGTTGTATGTGATCGAGCTCAAAAAGGAGAACGAGCAGTTGCAGCAACGAATGGCCGAGTTGGAGAAAAGATAGCATGACCGGCGTTGCTTGCGCCACTCGGATAATGTCATTCAGAAGGAATGTCATTCAGAAAGAAACTTGGTGGGGTTTGTCTAAGCCTTGTTAACATGGCTCAGAGCGCCCAAGATGCGTTCCCACTGCGACCGTGGGCACGAGATAAATCGTCATTCAGATGAAGGAGAGATGAAAAATGTTCAACCGTATGCCGGTTCGGTTTATCATAAATCTCGCCTTGGTATTGGCCTTTTCCAATGCACCTGCCCAGGAAAGCGAATCCACCACCGCCCCCAGGATCAATACTTTTTCTCTCGATCCCGACGCGCGCGGCGCGCTGGGCAACAGCGTCAATCTTTTTACGGGCGACGTGAATTTGCCGCTCAATTTGGTGATGCTGCCGGGCCGAAACGGTTTGGACGTTGGCGTAAACATTGGCTACAGCAGCAACATCCAAAATCAGGTTGACACCTGGAACGTGGAGGCGCCGACCGGGATTTTGGGATTGGGCTGGTCCTTCGATTTCGAGAAAATCATCGTCGACCACAAAAACACCGGCTCGCGTTTTGATGACGATTTCTATTTGATCGCCGGCGGCGCGAGCAATCTTCTGGTGCGAACCGGAACTGTGGCGGGCGCGTATGAATACAAAACCAAAAACTATCAGCTTTGGAAAATTTTGTGTTATCCTAATTCAGAACGCTGGGAAATCACCCGCGAAGACGGTACAAAATACGTTTACGGCGGCGGCATCGGCTTTGATGGCAACGGCCAGCGCACCAGCTTGCGCAATGCCGTGCAATGGGGGGTGAAATGGGGAAATTGGATCGGCAGCAGCAATGTTACCACTGGCCAGTCACAATTTGCAATCGCATGGAATATTTCGAAAATTCAGAATACCTGGGGCGATAGTGTCACCTTCAGCTACGACATTTTCGAGCAATACGTGGGCTCCACCTCAGGTAAGAAGCATACGACAGCCTCGTATCTCAAGACCATCACCGATGTCTTGGGCCGCACGGTCAAACTTTATTATCAAGACAAGTCGTACAGCGCCAACGGGCCGCGTGAGTATCAGGCGGCTCACAATGAGCACGGCACGACCGGCGTTTATCAGGACAAATTTGAAGCCAGATATCTCGATTACATCGCCGCCTTCGACCTGGGCGGCAACGACACCCTCGCGACCACGCGTTTCGCATATCATCCTTTGCAGTATTTGAACGGCAATCATGATCTGGCCAAGCGCTATCTCAAGTCGATCACGCAATATATCACGGGACGTAAAGTTGCGCCGGCGTTGGTCTTCGACTATTATTTCAATCCGAGCGATACCCATTATGGTGCGCTCAAGACCGTCACTTATCCGGAGGGAGGGATTGTTACTTATTCTTACTCTGCGCAATCTTTGTCCAAATCTGATCGGCGCGCCACGCTCCTTGCTCCAACTGGCGGCTCCAAACCGAGGGTTTGGTTGGGCGAAGACTACGTGGTGGTGACTTGGTTCCGGGACCCGGGTTATGTCGACATCTATGCGCTTGTTTGGGAGGGTAGATGGAAATTTTCCGGGCTCATACAAACACTTGCAGGAGTCCAACTAATAGGTGGGCAACAACAAGACTTCGAAATCTTCCTTGAAAAAGACTTTTTTGCTGTAGTTGAAAAATACTACAGCGACTCTTATGACAAGGTCGTTCATCTTCTTCATAAGCATCCGCATAAAAATGGCAATTGGCTCTCTTATAATAGCTCAAATTATATGGGCAGCGTCAATCAACGTGCATCGTTTAGTCTCGGCAGGAATTTCGCTTCTATTCTTTCGCAACACAGCGGTAATTTGAACCGATACCACTGGAATGAAACAAGCCTGTCCTGGACTGAAACCGGAGTAGTGGATTTGAATCCAGGCATTGGACTCGATAATAGCTGCTCCGCTTCAGGAGCAATGAATTTTTTGGTGGTCTCGTATCTCAATCAAATTAACGTGAACACGCCAAGATGGTATTATTTGGACGAACTGGACAATTGGCAGCAGGTAAGTGGGGTCGACTATGATGTCGACGGCGATCATCAACAAGCATTGTTTACGGGTCCAACTTTTACAGTTCTCTTGTTTGAAACGGAGAACGGCCATCAGCAATGGATTTATCGCTGGGATGAAAATTTCTCCGCCAATAGCCTTTCGTCTGTTTCCAACTATACTGGAGTGGACGTGCAATCAAGAGTTGGCATTTTTGAATCGACGATATCAGTTTCTGGCATTGACGAAAACAAAGGCATGCGCTGGACCGGCAATGCCTGGCTGTCACAATCTTTGGCTTCGAGCTATTACATCACGAACAGCGCTTTAGGACCGGATTTTATAATCAGACGAGATAAAAGCTCAGGCGCGGGTTGGATCAAGAGATTCGTTTTTACACCCTCCGGCGGTTTTTGGCAGGAAGACGTCTCGGCCGCTGAAACCGGTCTTTACGAGCCTGGATTGGTGGGGCTTTCTCATCAATCTTATGGTTGGTATACGAATACTCCCGGCCAAAGCCCGACGGCGAAGCTTTATTACAAATTGCCGAACGGCTGGAGTAATCCAACCTCGATTACTTCATGGAGCGCTTATGATCAATACCTTCATGTTGGACATGGCTTTTACGTTTATGAGGATTGGTCAACGTCAGGACAATACCTCGGCACGAAAATCGGAATGTTCAAGAACGGGCAGTGGAGTGCCAGCGCCGAAATTTTAGACGATGATTCATATTTTTTGCTGCCGGCATATTTGCGGCGTGATCGTTCCAGTGTGCTTGGCAGTACCATTTTTACGTGGAGCAGTCCAGCGTTGCAGCCGAGCCTGGAAACCGCCGACCGGCTCAAGCTTTACCGCATCCTCAATAACGGCAACATCGGTGCCCTCAATGATTTCCCCGTCGTTTCCCTTGCCATCAACGATGGCTATCAGACCACGACCACACATTATCAGTATGACGCCAGCCGGGCTCTTTACGATCCCACCGGCACAGTAGCGCAGTACAATAGTGTCATCGTCACCTCGCCACTTTCATATTCCGAAGGTTACACCAAACACTTCTTTTTCAATGGCCTTCCGGCAAGCGAGCTGGTCTCGGCCTACCCGCCCAACGACACATATACCAACGCGGATTCTTTTTACTCTCATTTGCGCGGCGTGGAATATTTAACGGCAGTCTACAATGCCGCTCACGAAGTTGTTGCCATGACCACCAAATACTGGAAGCTCTTCCGCAAGCAGCTTCGCGCCACAGACGAAGGCGCATATATTCGTTTGATGAAAGAAGTCTCCACGCTCGACGACGTGGAAAAAATCGTGCAAAATACTTATAACTCACTCGGTCTGAACACTGAAACGAAATCCTACAATTACAACTGGGACGGTAACCTAGATTCTCTTACACAATCTTCGAAATACTGGTATGAGGCCTACGATACTGATTTCTCCGAAAACGTGTTCACATCGGTGATTCAAACCACCACCAGAACCAGCACTACCGTTACTTCGGTCTCGGCCGCGGCGTGGAAAGAATGGTACACCGGCAAATGGGCCCCGCACAAAAATTACGCATGGGATGGCACGGGCAGCGGCGATTTCAATTTTGCCAGTTGGTCCGGCAGCGGTGAGCCTTCCACCGGCTGGCTCAAAACCTCCGAAATCATGGCGGTAAATGCCGAGGGTGCAGTTTTACAAACCAAAAACGTAGACAATGTGTTTCAATCCTCCATTCATGACTATCCCAAGCTGCGGCCCATTGCCGGCTTCACCCATGCCAGAATCTCACAATCTAGCCTCGGCAGCGAGGCGAGCTTCCTCAGCTTCGAAAACGGCGTACTGACGAACCAGGTACGCGAGAACGATTACTGGTCTTTTCCCTCGCTCAATATCATTTCGACTAATGCGCATACCGGCAGTTATAGTTGCCGCTTGAATGCGGACAGCAACCCCGCCGCCCCGGTTTACGGCCCCACACGCGATTTCCGACCGCCCGACCTTGCCGGGCAACAGCGTAAATACGTTCTGTCTTGTTGGGTAAGAACTGAAGCAGGCTTCGGACCAAACAAAGGAGAATTGATCATCCACTCCAAACAAGACGTGGACTCTCCCAATACCGTCTATCCCAATGTCACCGACGCATATGTTTTCGTTCCCTTTGGCGACACCCAGGGTAAATGGCAATACCTCGAAGCCGTGATCGACCTCAAGCAAGTGCGCAGCGACGGCTCGATTCCAGGCGGCACGCTTTTGCGCCTGCGCTGCTATCCCGCCAATCACGACGATTCGCATTACGTTTTGATCGACGACCTGCGCCTGTCCCCGCTCGACGCGCCATTTTCTGGCACAGTTTATGAGCCGAAATATGATTTGGCCACGGCTACGCTGGGCACAAACGGTGCAACCATGCGCACGATTTACGACGGCTACCAACGCCCGCTGGCCACGGTTGGCCCGAATGAAAACACCACTTCGCTCACCGTGCCTTATTACTCCCGGGCGGGCAACAATGATGCTTTCAATATCCTCGATCCCAACAGTGCGCTGAGCCTCACCGCACGCAACGGCGGCTTCTTCGACGACTTCAACGACGGTGACGCCGAGGGCTGGAACATCGCCAACGGCGCCTGGCAGGTGGTTTCCGGCAAGCTCAAAAACACCGGCGAGGACGCCGCCGACTACGCCATATTGGGAAGCTTCTCCGCCTCCGGTTATTACACCGTATCCGCCAAAGTGGAAAAAATCTCCGGCAATGATTTCGGTTTGCAAATCGGCAGCGTGCTCGTGCGCTGGTTCAACAAATGGCAGCTCAAAGACGGCGCGAACGTGATCGCGGAAGACCTCAACACCCCTCTCACTGATCACTGGTTACTGATCACTTCCGACAAGGCAGTACTGTTTTTCGCCGATGGCAAGCTGATTTTCAAGCAGATTCTCGGCGCCACGATCTTCGGCAGTCTTTCGCTCTACACCGGCGGCGTGGGCACGCAAGCCACCTTCGATGACATCATCGTTTTTCGTGATCCTACGTTCGCCAGGAGTTTTGTCGATGGCGCCGGCAAATCGCGTCAATCCCAGACTCTGAAGGGGTTGCAATGTCAGGTTTCTGAGACCGTTTATGACAACATTGGCCGGCCGGCGGTGCAAACTAAGACGGCAGAGTTCAGCGATTCTCTATTCGTCTTTCGGCCGGGATTCGTCACTGGCTTGAATTGGTCCAATGGCGTCATGACTGGCAAAGTTGCGGATTACTATTCGTTTTCCGGCAGCGGTTATTCCGATGACGAAAGCTATCCTTACACCCGGCAAGTCTACGAAGCCTCGCCGCTCTCGCGCGTGATCGATTCCGGCCTGCCTGGACAAGATTTTGCCGTAGGCCAAGGCCACACCGCGCGCATGCAATACTCGAAGAACAACGACGGCACCTTTGTCGGAACCACTTTGGCGAGTGGGAGTCTGCCCGCCGGTCAATATTTTCTCAAAACCGGCATCAGCCCGGACGGGGTTTATGCCTACAGCTTGACCGACAAAGCCGGCAATCTCATCGCCGAAAAATCCGGCCCGATGGAAGGCGGCCTCCATCCCACCACCAGCCACGAGTATGACGACTTTGGCCGCCAGGTGCGCACGCGGCTGCCCAATTATTACAACCCGCCAACCACGGGTGATTGGACCATTCATTACACCTACGACTTCTTCGGCCGCCTCAAACAGAAAATCACCCCAGACGCGCAGGCGACGTATTTCTACATTTATGATAAAGCCGGCCGCCTGCGTTTCATGATAGACGCCAACGGCAGCGCGCAAACGCCGGATCACGTACAATACTGGAAATACGACGCCCTGGGCCGCACGCTGGAATGCGGCTATATCGTGCAGAATTGGAACGCCACCACTCTGCAGAACTACGCCGATACCGACCCCAGCTGGCCCAGCACCCCCGCCACATGGCGCAAAAAATACACTTACGACCTCGCCCCTCTCACGCATAACGCCTTTACATTTTACGCCAAGGGTCAGCTCTACAAACTCGAAACCAACAACGACAGCGACATCGCCTCCGAAGTGGAGGAGGCTTTCACCTACGACATTTACGGCAACGTGATCACTAAAACCGCCAAAGTGCTGGACTACAACGCCTCGACTTATGGCATATCTTACTCATACGATCATGGCGGCAATGTGACAGCGGTGACTTACGTTCCCGGCCACGTGATTTTGCAAAACGAGGCGGTGACCGGTATAATCAGCTACAGCGCGGTGGATTCGATCACAGCCGGGCCTGGCTATATCGTGGCTTCCGGCGCCAGCGCGGCGCTGCAAGCCGGGCAGAAGATCAGGCTCGTGCCCGGATTCGCAGCACAGTCCGGGAGCTATTTCAATGCCAGGATCGATCCGGCTTTGACGGAAGATGCCACGGTGGTGACTTACAACTATGATGCTTTGGGGCGTTTGATCGGTGTCGGCAAGCCGGGCGATGCGGACTTCTATGCCGGCTATACCTATGTCGCCGATGGCCGGCTGGCCTCGGAAAAGCTTGCCAATGAGTATGAAGTGCGCAACCACTTTTATAACTCTCCCGGCTGGTTGCTACAGATTAATGGCGAGCGCTTCACCGAGGACATCACCCATACCACCGGCTGGGGCGGCGCGGCGGGATACTTTGACGGCAGAATCAAAACGACGTCG
>JBOHQX010000195.1:0-12426 GCA_050732395.1 bacterium
AGAATTTGCTCGAATTTGTTGGCCGATTCGGCCAGACGGTTGGCTTGCGCCATGATATCCACTGCCAGGGAAACGGCTTCGTCGCCGATGTACTCCTCCGCGGTGTCGAACAGACCGTTGAGCTTGCCCAGGTTTTCCGTGCATTCGCGCAAGTTGTTCAAGAAGGTTGGCACCGGGCCGGCCAGGATTTCTTGAAAGTACTTGTCGTTGCGCAGCACCGGCGTCAGGCGAATCTTTGACTCTCCGAATTCCTCTTTGCGTTTGGACATGCCCCAAGCGAACAGCCGCTCCATGACGTTGTCGAGAGATAGTTCAAGATTTTGCAACAACGGCTCGCACATACCATCGATTTGCGCACGGAATTTTTCCAAAAGGGAGCGCGTGAGCCGGCCGGACTGTTTTTGTATTTTGGCCATGGCAAAAGGCAAAAGCCCGGTCGCCTTTTCACCTTTGAGACGGTACAGCTTGTGTATGATACGCAAAAAGCCGTGATAACTCGCGGTCGCGCCGAAATAGGTCGAAGCCACGTCTTCAATGTCATGCGCTTCATCCAAAATAATGCGATGGTATTTCGGCAGCACGGCCACTTCCGAGCTCATGCCGCCTTCCGCGCGCACGGAGAGATCGGCGAACAAGATATGGTGGTTGGCGATCAGGAGGTCGGCGGAGGCCGCACGGCGCCGGGCGTTGTAAAAGAAACATTCATTATAAAAAGGACATCTGGCGCGTAACGTGGTGTCGCTTTCGGACTGGATTTTTTCCCACACCGCTTCGCCGGGAATAAAACCGAGATCGGATTTGCTGCCGTCCGGGGATTTTTTAGCCCATTCGAGAATGGCCTGCAATTCCTGCTGCTGGCCGGCTTCGGAAAAGAGATCGGGCTGAGTAAATACTTCGGATAGTTTTCTCCTGCAGGCATAATTCGTCCGGCCTTTCACCAGCGCCGCACGGAATTTGGTATGTAAAGTTTCCTGCAGGAAGGGGATGTCTTTTTGCATCAATTGCTCCTGCAGATTGATGGTGCCGGTGGCGATCACGGTGCGCTCGCGATTGTGCACGCTCCATTCTATTGCCGGCAGCAAATATGCCATCGTTTTACCGGTCCCCGTTCCAGCTTCGACAATCGCGATTTTCTTCGCGTTGAAGGCTTCGGCGACGTGCTCGAGCATGCGTTGTTGCGGCAGCCTCGCCTCATAATTCTCCAGCTTGCGTGCGATGGGCCCTGAAGGGCCCAGCCATTCATTCAGTTTTTGTGCATCCAGGTTGTGGATCTTTTTCTCGCGCTGCGGCTCGACCACGACGTAGATATCGTCCACACGATTGTTGACGATATAAAACGCCACGGATTCATTGCCCAGCTCCGAGGCAATGCCGGTGTCGGCATGGGAAGGCTGCAACGTGCCCGAGGGATGATTGTGAATCACCGCGTCGCCGGTGTGCACGGCGCTTATGATCGCCGGCACCATGTTCTTATTGCCGCGCGCCACCACCTGCGCCGAATCCACCACGCCTTTGCTGTTTACTTTTCCCACAAAGAATACTTCGTTGCCGCGCGCCTCCAGGATGTGATGGCGCATGTAGGCGATGGCTTCGTCGGAAAGATAGGAGTTGATTTTAGAAGGAGTATATGTCAAGTTGAGTGCCATTTCTTTCTTAACAATTTCTTGTTTTTGCATCGTGTTCAGTATAAAAAAATCTTAATGATAAGGAAAGTTCCATTTGCAGGTGCGCGTCAAAAGTGTGAAATTTTGCATAAAAATTTTGCCTTGCTTTCCATTTCGAAAATAGCCAAATTTTATTCGCCGAAGCCTTTTGGGAGCAACACTCGATGGACAACGTCAGTTGGATGGGGAAAGCTGCGGAAAATTTGGCCGTCGCGGAATGGTGTTATCAACATGATCACCTCAACGCTTGCGCCAATCGTCTCTACTACGCCATGTTTCACGCTGCGCTGGCCGCGCTGATCAAGAACGGCATATTTCCAGCAAAAGATAATATCGGCCATGATTGGTTGCAAGGTACTTTTTCAGGCCAATTGATTCATCGCCGCAAATTGTTTCCACGAAAGTTTCGATGGTATCTCGTCGAGGCCTTTCACATTCGGGTGGCTGCGGATTATCAGCTCATAACCGCAAGCCACAAGAATATTGCGAACGAACTCAAAAAGGCAAAGGAGTTTGTGCGTTTTATCCAGGAGGCAACACATGAAACTAAATCATAA
Organism: bacterium; assembly: GCA_050732395.1. Lineage (GTDB taxonomy): Bacteria > Zhuqueibacterota > Zhuqueibacteria > Zhuqueibacterales > Zhuqueibacteraceae > JBIOXB01. The sequence continues at coordinate 2,222 of JBOHQX010000195.1, forward strand.
ACAAATAGAACTGATTGATGATCTCGCCAAAGAGATCGAACAGAAGTTCCCCGAGGTCAAATATGTAAGAGCGAGTCCGACTCCAGACGTCGACAATGGTGTCCTCATTCATTTTACAAAGCCAGACAGTGACGAGAGATTCATGGAGTTGTCCGAGTATGCCAGTGATCGTGCAACAGACATTCTGCTCGAGTATGGCTATTTTTTCGTCGTATTTCCGTACGCGACCGATGGCGAGCAGGCGGCGGCAGCTTAAGATTTATCGAATACCTAATGTATTTACAGGAAGAATGGACCGCCAACCTCCCAGCGCAGGAGAATGCCATGATCCGAAAACTCACGACAATCGAGCGGCATATCATCGAGCAGCAAAAATCCTTTCCGCAGGCGACCGGTGAGTTTTCAGCTTTGTTATACGACATGGCGTTCGCGGCCAAGATCATCTCGCGCGAAGTGCGGCGCGCCGGGCTGGTGGACATTCTCGGCTTCACCGGTGCCGAAAACGTACAGGGTGAAATGGTGCGCAAGCTCGACGAATTCGCCGACGACGTGATTATCCGCGCCATGGACCACACCGGCCGCTTGTGTTGCCTCGCCAGCGAGGAGCGTGATGACTTGATTCCCATACCGGAGGAATTCAATTGTGGGCACTATGTTCTGCTGTACGACCCGCTCGACGGCTCCTCCAACATTGACGCGAACGTCAGTATCGGAACGATCTTTTCAATTCATCGCAAAATCAGCAGCGGCGAACGCGGCGAATTGCAGGATGCCTTGCAGACCGGATCCAAACAAGTGGGTGCGGGCTATGTTCTGTACGGTTCTTCAACCATTCTCGTTTATACGGCCGGTCAGGGTGCGCACGGCTTCACGCTCGACCCGACCGTCGGCGAGTTTTTGCTTTCGCATGAAAACATCAAGATCCCAGCCCGTGGGAAAACCTACAGCACCAACGAAGGCAACAGCGTGAATTGGCCCCAGGGTATGCGGGCGTATATCGAGCATCTGAAGCAGAACGACAAGGCCTCGGGCCGGCCCTATTCGTCACGTTACATTGGCTCGCTGGTTTCCGACTTTCACCGCAATCTGCTCTACGGCGGAATTTTTCTTTATCCGGCGGACGCCAAGAATCCCAAAGGCAAGCTGCGACTGTTGTATGAAGCCAATCCGCTGGCGTTTATTGTCGAGCAGGCCGGCGGCGTTGCCAGTGACGGTAAGCAGCGCATTTTAGAGATTGAGCCCGCGGCTTTGCACCAACGTACCCCGCTCATCATCGGCAGCGCGGACGACGTGCGCGAAGCCGAGAGCTTTCTTGCCAAATAAACTGCTTGACTTGCGTGAAAAAAATATATACCCTTGAGCATATTATCAAGAATTTCGGTCAAAACGTGAAGGTTTTTTCGAGAGCGCGGCATCCTGGGGGATTCAGCGCCTTCACGTGGATAATCAACCATTCAGTTACAAACTCAATCTGGAAAGGGGGCGTATATGGCCTCGCGTGGAATCAATAAAGTTCTTTTGATCGGACACGTCGGACGTGATCCGGAGGTGAAATATACTCCGGGGGGTATGGCAATCTCGAATTTCAGCGTCGCGACCACGGATGCTTACAAGGACAAATCTGGCAACCTTCAGGAACGCACCGAATGGCATCGCATCGTGACGTTCGGCCGTACGGCGGAAGTCATGGGCGAATACCTCAAGAAAGGGCAGCAGGTTTTCGTGGAGGGCCGATTGCAAACGCGCTCGTGGGATGATGAAAAAGGACAGAAGCGCTACATCACCGAGATCGTTGCGCTCAGTGTCCAATTTCTCGGCAAAAAATCCGAGAGCGCGGGCAGCAGCGGCGCCGGCACCGCCGATATCCCGCCGCCTTCCGAGGACTACGCTGCGCCGGCAGGAGCGCCCAGTGAAGAAGATCTGCCGTTTTGATAGCCAACTACGACGGTGCACTTGACGCTCGTTTACTTTTAAATCCGGGCCCAGATGGGGCTCGGATTTTTTTTCACCAGGATGACGCGATTGATAGAAAATCTCGTTGCTGCTGCCATCGCCGCCAAGCATAAAGCGCTGGCGCCCTACTCCAAATTTCGCGTGGGCGCGGCGGTGATGACGGCAGAAGGCAAAATTTTTGACGGCTGCAACATTGAATCCAGCTCCTACGGATTGACGTGTTGCGCCGAACGCGTCTCGTTGTTCAAGGCACTATCCGAAGGCGAAAGGGATTTTTCATATATCGCCGTTGCGGCTGACACGGAGGATTTTTGCTCGCCGTGCGGCGCGTGCCGGCAGGTGTTGTGGGATTACGCGCGTGACGCTCAAGTCATTCTCGTGAATGCCAAAGGGAACACAAAAGAATTATCTCTGGCCGGGCTTTTGCCCGAGGCCTTTGACGATCATCTGTTAAGTGCAAGGTGAGGAGTGGTGAGGGAGCGAGGCATCCTGATCGGTTTAGCCGGTGGCTCGGGCTCCGGTAAAACCATGGTGACGCGCCGCTTGATCGAGCAATTGGGCTCGGATCGCGTCATCGTCGTGGAACAGGATTCGTACTACAGGGATTTGAGTCATTTGCCGTTTGCCGAACGCGCGGCGCAAAATTTTGACCATCCCGACGCCATGGATTCTGAGCTCTTGATTCGCCACGTGCAAGAACTGCTGCACGGGCGCGCTGTCGATATCCCGCTTTACGACTTCACCCAGCATTTACGCCTACGCGAGACGCGCAGCACCGGCCCGCACGACGTCATCGTGCTTGAAGGCATTTTGATGCTCGACAATCCCGACCTGCGCAAGCTGATGGACATCAAAGTTTACGTCGATACCGACGCCGATATACGCTTTATCCGGCGTTTGAAACGGGACACGCAGGAGCGCGGCCGCACCATGGCTTCCGTCGTCGAGCAATACGAGCGTACCGTGCGGCCCATGCATTTGCAATTCGTCGAGCCGTCCAAACGCTACGCGGACATCATTATTCCAGAAGGGGGATTTAATAATGTCGCCATCGATCTGTTACGTACAAAAATCGTGGCCTTACTACGCGAACGGAGATAGTTTCGTGGCTTGCCATCTTGGAGCATGAGAGCAAACTCAACTGGCCTTATGACCGGAAAAAAAACCACTGGTTCTCTCGAAGTTATTTGCGGCAGCATGTTCAGCGGCAAAACGGAGGAATTGATCCGGCGGCTGCGCCGCGCCCAAATCGCGAAACAGCGCGTCGCCATCTTCAAGCCGGCCATCGATAGCCGCTACGCCAACGATCACATCGTGTCGCACAGCGAGCAAAAGCTGCGCTCGGAGCCGGTGCAAAAAGCGCAAGAAATTCTGGAAAAAGCCGAGGACGCTCAGGTTGTGGGCATCGACGAGGGCCAGTTTTTTGACAACAGCTTGATTGAGGTCTGCAATGAGCTGGCGCTTCGGGGTGTGCGTGTCATCGTTGCAGGCCTGGACATGGACTTTCGCGGCGTTCCCTTCGAACCGATCCCTCAGCTCATGGCAATTGCCGAACAAGTGACCAAGACCCAGGCCATCTGCATGCAATGTGGTGAACCCGCTGCTTTCACACAACGCTTGACGCCAGCGCGCGACCGCGTGGTGGTGGGCGCCAAAGACATGTATGAAGCACGCTGCCGCCAATGCTATCTGCCGCCGGCGGAGTGAGATGACCAGCGCGAAGAAAACTGAATATGCCCTTTCTTGAAAGCCCCTTGCCGTTGATTGAAGCCGAGGCCCTGGCGCAGGCCTGCGCTTACGTCAGGAGTAAATCGCCTGATGTACCACACCTGGCCGTGATTCTAGGCTCCGGTCTCGGTGCTTTTGCCGAGCGCGTGCAAGATGGTATCGTGATTCCCACCGAAGAAATTCCACATTTTCCGCGCTCAACGGTAGCCGGACACGCCGGGCGGTGGATTATTGGGAGTATCGCCGGAAAAAGAATTCTGGCGATGCAGGGCCGCGTGCATATGTATGAAGGCTATCCTCCTACGACCGTGGTTTTCCCGGTTCATACCATGGCCGCGCTGGGAGTCGAGCGGATGATCGTGACCAACGCTGCCGGCGGGATCAATCCCCTATTTGCACCCGGTGATTTGATGCTGATCGATGATCATATCAATATGATGTTTGCGAATCCTTTGCGCGGCCAGCATCGCAAGGACTGGGGCGACCGCTGGCCGGACATGATTGCTCCGTACGCGCCCGAGTTTCAAAAGATTGCTCTGCAAACGGCGGTGGAGTTGGGTATTCCTCTGCGTCGCGGCATATTGTTCGCAGCCAGAGGACCGAGTTATGAAACTGCAGCCGAAATTCAGATGGCACGGCATTTCGGCGCCCACGCGGTGACGATGTCCACCGTACCGGAAGTGATCGTTGCGGTTTCGCGTCGCATGCAAGTCATAGGAATTTCGTGCATTACCAATCTCGCCACCGGCATGTCGGCGGGCAAACTGGATCACCAAGAGGTGACCGAGACGGCCAACCGCATCGGTGCGACATTTACGCAGTTGTTGACGGGTGTCATTAAACGTATCGCTTAATTTAGCCAGTTCATACTTTCAGATTTCCGCGCTCATGCAAAATCCCAGTCGAAAAACCAAAGGTCAGCGTACCGGCAAACGCGTGCAATTATTGGTCGTCGGCGATCGAGTACTCATCGAGCCAGATGAAGGTGAAGCGCGCACGGAGGTAGGGTTGTATTTACCCAAATGGGCAGTGGAAAAAGAATCGGTGCAGGGAGGGCGCATCATCGCGACTGGGCCGGGCACTCCCCTGCCTGATTTCAAGGAGATGGATGACGAGCCCTGGCGCGCCACACGGCGCGAATCACGTCACATGCCCATGCAAGCGCGCAAAGGCGATTACGCGATTTTTTTGCGCAAGGCGGCGGTCGAGATCAAGGTGGACAATAAGAACTACTTGGTCGTTCCACAGGGTGCCATCCTGGTGCTCATGCGTGATCAAGCCCATCTGAATGAAGACGGCTGAGAAGCCGCCAAAAGGTTGAGCACGGCCAGCGGGTGATGAAAATTGCCAGGACGGGCGCGCACTTTTCAGGATGCACTTGAAAATTGTCCAATGCAATTCAAGGCTTGCATTTTTGATATTTTCAGTTTATCTTGCCAGCGTTTTACAAGGTACACCGTTTTTGCTCTATGCGTTGCCTTCTCCTTTCCCAGGAGAAGATGTAAGACTGGATTGAGTTGAGTTCCGCGAGCCCAAGCCTGCCGGTGTTGAATGTCGTCAGAGATCAGGCCGATGTTGTTGTTTGCAGCGAGCGATCCATCCGGTTTACCCGCACGCAATTTCGTGGGTAGGATTGTCCAAGATGATCCTGTTCATGGTGGGAAATAGGACGGCAAAAGCTGGTTGTACGCAACAACAGTTCCCCGCAGCGTACTGCGGCGGGATCATTACAACCAATCTCTAACGAAAGGGCGGTTATGGAAACCGGCACCGTGAAGTGGTTCAATGAGGCCAAAGGCTACGGCTTTATTCGCCGTGAAAGTGGCGACGACGTGTTCGTGCATTTCAAAGCCATCGTCGGCGAAGGCTTTCGCACTTTGAATGAAGGCGAGCGCGTGCAGTTCGAAGTCGAGAAGGGCCCCAAGGGCTTGCAAGCTGCAAAAGTCAAGCGCGTCTGATTCCATTTCAGAAAAATCAAACCCCGTCTGTGGATTTTAGCAGGCGGGGTTTTTTGCTTAAAGGTGCCCGTGTGCGCTTCGGTTTTCGCCATGAAAATCCGAAGGAGTTATTTGCGGGCCCTCAAGTAGCTTGTTCCGTTGGACGCATCAGAATCTGGTTAATGTCCACGTGTGACGGCTGGGTGAGCGCGAAAGTCACGGCGGCAGCGACGTCCTCCGCCTGCATGAAACGCATGGGTGGATGCGTTTTGAAGGCATCCCGAACTTCCTGGTCCGTCAGGTGTGAAGCCAGCTCCGTGGCCACAGCGCCGGGCATAATCGTGGTCACGCGAATCGGAGTTTTCTCGCGCGCGAGCTCGAAGCGCAAACCTTCGGAAATCCAATTGACCGCCGCCTTGGTGCCGCTGTAAACCGCCGAGCCGGGAAAAACCTTGAGGCCGGCATCCGAGGAAATGTTGACGATTTCTCCGCTATTCTGCTGGCGCATCACCGGCAACACCGCCGCAATGCCGTGCAGAACGCCTTTGATATTGACGTCGACCATACGCATCCATTCTTCGGTTTTCAGATTGCGCATGAAAGAAAGCAGCATGATCCCGGCATTGTTGATGAGAATATCGATACGATCGAATTTCTTGAGCGTTTGCCGTACGGTCAACTGCCAGTCTTCCGGCTGCGTGACATCCATTTGTGCCAGCACAGCCTGGCCGCCGCTGTCGTTGATTTTTTTGTTCAAATTCCCCAGGCGGTCTTTGCGGCGGGCAGCGAGGGCGACTTTCACGCCCGCCTGTGCGAGTGCCCAGGCCGTTGCTGCGCCGATGCCGCTGCTCGCGCCGGTGACGATCGCGACTTTGCCTGCAAGGGTGCTCATCTATTCTCTCCTTACGCGATTACATGAAGATGATCGAATGCAAAAAGAAGATACAAGCCTCGGAATGAAATTCCATGCCTCTCACGCACGGTAAACTGCAAATCGCCCATACGGCTTATTTTTCCGTTCATGCTCCGGAAGCCAGCGGGCCATGGCCCGTGTTAATCATATTGCATGGCTTCGGGCAAGTGGCAGCAGAATTCATCAATGTTTTTTCATCACTGCCTCGGCGCGACATTCTGGTGGCGGCACCACAAGCTCCGCATCAATATTATAAGAATCTCGTCGAACGGCGCGTCGGCTTTTCCTGGTTGACGCGTTTTGAGCGTGATCAATCGATTCAGGATTTTGTGGGCTACATGGAAAAATTCTATGATTTGCTCCTCCGCGCCCATCGCCTCGACCGGGAGCGCATCTTTGTATTGGGATTCTCACAAGGCGTGTCGATGGCCTATCGCTTGTGGGCGCACAGCCAGATCCCTTTGGCAGGTTTGATTGCTTGTGGCGGCGATTTGCCACCGGATGTGTGCGAGCGGCTGCAGACCATGAAGCCGTTACGAATCTTGCTCGTGCACGGCATTCACGATCAAGTCGTACCTCTGGCCAAAGCGCGAGAAGCCCGTGCCCAGCTCTCGAAGCATGGCATGCCGGTCGATTGGTTTGAATTTGAGGGTGAGCATCTTGTTCCGCCTGAAGCCAATATTCGGATCGCACAATTCATTGCAAAGGCGGTATGACCATTCAGCCCGGTCATGCTTGTGAGCATTATTCAATATAAACCTTCGGTAGACGCAAGCTGAGCTTCGTCAGAATATCGTAAGAAACTGTACCTCCCCACGCCGCGAGATCGTGCACGGAAATGGTTTCGCCGTTTTGATCCCCCATCACCACGACTTCATCCCATTGCCGCACTTTTGGAATATCGGTGACATCGACCATGATTGCGTCCATGGCATTCCCGCCCGTGATCGGTGCGCGTTTCCCGTGAATCAAGACGTAGCCACTGTTGCGCACACGGGGATAGCCATCGCCGTAGCCGAGCGGAATCACGGCAATGGTGCGCGGCGCAGATGCGGTGTAGCGCATGCCATACCCGACGTGATCGCCGGCTTGAATGTGCTGTAGCGCTGCCACGCGCGCTTTGACTCGCATGATCGGCGCGAGTCCCGGAATGCGGCGGCATACTTTGGAAGGATAGACGCCCAGCGGCAGTATGCCCATGCGCACCATCTCAAAATGTGCATGGGGCAAGTCCAGATACCCGCCGCTATTGCACGTGTGCCGCAAAGGAATGTGAATGCCCCGCGCCTGTAATTGGGCCAACACCTCTTGAAAGCGCCGCAACTGCTCATCGGCAAAAGTTTTGTCCAGCTCATCGGACATGGCGAAATGCGTCATCAGGCCGGCGATTTTGAGATGCGAGAAAGCAAGAATCATTGCAATCGCCTGCGCCGCTTCCATCCAACGCACGCCATGACGGCTCAAGCCGGTGTCCACTTCAACATGAATCGTGGCCTGCTGGTGACGTTGCCGTGCTTGTTCGTGAAGACGTGCCGCCTGGCGTTCGTCATTCACCAGACAAGTGAGCCGATGATCCAAGCAATAAGGCAATTCTTCTGGCGTTCTTTCGCCAAATAAAAGAATGTCCGCGGTGATGCCGGCATCGCGCAATTGTATTGCTTCCCCGAGTGTGGCAACGGCCAGACCACCCGCGCCCGCTTGGACCGTCTGTCTTGCAACGGCTACCGCCCCGTGACCGTACGCATCGTCTTTAACGACGGAGCACCATTCCAAATCACCGGGCAGATCTTGCCGAATCAGGCTGAGATTTTGGCGCAGCCCTCTTAAATCGATTTCTACCCAAGCCGGCCGGCCAGGAAAATGCTTTGATGGTAAATCGCTCATTTCAAGTCAAGATGTGCGGCGCATTCGATCCAGTCGTTGGATGGTTTCTTGTATTTCGCTCTCTGACGTGCGCGGATTGATGGTGCACATGCGCAGCACGGTTTTGCTGTTTAGTATCGTCGTGCTGATCATGGCATAACCCTCCTGCATCATTTTTCCCACCAGTTTTCGGTTCAACTCATGCCGCTCGTGTTCATCCAGGTTGGGCGGCGCGCAACGAAACGTGACCACGCCCATTTGCGCCGGCGTAACGACTTCCCAATTCGGCAAGGCGCGGATCGTGGATTCAGCCTTTTCCGCCAGCTCGAATCCGCGATGCAAGGCGGCTTCGAATTCTTTACGTCCGAAAACTTTGAGCGACATCCACAGCTTCAGCGCGCGGAAGCTGCGCGTTAATTGTACGCCGCGATCGCAAAAATTGATCTCGCCTTCCCGGCCTTGTGCATCGGCGAGATATTCCGGCAGAATGCGGAACGTCTCCGTGAGCCAGCGCGTTTCACGTACCAGCACGCAGCCGATTTCATAGGGCTGAAACAGCCATTTATGCGGATCCAGGGAGAGAGAATCGGCATGCTGCAAGCCGTGCAGCAATGCCCGCCCGCGCTCGCACAGGACTGCGGCGGCGCCATAGGCGCCGTCCACATGCAACCACAAATTCTCTGCCCGGCAGATTTGCGCCAGCTCCGGCAAAGGATCAATGGCGCCGCTGTTGGTGGTGCCAGCATTGGCAATGATACAAAATGGCGTTTGTCCGGCTGTCCGGTCTGCTTGAATTTCGGCATGCAGCAGTTGCGGATCAAGGCGAAAATTTTCATCCGAATCCAGCACGCGAATTTGTTCCGCTCGAAAACCGATGGTCTTCAAGCCGCGTAGAATCGAAGAATGCGTTTGATCGGAACAATAGATTGTGGCATGATTCCAGTCATCATTGAGCTTCACCTTTCTTGCCACGGCAAGCGCGGTGAGGTTCGCCATCGATCCGCCGCTCACAAACAAGCCGCCCGCGCAATCGGGCAATCCGCACGCTCTTTTGAGCCAGCCGATGGTGAGCAATTCGATTTGCGCCGGCCCGGAGCCCTCCAGCCACGTGCCGGCAAACACGTTGAAGCCCGCGACGAGCGTGTCCGCCATCACGCTCACAAAATTGCTCGGGCTGGGTACGAACGCAAAAAAACGCGGGTGATCGCTATGAATGATGTTGCTGAGCACCTTTTGCTCGATTTCGGCCAGTACCTCGATCACATTTGCACCGTTTTCGGGTACAGGCTCGCGCAACTGCGTTTCGAGGGCCGCTCGCGTGGCTTTACGCGCGACGGGCTGGTGCGGCAAGGCTTCAAAATGCTCGACCAGCATGTCGATCACACGATAGCCCAAAGCGCGCATTTCTTGGGGAGGAAGTTGCAGCATGGAATTGCAGTCGCCCTGTGATTTGATTAGTGTCTCAGTTTGGCTTTTCGCTCCAAATCAATCAGCAATGAGACCTACCGTCGAAGAGATCATGGACAAGTACCAGAGCATTTGTTGGAAGCCAGAAGAGAATTGCAAGATGAAGGTAAACTTCAAGTTGTTGAAAGGGATTATTTTGGTAAGCTGCAAAAAAGACCGGTTATAACTACGACACCAAACTACTATAGGCTAACCGAGGAGCAAAAGGATTTAATGGATAAGAGCCTGTCCGAAAACCCTGAAATGTCATCCCGCAGGGATCTTGGTTGACTCGGGCACAGTGCCGATTTCAGGCCTAGGTGCCGAATCTACCAAGATGCCTTCTGCATGACAGAATGAGGTTT
>JBOHQX010000196.1:0-9303 GCA_050732395.1 bacterium
AGGCTACACCGTCTGGTCATGTCCTTCACGACTTGATGAAATCACGAAAGCCCGATTGCATCTTCAAGATGTGGTCGGGCTTTTTCAACTCACCCAAAACACGGCGTGGCCTCTTTCGAGACCGATCTCTGCAAAAAAAACGCGGGCTTTCTTATACTTCACGAATCACGCTTGCGAAAATTCCTGGTGACTATTCAGCTCAAAAAAAGAAGAGTAAACGGATGAAGCGGATTGAACGGATAGTGATTCTGCAAAACAAGTTTTAGAAATCCGCTTTATCCGTTCAATCCGCTTACAAGAAACAGGAGCTGAATAGTTACAATTCCTGAACGTAAACAACGTGCAGTATTGGCCAAATGCCTTCTTCTCCAACCAATCTCGAACTTTCAGCCGCCGAAATGCTGCGCATGGGTGAAGCCTGCCTGCGTGCCGTGGTGCACCATATTGAGGCCCTGCCGCATTCTCCTCGCTCGCAACTTGATCGTGCTGCTGAGTTCGCCACGTCATTGCGTGAACCGGCGCCCGAACACGGCATGGCGTTCGAAGAATTGTTGCGCTTCTTGATGGAGCGCGTATTCCCGTTTTCTATTAATACCGCGCATCCGGCGTACATGGGATATATTCCCGGCGGAGGCCTTTTCCCGGCCGCGCTCGCAGAATTTGTCGCGGCCGCGACGAATCGCTACGCCGGCGTATGGTACGCCGCACCCGCCGCGGCCCGGCTCGAGACCAATGTGCTGGAATGGTTCGCGCGGTGGATGGGGTACCCGGCGACGGCACGCGGGATTACAACGACCGGCGGCTCGCTCGCAAACTTTAGTGCGGTCGTGACCGCGCGTAAACACGTGCTCGACGACGACCTGGCTCGCGGCACGATCTATTTGTCCGACCAAACCCATCATTGCGTGATGAAAGCCGCGATGCTGGCCGGGATTCCCGAAAAAAACATTCGTGCACTACCCAGCGATAACCGCTTTCATGCCGTTCCGGAAAAGTTCGAGCAGGCTATTACAACTGATTTGCGCAACGGCCTGAAACCTTTTTTGATTGTCGGCAATGCCGGCACGACCAATACCGGCGCGATCGATCCTTTGTCAGCGCTGCACGATCTCAGCGTCAAGTATTCGCTTTGGTATCATGTCGACGCAGCCTATGGAGGTTTTTTTAATCTCTGCCAGGAGGGTCAAGAAAAACTCCAGGGCCTCGCAAGCTCGGATTCCCTCGTGCTCGACCCTCACAAGGGGCTTTTCGTGCCTTATGGATGCGGCAGCTTGTTGGTGAAAGAAGGGGAGCGCCTGCGCCGTGCGCATGTATTGACCGCCGACTATTTGCAGGATGCGTTCACGCCGGAAGGCGAAACGAATTTCGCAGAGTATTCACCGGAATTGTCACGCTCGTTCCGCGGCTTAATGGTCTGGCTGCCACTCAAGCTTTATGGCGAGCGGGCTTTTCGTGAGAATCTGGCGGAGAAGCTGCAGTTGACGCAATGGCTGTATCAGCGCATGTGCGAGGAACCGGGCTTCGAATGCGTGGTCGAGCCGGAGCTTTCGGTGATCGCCTTCCGCTATCGCCCTCGCCGCGGTGACGTGGAGGCATTCAATCGCCGCTTACTGGAAAAAATCGTCAAAAGCCAGAAATTGTTCTTATCCAGCACCCTGCTCAAAGGCGAATTCGTGATTCGCATTTGCATCCTCAGCTTCCGCACGCATCAGCAGGAGGTGGAAGAGGCGTTTGAAATTATCAAGATGAATGCGAGGGAGGTTGAGGAGGGGGGATGATCAATTCTGCTCATTATCATACTCATCCTCATACTCATACTCTTACTCGTTCCATTGCAGCACGGAAGCGAGTAAGAGTACGAGTAGGAGTAAGAGCAGGAGTAGAAGCATGAATATTATTGAATGTTGTTGCTTGACAATGTTAAGTTAAATCCGCGTTATCTCAATCTGTCATGCTGTATGCATCTTCCCTAGGTTTTGGTGCAGGCCTCTGGGGAAGATGCTTACAGCATGACAGACAATAGCGGCTTTGAGTGCTAACTTAACATTGTCAAGGTAGATGTTTCATCAAAATCCAGGAGGCGGAAGGTGACGATTGGACTCAAGATCAACTCATTTGCTATCTTAAATCTTACCTTGTTTTCTTTGGGGAGCAGGATTCCTCATGTGTTTGCGCAAAATCCCGCGAATAGCCCACCAACGGCGCTTGCGGCCACGATGGCGACTGCTGCCGACCTGGGCCTGCGCTCTGGCCCCATGGTCGGCTATGCGGAATTGACCGAAGCGTCACTCTGGGTACAGACCATCCGGCCGGCACAAGTGCAGTTTCGTTATTGGATCGATGGTGAAGCAAATACTTCGGCACTGAGCCCTTTGATCAACACGACGTGGGAGGGCGACTGCATCGCGCGCGCTATTCTGTCACGTTTGAAATCCGGCAAACGCTACGGCTATGAATTGTACCTTGATGGCAAGCTGGTGCAACGGCCATACCGGCTCTCTTTTCAAACGCAACCACAGTGGCAATGGCGCACCGATCCTCCTGCATTCACGGTGGCATTGGGATCGTGCGCATTCATCAATGAAACCGAATACGATCGACCGGGCGCGCCCTACGGTGGTGAATATGAGATCTTCACCGCCATTGCCGCCAAGCAACCCGACGTGATGCTGTGGCTGGGCGACAATGTGTACTATCGCGAGCCGGATTTTTATTCGGTAGCCTTCATGCGCCATCGCAATGCGCACGCCCGCGCGGTGCTGGAAATGCAGGCACTGCTCGGCAGCACCCACAACTATGCGATCTGGGACGATCACGACTATGGTCCGAACAACTCCGATCGGACGTATAGCAAGAAACGGGATGCCCTGCAAATCTTCAAGGAGTATTGGTTGAACCCCGCTGCCGGCATCGAAGAAGCGCCGGGCGTGTTCTTCAGCTTCACGTGGGCGGACGTCGACTTTTTCATGCTGGATGATCGCTATCATCGCTCGCCCGATCGTTACCCGGATTTGCCAGACAAAGTGATGTTCGGCAAAGAGCAAATGCGCTGGCTGAAGGAGGCTCTGGTCTCCAGCCGCGCGCCGTTCAAAATTATCGCCGGCGGCAACCAAATGCTCAACCCGCAAATCGGAGATGAAAGCTTCAGCGCTTACAAGAATGAATACGCGGAATTGCTGAATTGGATCAAGTCCAATGAAGTCTGGGGCGTGCTTTTTCTTTCCGGCGACGTACATCGCACCGAATTGATCCGCGTGGAAGATCCCGGGTTTTATCCATTGTACGACTACACCAATTCGCCTTTGACCAGCGGTACCCACAGCCCCGACCGCATTCAAGCCAATCCCGCCGTAGTGCCCGGCACTCAAGTCGCGGGCAAAAGAAATTTTGGCATGCTGCGTTTTGATGGCCCCCGCACCGACCGCAAGCTGGTGATGGAATGCTATGACAATCAGGGCAAACTCCTATGGAAACATGAAGTCAAAGCGACGGACCTGCGGCCAGCGAAGAAATAGTTACCGTAATCAATGTTGAGAGGGAGCAAACATGAAGCGAATCGTCGTTGCGCTTTTGTTTCTGATCGTTCCGCCTATGTATGCGCAAAGCACGCCGTTTCTGTCCGATGACGAGATGCGCATGCTGGTCAACGAAATTTCCGGCGACCGCGCTTTCGAGCACGCGCGCTGGCTGTCGCACTGGCATCGCGATTCCGGCATGGAAGGATTTTTCAAGGCCGCTGATTATGTTGTACAAGCCGCGCAGGAAGCGGGTCTGGAAGAGGTGAAATTCATCGAGCAGCCGTTCGACCGCAGCAACTACACCGCGCGTATCGGCGAGTTGTGGATGCTCGAGCCGATAGAGCTCAAACTCGCGGATATTGGCGAGCACAACGTTTATCTTGCCGATGGCAGCCACGACGCAGACCTCACGGCAGAACTGGTGTGGATTGGCGATTCTTCCCCGGCGGCAATAGGAGAGTTGGAGCTTGCCGGCAAGATCGTTTTGACCGACGCCAATCCGGCGCGTGCCGCGCAAAACGCCGTGTGGGAAAAGGGCGCCATTGGCATTGTCTCATACGTGCTTTCTGAAAACAAAAGCTTGATGGATTATCCCGACCAAATCGCCTGGAGCCGCATTCCGCTTGAACCGCCGGCGGGCAAGCAAGGGACTTTCGCTTTTGTGCTGTCAGCGCGCAAAGGTGAAACGCTGCGGAAAATTCTGGCAACGACCGATCTGCAGGATTATTTCGCCACGGGGAAGCGAACGAAAGGCGGCCGTATCGTGCTCAAAGCCAAAGTCGATACCGAAATTGGGCCGAAACCCGGACGCACCGGTTTCGTAGAAGGGTGGATACGCGGCACCCAGTATCTTGATCAACAAATTGTGATCACGGCGCATTTGCAGGAAGAAAAAGGCTCGGCGAACGACGACGGCAGCGGCTGCGGCAATATTTTGGAGCTGGCGCGCGCGTTCAACAAGCTGATACAAGTGGGCAAGATGTCCAGGCCGCTGCGCGATATACGCTTCTGGTGGACGGACGAGATTTATTCCGAGTACCGCTATTTTGGAGATTTTCCCGAGGAGCCGAAGAAGATGCTGGCCAATTTGCATCAAGACATGAGCGGTGCGAAGCAGTCGATGGGCAATCGCGTGCAGCACTTGATTTTTGCGCCGCATTCGCGCACTTCCTATCTCGACGCGCTCTTTGAAAGCGTCGGCACGTATTTAATACAAACCAACAACGCTTTTTTGGCTGCCGGACGGCAGGGAGGATTGCCGCATCCGTTTTCCCGCCCGATCTATTCTTCCATGGGCACGCGCGACAATTATAACGCGCGATTCGTGCCGTATTTCGACTCCTCCGATCACATGTGTTTCATCGAAGGTGCGATCGGCGTGCCGGCAGTCGCGTTGATCAACTGGCCTGACGATTTTATTCACTCCTCGGACGACGATCTCGACAACATCGATCCCACGCAATTGCGGCGCAACAATGTTTTAATCGCAGCTATGGCATATGTCCTGGCTTTCGCCGAGGAAGACGATGTGCCCTTGTTCGCGCGGGAGACGTTCAGCCAGGGGCAGCGCAGACTGGCCCAGGACTTCAGTATTGCTGCACAACTTTTGAAAGTGGCAACGAACGGCGCAGACGAGACCTGGAAAGATGCGAACATACTTATCGAACAAGGCGTGCTGCGTGAACGCCGGGCACTGGAATCCGTGCGTGATTTTACCGGCTCGAATGCGCTTGCGCAAGAATGGCTTAACAAACTAAACCTGAATTTGACTACCCATGAGAAAGAATTACGCGCGAGCTTGTCTGCGATGCAGAGCCTGATCAATGGCAGCGCACCCCGCTTTCCCAAGCTCTCTCCGGAGGAAGCAGCCGCAAGCAAAAAAGTGCCGGCCAATGCTGCACCGCTTGCACTCTATTTCCAAAAACGCCGGGAGGTGAAATACACCGGCAACCTGCACGGTCTGATGCGCGATGAAGTCTATAATTTCGTCGACGCTAAACGTAGTTACTATGACATCTACAAAGCCGTGCGCGCAGAAGCGCTGGCTGCGGGATCGTGGTACTATGGAGAAGTCAGCCTGGTTGATGTTGTCGGATTATTGGAGGCAGCTCGGGAGGGAGGGGTGGTGGAGGTGATTAGTAATCAGTGATTAGTGATTAGTGATTAGTGATTAGTGATTAGCTTGACAATGTTAAGTTAGCCCTCAAAGCCCCCATTCGCTGTCATTCCGCAGGAATCTTCCCAAGAGGGCTGCACCAAAACCTAGGGAAGATGCTTACAGCAAGACAGATTGAGACGGCGCGGATTTAAGTTAACATTGTCAAGTTAGTTACTGAACACTAATCACTAATCACTGATTACTGATCACTGAACCCGTACACTAGTTCAAAATGATAATTAAAATGGCGATTGACTTTTATATTTGTTATGTTAATGGCGCCATGATTGAACGTGATTACATCATGAGAATGATGCAGCAGCTTGGGGCCGCCGTGGCGCGCCTGCTCAAGCTCAAGGAGCAGGAAGAGTATGAGCAGGCTTTGCAGGAAGTCGAGAAGGCTTACGGTGAGCTGCTTGGCCTGAATCCTGAAATCGTGCCGATGTTCGATGCCGCGACCCTCGCGCCGTTGCTCGGGCATCCCGATAAGATGAAAGTGATCGCCACCCTCTTTTTCGAACAGGCTGAGTTGCATCGTTTACAACGAGAATCCGAAAAAGCGCACGGACACTATCGTCGCGCTTTGGAAATGTTTATCGAAGCCCTCCTGGCCCAGAGCGAAGCAGATCCCGGCTGCCGCGAAAAAGTCCAAATGCTTCTCGAGATCGTTGATCCACAACTTCTTGCAGCGCGATACCAAGGCGCCTTGCTGCGATATCGACTGTTGAGCCCTTCATCCCCTTAATTCAATTTGCCCTCATGGACATCGTCGCCCTCATTGCCGAAATTAGAATTAAAGAAGCGCTGGAGAACGGTGAGCTCGAGCATTTGTCCGGGCGCGGCAAACCGCTGGTGTTGGAAGATTTTTCCGAAGTGCCGGAGCATTTGCGCGTAAGCTTCAAAATCCTGAAAAATGCCGGTATGCTGCCGGTGGAGATGGAAGTGCGCAAGGAACTGGTGCAGCTTCGCGTGCAGTTGGCCAATTGTCAGGATGCCGAAACACAAAAGCGGCTGCAAGCCAGCATCAATGCGGCCGAGTTGAAATACCATCTCTTGATGGAAAAACACTCACGCCGGCCGCAAAAGTTATGAAGCTCGAAGAACTATTGCAGGCCCCGGAATCCGCGCAACTTGCGAGCGTGGAACGATGGGATGCTTCCGGCCTGGAAGCCGCTTGCGCGTTTGCGAATGCCACGGGTGGAACCTTGCTCGTGCCCTTACCCGCCGCAGCGAACGACGATTCCCCCGGCGCGCAAGAGGCCCTCGTCCAGCCGTGGCTCCAGCAGATTCGCCTTGCACTGCAGCCGGCGGTGCATCCGGAGTGGAAAATTCAAAGCGCGGAAGGACGAGACTATCTCGTTTTGCACATTGCTGAGGCAATCATCAAGCCCGTTGCCCTCTCGGGTCGAAGCTACCAACGCCTCGGCAACTCCAACAATTTGCTGTCCTCGGCAGAAATAGCCCGTTTGCATTTTCAAAGTGTCGGCAAGAGCTGGGATGCGCTGCCGCACGAGGCGGCAACGCTCGCTGACGTTGACGCCGCCCTCGTCCAGGGCTTTCTGCGCGGTACAAGGGAAAAACGTGCGAAGCCAGCTCATGAACAGGCCAGTCCGGCTGAAATCTTGGAAAAGCAAGGCCTGCTGCATCACACTCAATTGACCAATGCCGCACTATTGCTTTTTGCGAAGCATCCGCAGCATTTTATACCTTATGCGCGCATCAAAGCCGGCCGCTTCAAATCAGAAACCCTGATCATCGATGATCAGGAAATCACCGGCCCATTGTTCGAGCAAATCGACGCGGCTTTCGCGTTCATCAAGAAGCATCTTACCGTGCGGCTCGTGATCACGGGACAGCCGCAGCGCGAAGAAGTTTGGGATTATCCGTTGGAAGCCGTTCGCGAGGCTTTGATCAATGCCATTTGCCATCGTGATTATGCCATTCCCGCTGAAATCCAAATCCGGATTTATGATGACCAATTGATCATCTGGAACCCGGGCAGCTTGCCGCCGGATTTGCAGCTCGATGATCTCAAGCGTCGCCATCGCTCGGTGTTGCGCAATAAGCTGATCGGCACGATGTTTTACGAGGCGGGCCTGGTCGAAAAGTGGGGCAGCGGCACCAATCGCATGATCGAAGAATGCAAAAAGATCGGCCTGCCCGAGCCCGAATGGCGCGAGCATCAGGGGCTCATGCTCATTCTGAAGCAAGATTCTTTTACAGAGGATTTTCTTCTCGAACAAGGCCTCAATGAACGTCAAATCAAAGCAGTTGCACACGTCAAGAAACGGCGTCGCATTACCAATCAAGAATACCAGAAGTTGGTAGAAGTCAAGAAACGTACGGCTTCGGAGGATTTACGGCAACTTGAAGAAAAAAGTATTCTCGAACGCGTAGGCTCGACCGGCAAAGGGACGTATTACAAATTGCGAGGCCGCTAAGAACGAATGATCACATTCAGTACAACTCTTATGAACGCATGATCATTCTCAAAGGGGCATAAGGGGAGGAAAAGGTGCAGTAAAGAAGCGCAATGGGGCACTTGGCTGAGATGGACGAAGTGAACGGTAAAAGCTATAGTGAACATGTGTAGTCATACAGATTTTTGATAATGACTTGGCGCTGGTAGAAGGCACTGAGATATCGAGACCTCGAAAAACCGGAAGGAGTATTTGAAATGAGTCCAAAAAGCTATGGCCTTTTGCAAGGCAAGAAAGGCATCATCTTTGGTCCGCTGGATGACAAAAGCATCGCTTGGCACATTGCCTTAGCCGCGCATCGTGAAGGGGCGAGGTTCGCGTTGTCGAACGTGAAAGTTGCGTTTCGTTTGGGCACGATTGCTGAGCTGGCCAAGCTCTGCGGCGATGCACCCTTGATCGCATGTGACGCGAGCTCAAGTGAAGATATTGAAACAGCTTTCAAAGAGCTGTTGGCAAAGGTCGGCAAAATCGACTTTCTGGTTCACTCCATCGGCATGTCGCAAAACGTGCGCAAAGACCGGCCTTACGAAGATTTGAACTACGAATTCTTTCATAAGACTCTCGATGTTTCCGCCATGTCCTTACATCGTATTATCGCGCAAGCTTTGAAATCAGAAGTGCTCAACGCCGGCGGCAGCCTCGTGTCGTTGAGCTACATTGGCGCGCAACGAACATTTTCGAATTACTCCGATATGGGCGATGCCAAGGCACTGTTGGAAAGCATCACCCGCAGCTTTGGTTCTCGCCTGGGTAAATACGGCATTCGCGTGAACACCGTCTCACAAAGCCCCACCAAAACCACTGCGGGCAGCGGTATTGAAGGCTTCGATGCTTTATACGATTTTGCCGAAAAGATTTCCCCGCTGGGAAACGCCACGGCGCAGGATTGCGCGGATTACGTCGTCACTCTGCTTTCCGATCTGACCCGCAAAGTCACGATGCAGAACCTCTTTCACGACGGCGGCTTCAGTACGATGGGCATCAGCAATGCGTTGGTGCAGGCGTTGTATGGCAATCGCGAGCCGGGTCAGTGAATAGGAAGATTGAAGATCGAGGATGGTGGATCGAAGATGGTAGATCGAGGATGGTAGATCGAGGATCGAAAATAGGTTAGAAAAGCGCGCGGCGGAAATCATAGCTATTCATC
>JBOHQX010000197.1:0-30001 GCA_050732395.1 bacterium
AGGCAGGCGATCACGAGCCCCAAGCCTGCGGCATAAGTCGACATCTGCTGCAGGCGCGCTTCGCTTTGATAAAGCCGGGCGAAGCGCTCATCCAGGAATGAGTATGTGAAGGGATGCGCCGGATCGAGCTGCAGCCATTTCTCTTCCAAAAATTTCACCGTCTCCGCCACGTTCTGCGGGCGAATGCGCACGGAGAAAACCGTGAACCAATCCGGCGGCGGGAGGAAAAAGAGCAGCGGGCCGATGCGTTCGCGCAGCGAGCGAAAATGGAAATCTTTGACCACGCCGATCACCGGGGCACGTTCGCGTTGCACGGCGGGCATCGCAATCATTTTTTCGAGCGGATTGGTCCAATGCAATTGCCGCGCCGCTTCTTCGTTGATCATAAAAGCCTGGGTTTGATCGCTCGCACGCTCTTTGGAGAATCCGCGGCCTTGCGATACGTCCATTTCATAGGTGCCCAGAAAATCAGCATCGACCGCCAGGATGCGCAGGGATGGAACCTGGTCAGGCAGAAAGCCTTCGGGCTGTACCGGAATGCCCCAATCGCTGCCGCCGGGCAAATTGGCCGAGGCGCAAACCTGCACGATGTTTGGGTGCTGCAACAATTCCTGCTTCACGGATTCACTGTTCGTGGCCAGTGCCGGATTTTGAATCGGAATAGTGAGAATCTGCTCGGTATTGAAACCGAGATTCTTTTCACGAATGAATTGCGCCTGGTGATAAATAATGCCCGTGACCATCAACAAGAATGCAGAAAGCGCGAACTGGAAAACCACCAGACCGTTGCGCAAAGCGGATTTTCTCGACGCACGTGTTGTTTGTCCTTTGAGCGTGGTCACGGGTTGATAGGCCGATAACGCGAAAGCGGGGTAGCTGCCGGCAAGTGCGCCGATGAGCACCGTGAACCCGAGCGCGGCGATCCACAACAGCGGATTTTGGAGCCACGTAATCTCCAGGTTTCTGGCCACCATGGTATTGAATGCAGGCAGTAGGAATTCTGCCAGACTGATGGCGAGCACAACGGCGAGCACACAAAGCAAAATCGCTTCAGTGAGAAACTGTCCGACGAGCTGCCGGCGTTGCGAGCCCAGGACTTTGCGCACGCCGACCTCTTTGGCGCGGCGCGTGGCCTGCGCCGTGCTGAGGTTGATAAAGTTGATGGCCGCGATAATCAGGATGAACGACGCAACACTGGCGAAAATGTAGAGATACGCCAGATCCGAGTTCGGCGCCATTTCGCGGAAGAGATGCGAGTGCAGGTGAATATCCGGCAGCGGCTGCAGAAAGGGCGTATAGCGCGCGGCAGCTTCTTCGCCCATGCCCTGGCGCAGCACCGCAGGCATTTTCGCTGCCACGGTCTGCGGCATCGCGTCCTGCTTCAACAAGAGGTACGTATAGAATTGGTTCCATTGTATCCAGCTCTCGCGTTGCGGATGGGTGAGACTGGCCATGGACAGCAGAAAATCGAAAGTGAAATGTGAATTCGAAGGAATGTTATCCAGCAGGCCGGTGATCGCATACTCCGTTTGATTGTCGAGCACCAGACTTTGCCCGACTGGATTTTCTTCACCAAAATATTTTTGCGCAAAATTGCGCGTTATCACCATCGTGTTCGGCGCCGTGAGCATTGTGCGGGCGTCTCCTTGCTGCAAGGGAAAGCTGAACACGCGGAAGACGGAGGAGTCGGCATAGAGCCCTTCCTCTTCATAGAACCGTTTTTCGCCCCTGCTCACCAGAATTTGCCCGACGATCACAAAGCGAACGGCCTCTTCCACTTCCGGGATTTCTTTTTGCGCGGTTACCCCCCAAGGGCCATTCACTTTCGCAATACCGTCGAACGACGCACCCTGTGTGCGCGTGGCCAAACGGTAAATTCTGGCCTTGTTGACGTGATATTCGTCGTAGCTCAGCTCGTTTTGCACATAGAGCAATATGAGCAGGCTGCACGCCATCCCCACGGCCAAGCCGGTGATATTGATAAAGGCATGGCCCTTTTGTTTGAGCAAATTGCGCGAGGCGATTTTGAGATAGTTTTTGAGCATATTACCTCCGACAGATGCGTGCCTATTTTTGTTCTTGAAAACGCGAAGCTTGATTTTCTTTTGTTGAATGGTTAAGTTTGACTGATGAGCATGCAAGGATTCAGGATATTTGCCTTTGCGTCAAAATCGCTGAGTCTGAGAGTAACGAGCCTGACTCGTCATAAATTGATCTCGTCCAGTAAGGGGTTGTGTTTTTATACTAGGCGCCTATATGCAAAAACCAGTTCCAAAATACTTAACGCCGGAAGAATATCTGGTACGGGAAGAAATCGCCACGCATAAGAGCGAGTACTATCAAGGCGAAATCTTTGCGATGGCGGGCAATACAATTGACCACAATCGCATCGTCCGAAACCTTACCGAGCAGCTGAATCGCTCTTTTGAAAACAAGAATTGCGAAGCATTCAACGAAAATGTACGCCTCTGCATAGATACCATGCAGTTCTTTGCCTACCCGGATATTCTCGTCGTACGTGGAAAAATAGAATTCTACGAAAACCGGCGCGACACTTTGCTGAATCCGATATTAATCGTCGAAGTCTTGTCCGATTCAACCGAGAATTATGACCGTGGCCAAAAATTCAAATTCTACCGATCCGTTCCGACAATGCGCGAATACCTTTTGATCGATCAATACAAAATCCGCCTCGAGCAATTCTCTTTGGGTCAGCAAGGCAAATGGATGCTATCGGATTATGACGGCGCCGAAGCGATTCTTTATTGCACCAGTATCGATTTCCAGATACCGCTTCGTGAAATTTATCACAGAGTCGAGTTCGAAAGGGCGGAGGGCCGAGGGCCGAGGGGATAGCGCAGAGAGCATGGCCGCCCACGTGCCCTGCCCTCCGCTCCCAGCCCTCCGCCCCAAGCTATTCGTACCTCAACGCCTCCACCGGATTCCCCACCGCCGCCTTGATCGCCTGCAAACTCACCGTCAACAATGCCAGAAGCAAAGCGGCCGCTCCCGCCAGCACGAAAATCTGCCAGCCGATTTCGATGCGATAGGCAAAATCCTGCAGCCATCTGTTCATGGCGAGGTACGCGATGGGCCAGGCGAGGAGATTTGCGAGCGCAACCAGCAGCACGAATTCACTAGTCAGCAGTTGCACCAGCGCAATCACGGAGGCGCCCAGCACTTTGCGAATGCCGATTTCTTTCGTGCGCCTGGTCACCGCCAGCGCCGACAAGCCGAGCAAGCCGATACAGGCGATGATGATCGCAAAAGAAGTCGAATAGAGCACGATTTGCGCCCAGCGCTCTTCCGCACGATATTGTTGATCAAAATCTTCGTCGAGAAAGTAGTAATCGAACGGCTTCCCGGGCGCGATCTCCTGCCAGGCATTTCGCAGGGCGTCCAGCGTTGCGGCAAAATCTCCCGGCGCGATCTTGACAAAAAGGTATTTGATTTCTTCAGTCGGATCGAGGTGCAAGACCATCGGCTTCACGGTTTCATGCAAGGACGCGTAGTTGAAATCTTTCACGACTCCGATGATCGTGGGCTCGCGTACGCCGCGCAATACGAAATCTTCAAACCTGCGCCCCACGGCCTCCTGCCAGCCGAATTCTTTGACGAGCGCTTCATTTACGATCACCGCACTGTTCGCGTCTGCAGTTCTCTCCATGGAGAAATCGCGACCTTGTACAATTTGCATGCCGAAGGTGCTGATGAATTCAGTGTCGATACGCATGAGGTTCACTTGCCAGCTCGCGCCGCTGGCGGTGCCGAAAGCTTTCCAGCCTGTTTCCTTGTTGAACCCGTCGGAATTGCCGGTGAGGCTGAGCACGCGCGCCTGCCCGGCAAGCCTCTGGCGATAAAGCGCGAGCAGTTTCTCACCCTCGCTTTGTTTGGTGTTGGTGGGAATAACGACAATCTGTTCCGCGTTGAATCCCGGATTGGCATTTTTCAACAAGTGCAACTGCTCGGACATCACCAACGTGCAGATGATCAATAATACCGAGAGCGCAAACTGTACGAACACCAATGATTGGCTCAAGCGATTTTTGTTGCCGAGATGAATTCTATTTTTCAACGTTTCGACCGGTTGAAAGCGCGACAAGAACAACGCGGGATAGCTGCCGGCGGCGAGCCCAACGAACAATACCAACCCCAGGAAAATGGCGGGCATTTCCCAGCCCTGAAAGTAGCTGATGGCAAGCGCTCTATCTGCAAGGGAATTGAATACGGGCAAGATCGCTTCTGCGAGCGCCAATCCCAGAAATAAAGCAAGCAGGCTGAAGAGCAAAGCCTCGCCCCAGAATTGCTTCATGAGCTGGCCGCGAAAAGCACCGAGGGTTTTGCGCACACCGATTTCCTGCGCCCGGCTGGCCGCGCGGCCGATCGCCAGCGTGGTAAAATTGATGCACGCAATCAGCAACACAATCGCGCCGATGCCGGCAAGAATGTAGGAATAAACGGGGTTGCTGGTGGGCAGCAAACTGTTTTGCACATTCGGCTCGAGATGAATGGCGGCGAGCGGCTGCAGCTTCAATTTCAATGCGCCTTCTGTTTTTGCCATCCAACCCAAAATTTGCCACGTTTGAATCAACTCACCATAATAACTTTTGATGAACCCGTCGAATTTGTTTTGCACCGCCTCCGGCGAGGCACCGTTCGCGAGCTGAATGAAAGTCACCGCGCCCCAGGACGTCCAGACGGTGGCTAGATTGGCATAATTCGGCGAGTTCTCATAAAGCAGCATGAAGTCGAATTGCATGCTCGAGTTGCTCGGCATCTTTTTGACCACGCCGGAGACGATAAAATCCTCGAAACGATCGCCAAAGCTGACCGAGAGCGTTCTGCCCAGCGGCGAGGCCTCGCCAAAATATCTTTGTGCCGCCGCCTCACTCAGGACCACGACAGATTTGCTGGCCAATGCTGAAGCCGCGTCGCCGTGGACAAAAGGAAACGAGAACATTCTAAAGAAATCCTGATCGGCGAAGAAAACGGTTTCGCGCGTGGCCTTGTCTTCAGAAGAACGAAGGACGCCCGAGCTGTTTTGCAAACGCGTGGCATATTGAATTTCGGGAAAGCTGGCGGACAGCGTTGGCGCCAATGGGATCGGTTGCCCCGCGCTGAGCTCCAAATTCCCCGCGGGCGTTTTCTTCTCCAAATTCACGCGAAAAATACGCTGCCCGTTTTCATGAAAAAGATCATAACTTCCTTCGTGCCGCACAAACAGGATGACCAACACGCAGCAGGCAACTCCCACGGCCAGTCCGAAAATATTGATGACTGAATAGGCCTTTTGCTTGAGCACGTTGCGGAAGGCGATCTTGAGATAGTGGTTGAGCATATTTGACTCCGGTGTTCAGGCTTCAGTGATCAGTGATTAGTGATCAGT
Source organism: bacterium (assembly GCA_050732395.1). Taxonomy (GTDB): domain Bacteria; phylum Zhuqueibacterota; class Zhuqueibacteria; order Zhuqueibacterales; family Zhuqueibacteraceae; genus JBIOXB01. Next base: position 5,387 of record JBOHQX010000197.1, read on the forward strand.
AATCAGTGATCAGTGATCAGTATCCAGTGTCCGTACACTGATTACTAATTACTGATTACTAATTACTGATCACTGATCACTGATTACTGTCTACTCGTCGCTTCCCGATCGAGGTGTATGCAGAACGCCGACATCGACCTGATAAACATTCCCGGTCCCGTTCCACGGGCTGCGCAGGTGTTGTACGAGTTGTTCATGCGTCACGGCTTTGTCCAATGGCTTATCGGCAAAGCCGCGAAAGCTGGTGAAGAAAAAGTATTTGCCATCCGGCGAGAGAATGGGGCAATACTCGCGCGCGTTGGAATTGATCTTTTCGCCAAGATTTTTCGCCGGCGTCCATTCGCCGTCTTGTTGATAGCTGATGTAAAGATCGCCGCGGCCCAATTCCTCCGGGCGATTGTAACTGGCAAATACAATAAAGCTTTCATCCGGCGCGATGCAGGCATCGATCTCCGCATATTGCGAGTTGACCGCTTCGCTCAGCTTTTCCGGTTCGGCATATTTGCCCTCGACGAGCTTGGCGCGATACAGATCAAAACCGCCTTTATCGCCCTGTTTGATCGTGCTGAAATAGAGGGTCCCATTCGCAGCCACAGAAGGATAGTATTGATCCGCGTCATCATTGACCGGTGCGCCAAGATTGGTTGGCGCCGTCCAGCCGGTTTTCATTTTTTCAATCACCCAAATATCAAAATTCGGACGCTTGCCCTCGACCGGCTTACCCTCGAGCGGACGATTAGATATGAAAAAAAGCTTGTCGCCCTGCGGTGAAATGAAGGGATCATAGTCGGTATATTGCCCAGAAAAAGGCACGACTTGTGGCGTGCGCCATTTGCCCTTTTCAAACCGCGAAGACAAGATTACGCCGAGACGATTGCTGGGCGCATTGATGCAAAAGTAAATCGTCTCACCATCCGGAGTAAAGCACGCGTTCAATTCATCCAGCGGCGTAGAAATGATGCCTTCACCGAACATGGTGGGCGCGTTGATGGGTTTGTCGGCAGCATAGGCATACCGCGATTGCGCCATACAATCCGCGGGTAAGCCGAAACTGAGGCATGCCACATTTGCGAAAACCAATGCCAAATTGAATGCACTGAGTTGATGCAATTTCATAAAATGTCCTTTAGGTATGTTGCAAAGCAAAAGTTTTAGCCACAGAATCACTCGGAAACACACAGAGAGGCGTGAGCTTTATATCATTTTTCGCAATGAAAAATTGGGAATTCCTCAGGATGATTTTGTGGCCATGCTTCTAATCTGATTGCATCTTGCCGCGCCATGCCCCTTGCTCCACGCCCTCAGCCCTCTGCTACTCATACCGTAACGCTTCCACGGGGTTCGCCAGCGCGGCTTTGATGGACTGAAAGCTGATGGTCAACAATGCGACCACCAGCGCAAGCACCCCGGCCAAGGCGAAGATTTCCCATTCAATATCGACGTGATAAGCAAAATCCTGCAGCCAGCTCTTCGCCGCGAAATATGCCAACGGGCACGCCAACATGAACGCCAAGATCACGAGCCTGTTGAAAACCTTCGTCACCAAAAACACGAGGTTGGCGATAGAAGCGCCCAGCGTTTTGCGAATGCCAATTTCTTTGGTGCGTTGCGCCACCATCAAGGATGACAATCCGAACAGCCCGAGACCGGCGATCAAAATTGCCAAGATGGCAAAAGCGCTGGTGACCGTGCTCAAACGCGTTTCGCCTTGGTAGAGTAAATTGAAATTGTCATCGACAAAAAAGAAATCGAGGGGCCGGCCGGAATCGAGCGCGCGCCATTTGTCGCGCATATGATCCAAAGCAGCCGCGACATTTCCCGCCGCCAGTTTCACCGAAATCACGCGATGCGCGTCGCTATCCGACGGACGGTAGAAATGCAAAACCGGTGCAACCGCATTGGCAAGGGAGGCAAAGTTGTAATCTTTAATCACACCGATGACCGTATAAACCGTTTCTCCGACGCGGATCTGCCGGCCAACGGCGTTGGGCCAACCGAGATCGCGCAAAGCGGCTTCATTCAGAATCAGCGACTGTTGCGCATCCGTCGCCGATTGTTCGGCAAAATTTCGACCCTCGACCAACCTCATTCCATAAGTATCGAAGAAATGCGCATCCACCAGCGCACGCCGGACACGCAAACGTTGTGAATCATCGCGATCTGTGGGATATGCAAATGTGAACGAGCTCGGCCATCTCCCCGGTACTTGAATGGACGACGCCACCGACTGGATGCTGTTATGCTGGCGCAGCTCGTTTCTGAAAGTTTCGAGCCGCACGCGTGCTTGTTCCTGGTTCTTGAAATCTGAGACCTGCACGGGAATGGCGACGATATTTTCTTTGTCAAAGTTGAGATTGGCATTTTTCATAAACTGAATCTGCCGCCACATAACACCCGTACCGATCATCATGATCATTGCCAAACAAAACTGCGCGACCACCAGGCCATAACGCAAGCGTAACCCGGCCGGTTTGGATTTGAGCTTGCCTTTAAGCGCCTCGCCCGGCTGGTAGCGCGAAAGCACGAATGCAGGATAGCAGCCGGAAAGCAAGCCCACAATTACTGCGAGAGAGAACAGTCCAAGAATATTCTGCGGATGGTTGACATAATCAGTGTGGAGCTCGAGTCCGTAAAGAGAATTGAACCATGGCAGAACGATCTCCAAGAGACAAAGCCCCAGCACCAGTGCGAGCAATGACATCAGCAAAGACTCCTGGAGGAACTGCTTGACCAACTCACGCCGGAGTGCACCCAAAACCTTGCGCATGCCGATTTCACGCGCGCGCTCAACAGAACGAGCAGTGGTAAGGTTCATAAAATTGATCGTGGCAATAAGCATAATGATCATTGCCACGCCCAACAGGATATAGGCGTAAGTATGCGCTCCGGTGATCTCATTATAAAGTTCCAACAACGGCGTCAGTTTGAGCTTCATGCTCTTGTTGAGCTCTTCATTCCAGGTTTTGCTGACGAAATTGGGAAACTGCGCTTCTAGCTCGGCTGGTGCGGTCCCGGGCGAGAGCTGAATGAATGTGGACAAAAACGAGCTGCCCCAGTCATTCTTATTTTCTTCATAGAACGGTGCGCTTACCGCCGGCACGAGAATGCTGATTTGAATCTGGGAATTTTGTGGAATGTCCTTCAGTACGCCGCGAATCACATAGTCCGTGGTATAGCCAATGGTGATACGTTTGCCAATAGGATCCTGCTCGGCGAAATATTTTCGTGCGATTTCCTCGGAAACCACGGCCGAATGAACATCGGAAAAAACTGTGGCGGCATCGCCCTGTGCGAGCGGAAAGGTGAATACTTGGAAAAGCGCAGGATCGGCGTAACCGATGTTCTCTTGAAAACGTTGCTCACCGACTTCCACCCAATCGTTTCCGCCCCACAAGCGCACGGCGTTGGTGATGGCAGGATAATCATTCTTGAGTGACTGCGCCATGGGCAGCCAGGTATCGCGCGTAATCTGTGTGCCCGTCGGAGTGATGCGTTCCTTATAAATCAGATAGATCGACTGGGCGTTCTTGTGGAAGCCATCGTAGGTCAACTCGTTGCGCGCGAATAAGTATATCAAAAGGCTGGCGGCAAAGCCCGTTCCCAAGCCGAAAATATTGATGAAAGAATTGAGCTTGTATTTCAGCAAGCTTCGCAGGGCGATTTTGAGGTAATTTTTTAGCATAATCATCTCCTTGGCATAGGGCGGAGGGCTTGGGGCATGGCGCATAGAGCATGGAACAGAGGTCTGCACTTCGCTTCATGCGCCATGCTCTATGCTCCATGCGCCATGCCCTCTGCCCTCCGCTCACTCGTACCGCAGCGCCTCCACCGGATTCGACAGCGCCGCCTTGATGGCCTGAAAACTCACCGTCAACAACGCGATCAATAAAGCAATGACTCCTGCCAACACAAAAATTTCCGGGCCAACGGTGATGCGATACGCGAATACTTGCAGCCAGCGCTGCAGGCCCCAATAGGCGATGGGTGCGGCGATCAGCGTCGCGATCGCAATCACCTTGGTGAAATCTTTTGAAAGCAGAAAAAGAATGTTCGCCACGGAAGCGCCGAGCACTTTGCGCACGCCGATTTCCTTGGTGCGTTGTTCGGCCATAAATGCCGCGAGTCCCAACAGCCCGAGACAAGCGATGATGATCGTCAATGCCGCGCTGATGCCGAAGATTTTTCCGACGCGCAGATCGGTTTGATAGAAATCGTTGAGACGTTCGTCGAGGAAGTTGTATTCGAACGGCGTTTTTTGATCGAATTGCTCGTGCACTTTCTGCAACGCGGAAAGCGTTTGCGCCATGTCGTTGGTGTTGACGCGCGCGGTAAAATAGTCGATAGCAGTGACCGGATTATTCCAATGGCCCAGTACCAATGGCGCGATTTTTTCATGCAGCGACTGAAAGTGAAAATCTTTCACCACGCCCACGACGCGAGCACGATACTGGCCTTCTTCCGCCTGGATCTCCTTCCCGAGCGGGTCTTGCCAGCCCAATACGCGCGCCGCGGTTTCATTGAGCACGACGGCGGCGGTATCCGTGCCCATCTCCTCGGAAAGATCACGGCCGGCAGCGAGACCGATCTCGAAGGTGCGCAAAAACTCCTGATCGACGCACATAAAGAACATGGTATGCGTTTGGGCGGCGGGCGCACCTTCGCCGGCAACAAGAATTTGATCGAGATTTTTCCATTCGCCCGGCACGCGCGAAGAAACAGCCACGCTTTTCACCTCGGGAATCCTGGCCATTTCATTTTTGATGGCTTGAAAATTACGGCGCGTATTGCCGCTATTGATATCCACGACCAGGAGTTGATCCTGATTGAAACCGAGATTTTTGCTGCGGATGAAGTTGATTTGCCGGTAAGCTGCCGTAGTGGCAACGATCATGATGATCGATAGCGCAAACTGCGTGATCACCAGGACCTGCCGCAAGCGCACCGCGCGCACGCCGGTTCTGAGATCGCTTTTCAAGACAAAGGCCGGCTGCATTTTAGCAAGATAAAAAGCCGGATAACTTCCGGAGAGGACGCCTACCAGGACCACCAACAACAAAAGCGCGGCCAGCAACCAGCCCTGCGCGGAGAAATCGAGGGCGAGTTGTTTGTCGGCCAGCGCATTGAAAGCGGGCAGGACTATTTCAACCATCACCAATGCCAGAAACAAGGCCAGCGCGGTAAACAGAATAGCCTCGCTCAAGAACTGGCCGATGAGCTGGTTCTCGTGCGCGCCCACGACTTTGCGCAAGCCCACTTCTTTGGCGCGTTTCATGGCGCGTGCGGTGGCGAGATTCATGTAGTTGATGGCGGCAATCAGCAAGATGAATAGCGCGATCAGCGAGAACAAATAAACGTACATGCGGTCGCCTTTGCGCCGGTTCAGATCGGATTCCAACTGCGCCGAGCCGAAATGAACGTCCAGGAGCCGTTGCAAAGCGAGCTGGCGCGGCTCTTTTGGGGTGGCGCCGCGATACTTTTGCACAAAAGCTGGAAGCTGACCGCTAAAACGCTCGAGATCGAGCGGCCGGCTGGTGAGTACATAGGTGATGAAGCTATCCGAGTCCCATGACTCAATGTATCTTTTCCATCCGGGGTCAGCTTCCAGCGTAGCAAATGACAACAACATGCTGAAATCGAGATGGGAGTTGTGCGGCGGATTTTCCGCAATGCCCGTGACTATGAAGTCGCCGAAGCGCTCGATCGAGAGCAATTGCCCCATCGCATTTTCTTTGCCAAAATACTTTTGCGCAGCCGCTGCCGTCAGCACCGCGGAACGCGACTCTTGCAGCGCAGTCGCCGGATCGCCTTGCAGCAAGTTGAAATCGAAAATCTCGAAAAAGCTCGGCTCGGCAAAAAGGTGATCGCTTTCATAAAAACGATTCTCACCGTGTTGCACCGTAAAGCGGCCCGTCCCCGCGCGGCTGCGCAAGCGCACGGATTTTACCACTTCGGGAAATTCGGCAACCAATGCAGGCCCGGCCGGTCCCATCGTAAACGGAAAATGCCGCTCACCGCGATCGAGCGAAGGCCGCGTTTCCGTGATTCTATAAATGCACTCGGCCCTGCCATGAAAATGATCGAATGTTAACTCCTCCTGCACATACAGCAATATGAGAATACCGCTCGCCATGCCGATCGCCAGTCCGGCGATGTTGATGAACGAGTAAGCAGGATTCTTGCGCAGATTTCTCAGAGTGATTTTGAGGTAGTTTTTGAGCATGGATTTCTCCAGTATCCAGTATCCAGTATTCAGTGATCAGTGATCAGTAACTGAATACTGATTACTGAATACTGATCACTCCTTCACTCATACCTTAGCGCCTCCACCGGATTCACCAGCGCCGCTTTGATCGCTTGCGTGCTCACGGTCATTAATGCGATCAACAATGCCAGCGCACCCGCCGCTACGAATGTCGAGAAATCTATTTCAATGCGATACGCGTAGTTATGCAACCACTGGTTCATGGCGAAATAAGCCACGGGCCACGCCAGGAGATTGGCGAGCAGTACCAGTTTGACGAACTCGCGGGACAGCAATCCGGTGACGCTGGCGACGCTCGCGCCCAGGACTTTGCGCACACCGATTTCACGCGCACGTTGTTCGGCGGAAAAAGCGGCCAATCCAAACAATCCCAGACAGGCAATAAAGATCGACAGGAATCCGAAGATGGTGAAGAGCGTCGATTCTCTTTGTTCCTGACGGTAGAGCTGATCCAAAGTTTCATCCAAAAAGGAAAACTCAAACGGGTAAGCCGGCACGAAGCTGTTCCAGATATCTTTGATAACGGCCAGCGAGCTTTGTATATCGCGAGCATTGATCTTGACCGCGAATTTACCTGCCGACGGCCGGAGCACGATCACCAACGGATCGATTTCGTCTTTCAATGATGAAAAATGATAATCGCCGAGGACGCCGATCACCCGGCTGCGCGTGCTGTCAAACATAATGTTGTATATACTCTTGCCGAGCGCTTGCTCATTGCTCCATCCCAGCATTCTCACCGCCGTTTCATTGAGCAGTACGGCCTGCTGCACGTCCGTGCCGAACGCGCGCGAGAAATCGCGGCCGGCGACGAGATGCAAGCCGAACGTCTGGACGTAATCGTGATCCGTACGAACCGTGCGCATACGCCAGTTTTGTTCGCTGCCTTCCACGCCGAACGACATGGTATCGTGAAAACCACCGGGCTCACCGGACGTGGCGGAGGCATGCAACACGCCGGGAGCGGTGCGCAAGCGCGCGGTGAACTCATCCTGCCGCACGCGAATGTCACGGTTGTTGACCGGAATCAGAACCACGTGCGCTTCGTCAAACCCCAATTCTTTGTGACGCAGATAATCGAGCTGGCGGCCGATCACGAGCGTGCCGATGATCAACCCAATCGAAACGCAGAATTGAAAAACCACCAAGCTTCTTCTGACCGAAAAGCCCTGCACCCGTGCGCCGGCCTGGCTCTTGAGAACAGTGGCAGGACTGAAGGACGACAAGAGGAGTGCAGGATAACTGCTGGCCAGCAACGCAACGAAGATCAGCAATGCCAGCAGCAGGGCCAAAACTCCCGGATGAGTGAAATCGATGGCCAAATGCAGCGCGAAGGCGGAATTCAGGAACGGAAGCAAAAGCTCGGCGGCGGCCAGCGCCACCACGATCGCGCCAGCAGCGAGCAGCAAAGATTCGACGAAGAATTGCGTCATCAACCTCGAACGGATAGCGCCGAGGGCCTTGCGCACACCAATCTCTCGCGCACGGCGACCGGCGCGCGCAGTGGCGAGATTCATGTAATTGATGCAGGCAATGATGAGAATGAACGCTGCAACAACAAAGAAGACGTGAGCGGAATTTTTATCCCCATGTAAAGCCGGATCGTGACGAATTTCTTTTTGCAGATAGATTTCAGCCAAGGGTTGCAGCGTGGGATCGACGCGCGCGCCATTGCGCTTGAAATCCTCCCCCAGGTATTTATCGATAAAAGCAGAAAGCCTTGTTTCGACGCGGCGGGCCTCCTCGCGTTGCTCGATGAGAACGTAGGTAAACAACGCGTTGGACCACCAATCGGCAAACCAGGCGCGATCGCCGTAGACTTCGAGGCCGGCGATGAAATCGAAATCGAGATGGGAGCGGAGGTTTTTCTCTGCCAGTACTCCGGTCACCATGAACTCCAGGCGATTGTCGACGATGAGCGTTTGGCCCATGGGATCGTTCTCGCCAAAGTATTTGCGCGCCATTGCCGCCGTCAAAACGACGGAATTGGGATTGCTCAACACCGTGGCCGGATCACCCTGGGCCAGAGGAAATGAAAACACCTCAAAGAAATTCTTGTCCGCCAGGAAAAACTTCTTTTCGAAGAAGGCGCGGTGTTCATGCGCGACCAGCGCTTCGTCCGGCAAGACGCGCGCGACCTTTTTGATGCTCCCGGGAAAATCATTCAGTAGAGCTGGACCATAGGGCGCAGAGGTGACGCCGATGAGATATTCATTATTATTGACCGCACCCTGGCGAATCACCCGATAAATTTGATCGCCTTTCTCGTGGAAACGATCGTACGTCAGCTCCGCGCGCACATAGGTGAGAATCAAAATGGCCACTGCCAACCCGAGCGCAAGCCCCAACAAGTTAATGCCGGTAAAGAGCCGCTGCTTCAGGAGGCTGCGCCAGGAGGTTTTGATATAGTTTGTGAGCATGAAGTTCTCCGGTTAAGGTAATCAGTGATCAGTGATCAGTAATCAGTGATCAGTGATCAGTTTACTGAACACTGATTACTGATTACTGATCACTGAATACTTCCTCATCACTCGTACCTCAACGTCTCCACCGGATTCGCCAGCGCGGCTTTGATCGCCTGGGTGCTCACCGTCAATAGGGCAATGAGCAACGACAATCCTACGGCCAGCGCGAACATCCACCAACTGATATGTATGCGGTAAGCAAAGTCTTGCAGCCAGCGGTTCATCATGAAATAAGCCAATGGCCAGGCGAGCAGATTGGCGACCAGCACCAGTTTGACGAAATCCTTCGAGAGCAAGGTCGTGACGCTGCCCACCGTCGCGCCCAACACTTTTCGAATACCGATTTCCTTGGTGCGTTGCTCGGCGGTGAAGGAGGCCAGGCCCAACAATCCCAAACACGCGGTAAAGATCGCCAGACCGGCGAAAACGCTGAAAATGTCGCCAACCCGACGTTCGGTTTTATACATGGCGCCGAAGCGTTGATCGAGAAATGAATACGCGAAGGGCTGATCCGGCGCAAATTCCTTCCATTTGCTTTCCAGATACGCGATCAACGCGGCCGTATTTTCCGCTTTGAAGCGAAATGACATTAGGCCGCGGCTGCGACCCAGGCGCAAACCCAGCGCGCTGATGTTTTCTTTTAAAGAAGAAAAATGAAAATCATTCACCACCCCGACGACGGTGTACTTCTCGAATTTGTTTGGATCAACGCCTTGGCCCGGCGTCCAGGCGAAAGTGTAGATCAGCTTGCCGAGTGGATCGTCGAAGCCGAAGGCTTTGGCGGCTTTTTCATTGAGAATGATGGCGGAAGAATCCGCGCCGAACGCCTCGGAGAAATCGCGGCCTTTGGCGATTTCCATGCCCATCGTACGCACGTAATCATAATCTACGTTCCAGATTTGCATCGACACCGCGTTCTCGCCGGAACGCGTGCCCTCGGGCCAAAAGCCGGTATCGCTGCGATTGGAAGAGACCGGCAAATATCCGGAAACCGTACCGCTCAAGACGTTGGGATTGCGCAAAACTTCATTCTTAAAAGCGCGCAAGTTGTCGCCGAGCGCATAGGCATCGTGCAGAACGATCACCTGTTCTTTGTCGAAGCCGAGATTTTTTGTTTGAATGAATTGCAATTGATTTTTGACGACGATCGTACCCACGATCAAAATAACAGAAGCGGCGAATTGAAATATGACCAGTGTATTGCGCAGCCAGCTCGATTTTGCGCCGGCTTGCCATTTCCCTTTGAGCACGGTCACCGGCTTGAAAGCGGAAAGCAGAAACGCCGGATAGCTTCCCGCCAGCGCACCCACCAGCAACGTGATGCCGAGCAGAGCGGCCCAAAAGGACCAATTGCCAACATAAAAAGTTTGCAAATGCTTTTCGGCGAGCCGGTTGAATGCGGGGAGCAGCAATTCCACCAATCCCAGTGCCAGGACCAGTGCGAGGAAGCTCATGAATAGAGATTCCGACAGAAATTGCCCGATGAGCTGGCGCCGGTCGGAGCCGACCACCTTGCGAATGCCGACTTCTTTGGCGCGATTCGTCGCGCGGGCAGTGGCCAGATTCATAAAGTTGATGCACGCAATCAGCAAAATGAAAAATGCGATCGCCGAAAAAATGTAGACATATTTGATATTGCCGTTCGGCTCGAATTCTACGGCGAGATCGGAATGCAAATGAATGTCGCGCAAGGGTTGCAAATAGTACAGCGCCTGATTGCCCTGCTTGAGCAGCTCGTCCAAGCTCACGCCCAAGAGTTTCTCCGCTTGCGGACCGAGATATTTCTTGATCATGTCCGGAAATTTCGCTTGGAGAGCCGCCGGATCGGCGCCTTCTTTGAGCAAAAGTTAAGTTGTAAAGTTATTACTTCCCCATTCTTCGTTTCGGCTTTCTTCTAAAGCCGTGAGCGAAAGGATCAAATCAAAATGAAAGTGGCTGTTTGCCGGCATGTCGGCGATCACACCGGTAATTTTGTACGTTGCTGCATTGTCAAAGATCAATGCCTGCCCGAGCGCGCTATTCTCGCCAAAGTATTTCTTTGCCGTGGTAGCGGTGATGACGACAGCGTCCGGCTCGACGAGCGCAGTCTTGGCATCGCCCGAGAGGAAAGGCAGCGTGAAGATTTCGAAGACGGCATTGTCGGCAAAAATCACCCGCTCTTCCTTGAAATTCTGCGCGCCTTCCTTCTTGACCAGGGAGCTGCCCTGATCGCGAAAACGCGCCGCCGCAACCACTTCGGCATAATCACGCACCAGCGCTGCGGCCAATGGCGCAGGCGCGACGGCCAGGCGATGATGATACCCGCCAAATTTGAGATCCGCCGCCACGCGATATATGCGATCAGCCTTCTCGTGATGGCGATCGTAACTCAGCTCGTCCTGCACGTACAGCAGAATCAAAATGCAGCATGCCATCCCGATCGCCAGCCCGGCGACGTTGAGAAGGGTATAGCCTTTGTGCTTAAGCAGATTCCGGAATGCGATTTTGAGGTAATTCTTTAACATGATCTCTCATTAAAAAGGCCTACCTCGGATTTTCAGACATGCTGAAATCCGGTGCCCTTCGGGCAACACAAAAAACCTTAGGCAGAATAATTTTTCCGCAGAATGATTCGAAATCATTCTGCCAGAAAACCTCCAGAGCATTATTCTGAAGTTATCTGGTTGCCCAACGCGGGCGAAACTGAGACGCTAAGTTTAAAGCAAAGCTTTTCTTTGCGATCCTTTGCGATGCTCTGCGTGATAAATTCGCAAGCCGGTTTTCTGACTTTGAATGGTTACACGCCTAATCAATCTCATTCATTGTTCTTCAATACCTTCCAAGTAACATGTCATGCAGGAGGCATCTTTTTCAGCACAAGCACCGTGCTCAATTTCAAAAAAGATCCTTCCAGGATGACATTATAATGTTACTTACCGTACTAACTCTTCAACCGGAGTCGGAAGCTGAATAGTTATCGAATGTTTTGCTCACTCGTACCTCAGTGCCTCCACCGGATTCGCCAGCGCGGCCTTGAGCGCCTGAAAACTCACCGTCAACCAGGCAATCAACAGCGCCAGGCCGCCGGAAAGCAAGAAGACACCGGGGCCTGGGGTGACGCGAAATACAAATGCCTGCAGCCAGCGCTGCATCCCGAAATACGCCAGTGGCGCAGCAAGCACGAATGCGATCAGGATCAGTTTGGTGAAATCCCTGGAAAACAACAGCAGGATTTGCCGCACGGAAGCGCCTAAAACCTTGCGCACGCCGATTTCCTTCGTACGTTGTTCGGCGCTGAAGGCTGCAAGGCCGAACAGGCCCAAACACGCGACTGCGATCGCCAGACCGGCGAAGTATACAAAGACTTGCCCCAATTGTTCATCGGCGCGATGCAAACGCGCGAAATCTTGATCGAGAAAATAATAGTCAAAGGGATAACTCGGGGCGAAGGCTTTCCAGATTTTTTCCAAATGCGCGAGCGCGCTGGGGAGATGCGCCGGGACAATGCGAACCGAAATAAAATTGAAATAATCCGCCGGCATAATCGTCAACAACAGCGGCGTCGTATTTTCGCGGAAGGAAAACAGATGAAAATCTTTGGTCACGCCGACGATCCGGCCGCTCTTTTCGAGATCCATATGATACATGGTCACACTCTTGCCGAGCGCCTGCTCGGAGGATTGCCAACCGGAAGATCTGGCGAAAGCCTCATTCACGAGAAAAGCTTCCTCGGCATCCGTGCGAATGCTTTCGGAAAAATCACGGCCGGCGGCCATCTCGATGCCATAAGTCGCTCCAAAGTGTGCATCCACAAAAAAACGATGGACGCCTTCAATTTCAGCCTGGCCTTCGAGACGATACCCCGAGCCGTTTCCGGCCTTGGCCGGCACTTGCTCGGTCATGGTCACATTTTGCACGATGCCCTCACGCAGCCATTCCGCGCGCAAGGCCGAATAATTGCGGCGCACTTCTTCATTCAATGGCAGCACGAGTATTTGCGATTTTTGGAAGCCCAGATTTTTGGCGCGCATGTAATTCATCTGGTCGTGCACAATCACAGTGCATGCGATCAACACAATCGAAATCGCAAACTGGAAAGCCACCAAACCTTGTCGCAGCCGCGCGGTGTTTTTCGAGCCGCTGCTGCCTCCTTTCAACACTCTGACGGGTTGCAGGGCGGAAAGAAAAAAAGCGGGATAGCTGCCGGAAAATATTCCCGCCAGCAGCGCCAGCCCGATGACACCGCCGAGCAGTGGCAAGGTATCGAGAGAGCGTACGGCCATCGCTTTTCCGGACAGTGCGCTGAACACCGGCAACAATGATTCCACCAACACCACAGCCAAAATCAACGCTACGAGATTCAGCAAAATCGCTTCACCCAAAAACTGCCGTACCAGTTGCTGGCGCTGCGCGCCCACCACTTTACGAATGCCCACTTCCTTGGCGCGCTGCGTCGAACGGGCGGTGGCGAGATTCATGAAATTGATACAGGCAATCAGCAAAACAAAAAAGGCGATCGCAGAAAAAAGATAAACATAAGCGATATCGCCGTTGGGTTCCAATTCCGCGCGCAGACTTGAATGCAAGCGAATGTCTCGCAAGGGTTGCAAGCTGAGGGAATACCACGGCTCCTGCCCCATGTATTTTTTGAGAAAGTCCGGAAACTTGTCCTGGAGCGCGGTGGCCGAAGCGTTTTCCGCCAGCAAAGCATAAGTGAAAACCGGATCGAAGCCCCAACCTTGCGTGCGGCCGGTGGCGCTGGCGAAGGAAGCCAGAATGTCGAATTGGATATGTGAATACGAAGGCAGGTCCCGCAGCACGCCGGTGATTTTGAGATCGATGAATTTGCCGTCGTTGTACGGGTCGAGAGCCAGAACGTTGCCGAGAGGATTTTCATGCCCAAAATATTTTTGTGCGAGTCGTGCCGTGATCACCGCCGTGTTGGGCTCGGTCAGCGCGCGCGCAGGATTACCGGCAACGAAGGGAAAACTGAAAATCTTGAAGACGTTCGAATCCGCAAAGAAGAAGCGTTCTTCATAAAAACGGTTTTCACCATGCGCCACCACGCGTTTCTCGCCCCATCCCATTTTGTGAAAACGCGCGACCTGCTCAATTTCCGGGAAATCTTTGTGCAGAGCCTCGCTCCATGAAAATGCCCCGTTGGCATTCGTGGGTTGCCCGTCCTCGCTGGTGCTCGCGACCACGCGATAAATGCGCTCGGCGTGCGCGTGAAAGCGATCGTAGCGCAGCTCGTCCTGGACGTACACTAAAATCAACATGCAACAGCCAATGCCAATCGCCAATCCCACAATATTGATGAACGAGTAAGCTTTGTGTTTGATGAGATTGCGGAGGGCGATTTTTAGGTAGTTTTTGAGCATTTTGGGATCCGGGTTCAGTGATCAGTGATTAGTGATCAGTGATTAGTGATCAGTGTCCAGTTGGTAACTGATCACTGATTACTAATCACTGATCACTGACTATCAAGTCAACAACCATGCCGGGTTTGTTTTCAAAATACTTATGGAGTCATCATTTCATCTACTGTCCTCTGCAAGTGTTCGCTGGGAGGAAAGTCGGTGTTCGCTGGCGAACACAATAAAAATCAAGTAGAAAGCCCTCTTGAAGCGCGATTATGCAACGGATCAAAAATGCACACGGAATGTCCTCGTGTCTTGCTTCTTGCGGAAAAAAGTTTATTTTGAATTATCATGCACATTGCCGCCCGGGCGCTTTTGCTTTTTCTGACGCGTCGTCTAGAAGATCTACAGCGCCCGGGCGGTAGTACTATCATAAGGAAACATATGTCCGAATTGCCGGCAAAAACGTTGCATACCCACTACCGGCTGCCGCCAGGCGTGCATGATTTTTTGTTTGAAGAAGCGCATGCGCGCCGCCAGGTGGAGCGAAGCTTGATCGAAATGTTGGCAAGCAAAGGTTATCGTGAAATCATCACGCCGGCGTATGAGTACAGCGAGGTTTTTGCGCAGGCGAGCAAAGCGCAGAATGGGCGGGAAGAAAGGGCCTATCGTTTTCTGGATCGCGATGGCCGCGTGCTGGCACTGCGCAGCGATTTCACGGCGCAAATCGCGCGCATTGCCGCCGCGCGTTTTTTTGAAATGCCCGCGCCCGTGCGCGCGTATTATTCCGGCAAAGTGTTTCGCGCCGAACCGCTGCACGCCGGCAAGCGCCGCGAGAAATGGCAGGTGGGCTTTGAGATTTTGGGCGCAGCCGGGCTGGAAGCCGACGGCGAGGCCGTGTTTTGCATTTTAGACGGCTTCCTGGCGCTGGGGCTCGCGCACACGCGCATCGCCATCGGGCATATCGGTTATTTCAACGGTCTCATCGCGCAGGCGCAACTGGACGGGGAGAATCTGAAGAGGCTGAAGTACCTGGTGGAGCGTAAAGACGTCGCCGGACTGGCGCGGGCCACCGAGGAATTGGAGCTGGCGCACGAATTGCGCGAAGCATTCGTGCACCTCCCACATTTGCACGGCGGCCAGGAGATTCTACCCCAAGCGCGGCGCTTCACGAAAAACAAAGATTCGCACGCCGCGATCGCGCGCCTGGAGTCGTTGTTGTCGCTGCTGCAAAAGCATCCGCAAGCGCACCAGGTTTTTGTGGATCTGAGCGAAGTGGAGGGCATGGGCTATTACACCGGCATCATGCTGCGCGCTTTTGCGGCCGGTGTGGGAGAAGAGCTCGGCGGCGGCGGCCGTTATGACGACCTGGTCTCCCGTTTCGGCGCCCATATGCCTTCCGTGGGGTTTTCGTTCGACGTCGATTTATTGGTGCGGGCGGTACAAGCGCATGCCTAAAATCTCCGACAATGTTTTTGCCTCCAAAAGGCTAAATCAACTCGTCATGGCCTTGGCCAAAGGTAAACTGCTGGTGCCGTCGTTGCAATGGCTCGCCTCCGTAGGGTTTGATTTTGCGCACGCCGACGTGGGCAGCCGCAGGCTCATACTCTCTACACCTGCCGGCGACCTGCGCGCCCTGCTGGTGAAACCACAAGATGTACCCATCTACGTTGAATACGGCATCGCCGATCTCGGTATCGCCGGCAAAGATGTATTAATGGAAAGCCAATGCGACGTATTCGAGCCGGCCGACTTGGGGTTTGGCCAATGCAAAGTCGTCATAGCCGGCCGGACGGAAGACAGCATCAATGAGTTGCGCCAGCGCGCGGTGGTGCGCGTGGGCACGAAATATCCCAATATCGCGCGCGACTATTGTGAGCGCGCGGGGGTGCAAGCCGAGATCATCGCGCTCCAAGGCTCGGTGGAATTGAGCGTGCTTACTGGATTGGCCGACGTCATCGTCGATATCGTCGAGACCGGCGCAACGTTGCGGGAAAATGGGTTGGTAGTTCTGCAGGAGATCCTTGCTTCTTCGGCCCGGCTCATCGTCAACAAAGCGAGCCACAAGCTGAAGCTGTTTGCTATTGATAAATTACTGGCAAAGGTCGTGGCGTGAAGCACGTTTTCACGCAGTCCAACTCTTGGTTAGCAGCGTCTCTGGTGCCTCTGACCAAGATTCTTTCAGAATGACGGTTTGTAAGATCATCATGCAATACCTCAAGCTTGAAAATGCAGCACAAGCCCGCGAAGTATTGTCATTTCTTTTGGAAGCTGAATCGGCTTCCGCTGAGATCATTTCAGCCGTGCAGAACATTCTTACCGCGGTTCGCTTGGAAGGTGATGCGGCATGTTTGCGACTGACGCAAGAATTTGACGGCGTAGCACTCTCGCCAGCAACAATGGAAATTTCGCTTGAAGAAAGGCGACGCGCTCGAAGTATAGCCGCACCGGCTTTGTGCCAGGCGTTGGAAAAAGCGGCGGAGAACATTCACTTCTATCACCAAAAGCAAAAACCCTCCAGCTGGCGCACGGAACGCCCCGGCGTCGTCTTAGAAGAGCGTGTTCTGCCCATCGATCACGTTGGCATTTACATACCCGGTGGCCGCGCAAAATATCCATCCACGGTTTTAATGACGGCCATTCCCGCGAAGATTGCCGGGGTGCAGGACATCGTGATGGTCTCTCCGCCCGATCGCGCCACCGGAACAATAGCGCCAATTCTATTGCTGGCGGCTGAGCTCGCCGGAGTGGATCGCATTTTCAGAATCGGCGGCGCGCAGGCCATTGCGGCGTTGGCGTTTGGCACGAAAACCATTCCCGCGGTCGACAAGATCGCCGGTCCCGGCAATGCCTACGTGGCCGAGGCCAAACGCCAGGTCTTTGGCCGGGTGGGTATTGATATGCTGGCTGGTCCGACGGAAATAGCTTTGTTAGTCGATGGCACCGCGCCGTTGGCGCTGGTCGTGCAAGATTTATTTGCGCAGATGGAGCACGACCCGCTCACACGCGCGTTAGTGGTTTCGACCGACGACTATCATTTACGCAAAATTGCGGAAGGCGCGGAGCAAGAATTAGAAAGGGTGGCGCGGCACGAAATTGTGAAGCAGGCTTGGGAACGGAACACCTTTTTTGTCGAAGCGAATGACGATGCCGTGGCGTGCGCCGTTATCAACATTTTTGCGCCCGAGCACTTGCACATCATGACACGCGCGCGGCACGAGTGGCTGGCGAACATTCATCATGCCGGCGCGATTTTTCTGGGCCGCTATTCGCCCGTGGTTTTGGGCGATTACGTTGCCGGGCCTAATCACACCTTGCCGACGAATCGCAGCGCACGTTTTTCTTCGCCGCTGGGCGTGTATGATTTTGTGCGTCACCAGCACGTTATTGAATACACACGGGAAGGTTGGCTGTTGGAAAAAGACGCCGTCGTTGAGCTGGCGCGTGCGGAGGAGCTTTTTAATCATGCGTTATCCGCGCAGAGGCGAGAGGAGGGGTAGTCCGGGTAAGCGTGAAATCTCTGCAGGAACGTTCACGCAAAGAATCGCAAAGATTACGCAAAGAAAATCTTTGCGTAATCTTTGCGTGAGTTTTTCTTTTTTTGATTCCTTGTGAATGACGGGTACAAAAGCTGTTCGGACAATCAAAGCAAACGCATAAGGCCCGAATGATCTGGATATGAATCCTGAACGCTATTTCAGGCCGGAAGTCCTCAACGTCAAAGGCTATCATCTGGACAAGCGCGCCTGCCAAATCAAGCTCGATCAAAATGAAAACCCTTTCGGCTTTCCGGATTTTCTGAAAGAAAAATTTTTTGCGCGCGTGAAAACTTTGGATTGGGCGCGCTATCCTGATTTTCAAATGGAAAGCCTCAATCAAAAAATCGCACGCTTCACTGACTTGCCCGCCGACAAAGTGCTGGTGGGCAATGGCTCCAATTCTTTGATTCAAGCTGTACTCGTCGCCACTCTTTCACCCGGCGACCAAATCATCGTGTCCGAGCCGACTTTCACTTTGTACGGCTTGACCGGCAAAATTCTCGGCGCGGAAGTTATTTCCTGTCTCCTGCATCCGGAAGGTTTTTCGCTGCCGATGGAAGAAATCTTGCTCGCATCGCGCTCGCCGCGCGCGAAAGTGCTGGTTTTATGCACGCCGAACAATCCTACTGGAAACAACTTTCCATTGGGCGACATTCGTGTGCTGCTGCAGCAGTTCCCCGGGCTGGTTATGATTGACGAAGCATATCATGAATTTAGCCGGCAAGACGCCAAGCCGCTGTTGCGCGAGTTCGAAAATCTCGTGATTCTGCGCACGTTTTCGAAAGCGATGGCGATGGCCGCGTTGCGCGTCGGTTATCTCATGGCCGCGCCTGAAATTTGCGCACAGGTTCGAAAAGTGCGCTTGCCGTACAGCGTCAATCTTTTCTCCGAGCTGGCGGCCGAGCTGGTTTTGGAAGAAACCGATCAACTATACCGATTCGTGCGTGAAATCATTCAGCAGCGGGACGAGCTCGCACCTCGACTGCGAGCGTTCTCGTTCTTGCGCGTTTATCCCTCCGATGCCAATTTCTTTTTGGTTCGTGCTCAAAACGGCCCGGCTTTGTTTCAATGGTTATTGCGTGCGGGTATTCTCGCGCGCGACGTGAGCGGATATCCAGGTTTGGAGAATTGTTTGCGCTTCAGCGTTGGCACGGCGGAGCAGAATCGGAAATTGCTGGAAAGCTTAGAGCGCTTTTCAGTCGCAAGATAAGACAATCGGCACTGTCATTACAGGAGGAAACTTTTTAGGAAAAGTGCAGTGCTGAATTCCAAAAAGGTTCATCCTAAATGACGTGCTGATCGGTGTGCTG
Source organism: bacterium (assembly GCA_050732395.1). Classification (GTDB taxonomy): domain Bacteria; phylum Zhuqueibacterota; class Zhuqueibacteria; order Zhuqueibacterales; family Zhuqueibacteraceae; genus JBIOXB01. Next base: position 24,302 of record JBOHQX010000197.1, read on the forward strand.
GTTCTGCTCCTTCAGGCAAAAGCAGTCACGAAAAGATGAGAATGCTATCATGAATCGCACGGCGCAAATCCACCGCAAAACCGGCGAGACGGAAATCAACCTTTCACTAAATCTGGACGGCACCGGCAAAGTTGCCATTGCCACGGGCATCGGCTTTTTCGATCACATGCTGCATTTGTTCGCGGCGCACGCACTGATGGATCTGCAACTCAGCGCACAGGGTGATTTGCATGTTGATTTTCATCACACGGTTGAAGACACCGGTATCTGCTTGGGATCGGCTCTGGCGGAGGCGCTGGGCGACAAAGCCGGCATTCGGCGCTACGGCTCTGCTCATGTTCCTCTCGACGAAGCTTTGACACGCACCGTAGTAGATTGCTGCGGCCGCAGCTTCTTACATTTTAGTCATGATCTCAACGGCAAGCTCGCCGGCGCTTTTCCCGGTGAGCTGGTGGAAGACTTTCTGCTCGCCGTTTGCAACCATGCCAAATTGACGGTGCATTGCGACCTCTTGCATGGCCGCAACGTGCATCACATGATCGAAGTCGTATTCAAGTCTTTCGGCCAGGCGCTGCGACAGGCGATGGAAAAAGATCCGCGCCGCAATGAAGTGCCTTCGACGAAAGGCGTACTTTGATAGACGATTTACGATTAGCGATTGACGATTTGCGACTTCCGAAGTTGATGAATCCTTCGCCAATCGCAAATCGTAAATCGCTAATCATGAATCACAAATCGTAAATCAACTCTTCGAGGATGAAATCTTATGATCGACGTCATCGACTACGGTGGCGGCAATCTTTTCAGCGTGCTTAAAACGTTGCAAGCGCTGGACGCGAAACCGCAAGTCATCAAAACACCCGAGGAATATCGCGGCGGCAGGATTCTCATTCCCGGCGTGGGCGCGTTTGGTGATGTCATGTCACATTTGCAGCGCGCGCATTTTGTGACATTCATTCAAGAGCAACGACACGCAGGCAAGCCGATTCTCGGCATTTGTTTGGGATTGCAGATTTTATTTTCTGGAAGCGAAGAATCGCCCGGCGTGCCGGGATTGCACTTTTTTTCTGAAAAGGTTTTGCGCTTGCCGGCGACCGACAAAGTTCCGCACATGGGCTGGAATCAGCTTGAAATAAAAAAAGACACGAAGCTCTTACATGGCTTGCGTTCCGGCGATTACGTTTATTTTGCGCACTCCTATTGCGCGCCGGCGCACGGCCAGGCATTCGAAGCCGCCAATTGCCATTACAGCATGTCGTTCGCCGCGGTGATCGAGCAGGAAAATCTTTTCGGGGTGCAATTCCATCCCGAAAAAAGCCAGAAAGCCGGCATGCGTATTCTGCAAAACTTCATCACCCGATGCTGATCTATCCTGCCATTGATTTGCGCGAGGGCAAATGTGTGCGCTTGCAGCAAGGCGAGCGCGAGCGCGAGACGGTTTATAGTGTCGATCCGCTGGCGACGGCTGAGGCCTTTATGGCGCAAGGTGCAACGCATTTGCATGTGATCGATCTCGACGGCGCGTTCGCCGAAAAAAGCAGCAATCGGGAAGTCATCAAAAAAATCGCGCAAACAATGCCCTTGCGCATTCAAACCGGCGGCGGCATTCGCACGTTGGCGGATATGAGTGACCTGTTTGCCGCCGGCATCACTCGCGTGATCCTGGGCACGGTGGCAGCGCGCCAGCCCGGAATCGTGAAGGAAGCAGTGGAGAAGTTCGGGGCAGCTCGCATCGTCGTCGCGCTTGACGCCCGCCAGCAGAAAGTCGCGGTCGAAGGCTGGGCGCGCAGCACGGCAATTGACATGATCGAGTTTGCGCAGCAGCTCGAGGAGATTGGTGTTGCAACCGTCATCTACACGGATATTGCGCGCGACGGTATGCTCAGCGGTGTCGATGTACAAGGCTTGCAACTACTCCTGGCAAAGACGAATTTGAATGTGCTTGCCTCCGGCGGCGTGCGCGATCTCGGCGACCTGCAGCAGTTACGTGCGCTGAAGTCCACACGCCTCGCCGGGGTCATCCTCGGCCGCTCGCTGTACGAAGGCACCCTCTCGCTCGCCGAAGCGGTCAGATGGAGCGAGGGAAGGGGGTGAGCGGTGGGTGGATTGATGGATTACTGGATTGATGGATTACTGGATTGGTGGATTTATGGATTGGTGGATCGCTGGACAACAAAACTGCGTCAGCAATCCACTAATCCAGCAATCCAACAATCCAGCAATCCATCAATCCATCCATCAATCCATCCGTAGAGACAAATCGCTGATTGTGCGAGCCCATGTTAGCCAAACGCATCATCCCCTGTTTGGACGTGAAAGACGGTCGCGTGGTCAAAGGGGTCAATTTTGTGAACCTGATCGATGCCGGCGATCCCGTGGCGCAGGCGCGATTCTACGACGAAGAAGGCGCGGATGAGTTGGTGTTTTTAGACATCACCGCTTCGTCAGACGCACGTGCGATTTTGTTGGAGATGGTCCAACGTGTTGCCGAAAATATTCACATTCCGTTCACTGTCGGAGGCGGCGTGCGTACAGTGGATGATATTCGCGAGATTCTGCGTGCGGGCGCGGACAAAATTTCCATCAACACTGCCGCACTCTTGCAACCGGAATTGATCACCGCCGGCGCCGAAGTCTTCGGCAGCCAATGCATCGTGGTTGCCATAGATGCGCGCTGGAAAAACAATCATTGGGAGGTTTACACGCACGGCGGCAGAAACACGACCGGCCAGGACGCTCTGCAATGGGCGCGAGCAGCACAACAATATGGCGCCGGGGAACTACTGGTGACTTCGATGGACAAAGACGGCACGCGCTCGGGCTTCGATTTGCCTTTGCTCCAAAGTATGAGTGCCGCCGTCAATATTCCCATCATTGCCTCGGGTGGTGCGGGAGCCATTCAACATTTTGTCGAGGCCGTGCAAAAAGGCCGTGCCGATGCCGTGCTTGCCGCTTCCCTCTTTCATTTCCGTGAGCTGAAAATCCACGATCTCAAAAAAGTTTTTCATGAAACAGGCATTCCCGTACGCTATGAAGCAAGAGCTGCTTGACCAGGTCAAATTCGATGAAAGAGGATTGATCCCCGCCATTCTACAGGACGTTTTCACCGGCCGCGTGTTGATGCTGGCTTATATGAATCGTGAAAGCCTGGAGAGAACACTTACCACCGGCCATTGCTGGTTCTATAGCCGCAGCCGCCAGGCATTGTGGGAGAAGGGCGCAACTTCGGGAAATTATCAATACGTACACGAGATACATCGCGATTGCGATCAGGATAGTTTGCTGATTCGAGTGCACGGCGCTGGTCCCGCTTGTCATACCGGTGCGCAAAGCTGCTTCGCTGGCGAGCCCATTGACACCCGCCCTACCTCGACAGTATTCTTCGGCAGTGTTGATGAACTTGCTGCAGTGATTCACCGCTGTAATCTCGAACGCCCGGAAGGAAGTTACACGAAAAGATTATTCGATGCCGGGATTAAAAAGATCGCCCAGAAAGTTGGAGAAGAAGGCCTGGAGGTCGCGCTGGCAGCGGTGGGAGAAGAGAACGCGCGTCTGGCCGCAGAATCTGCTGATTTGATGTATCACCTGTTGGTGTTATTAGAGGCGCGTGGGTTGGCCCTCGAGGAGGTCGGGAAAGTCCTGCAACAGCGCGCGGATAAGCAGTCATGAATTGTCAGCTTTTTTTGCTTAGCGTCCGTCCGAAAACCTCCAACTGTCATGCTGAAAGCATCCTGGTAGATTCGGCACCCATTCCTGAAACTGCTATTGTGCCCAAGTCAATCGAGGGCCCCGCGGGAAGACATTTCAGGGTTTCAGGAATGGCGCCTGGATATCAGCCTGGTCAAAAGCCAGGCATGTATTGAAACAGCCCTTTGCAGCGGAGCGCGTATGACCCTTTTGCAAGATCCCATGGCGATCTTCGCATTCTGCGCGAGTTTGTGCGCATTGGTTTTGTGGGGCACGAAACAATCCTGGGCGCGAAAATTCTTCAGTATCATTCCCTCCATTGTCCTGATTTACTATCTCCCCACGTTTGCAGCAACATTCAAAATCATCCCGGTCAATTCACCCGTTTACGATTGGATGCGTGATTATTTGCTGCCGTTCAGCCTGTTCATTTTAATGCTCACGGCAGACCTTCCGGCCATTATGAAAGTCGGTCCCAAAGCCCTGGCGATGATGTTGATCGGCACTCTCGGCGTGATCATCGGTGGGCCGATCGTCTTCATGATTTTTGAGTCCTGGTTGCCGCCGGATGCTTGGAAGGGCATGGCCGCGCTGTCCGGCAGTTGGATAGGCGGCAGCGGCAATTTCGCAGCGATCAAGGAATCGGTCGGCGCGCCAGATGGTATCACCGGCCTTTTCATTATCGTCGATACCGCGGTAGGCTATACCTGGATGGGCGTTTTGCTTTTTCTTGCCAATTATCAGAAAGCAATGGATCGGTGGCTCGGAGCCAGCACCGCGGTGCTGGAAGATCTCAATCGCCGTATGAAAGATTTTCAAGCTGAACAGATCAGGCCTATGCAACTGGCAGATGCCATGCTTACCATCACACTCGGTTTTGCCGGCGCGGTGGTGTGCCGCGCATTGGCCTTTTGGCTGCATGGCCTGACGAACCCCATACTGCAGCAAGACCTTCCTCTCGTGGCTTCGATTTTTACCCCATTCACCTGGTTGGTGATCTTTATTTCCACGTTTGGGATCGCGCTGTCATACACGAAATTGCGCCAAATCGAATCCGCCGGCGCTTCGAAATTGGGTTACGTCGCGCTGTATCTCTTTCTTACCTCGATTGGCGCAAAAGCGGATTTGCACGGCATCTTGGCCGCGCCGGTGTTGCTGGTGCTTGGCGCGGTTTGGATTTTATTTCATATTTCCTTTATGTTTCTTGGCGCAAAATTGTTGCGCGCCCCCATGTTTCTCGTGGCCATCGGCAGCCAAGCCAACATCGGCGGCGCAGCGAGCGCGCCGATTGTCGCCGCCGCGTATTATGAATCCATGGCGCCGGTGGGTGTGCTGATGGGCGTTTTGGGGTATTTGCTGGGGAACTACGGTGGGTTGGTGTGCGCGTTTTTCCTACGCCTAGTCGCAGGTTGATGCGGGTTGTTTGATTCTGGATGCTGGATGCTTGATGCAGTTGACAATCCACCATCCTCTATCCTCTATCTTCTATCCTCTATCTTCATCCCTCCCTCTCGACCTTCGATTAAACTCCACCCGTAATCCTGCCGCAAGCTGCCCGTTAGTGCTACCTCTGATTTTCGGACAAGCCACTGAAGTGCCCTTGCGGGCCGAAAACCGAAGCCCTTACGGGCAGCGCCAAACTAAAAAATCACCAACGGATGGAAGAGCGACCAACGGATACAACCTTTGGTTTTTTTCATCCGTTGGTCTTAATCTATCCGTTGGCGCTAAAAAAGTCAGAATTTTATTCTGAGTATGAAAAGCTAAGCGCCTACATGATCAGATCTAAGTAAAAAAAGCAAGGAAATTTCAGTTCATTGTGCTAGTGTAGTGTCTCAAAATTGATTGAACAAATGCGATTTTGGAGCGTCTTTCTCTTAAACAAGCCGGAGACGCTCGATGCGACGTGCTGTCAAAATTGAATTAACCGATGCAGAACGAAAAATCTTAACGAAATGGTCGCGCGGCCGCATGACCGTTGCGCGTTTGGTCCAGCGTGCCCAGATTATTCTG
>JBOHQX010000198.1:0-54093 GCA_050732395.1 bacterium
AAATTGCGCAGAGCTGTTTTGATCGTTGGCAACATCGTAGCGCGAGAAAAAAACATAATTCGCCGGCCCTGCGGCCAGGGCCAAATCCGCTTCGGCACTCGCCTGTGCCGCATCGCCGGCCAGGCGAAAAGCACGTGCTTTGGCGAGATGGAAACGCGCGCTCAAATCTGCCGCCGTGCTGACAGCCAGGCCTTGATCAAAACTTTGAATGGCCAAATTCAACAGCGTGGTGGCCGGCACCGCTGCGCCATCCGGCGCAACGGGCGCGGCGGAAAAATTCTCCGCCAATAGCAAGTGTCCCATGCCGGCATAAAAATAGAACTCGGCTCTTTGTGCCGCGGTGGCGTTGGCATCCGCAGGCACCACGGTGATGATGGCATACTCTGCCAAGGCACGCAACTCTTGCGTCTCAAAATAGGGGCCTTCCTGGCCGTTCAAGGTGAGATCCCGCGGTACGATCCCCGTGGGAATGTCAGCCAATGGCGAAATAAAAGTTGCGACGTTATCATAGTTGTCTGAAACCACGTCGGTGAAATACGCCAATTGCTCCAGGGCGTTGGAGAAGCGGCGCTGCGTCCCGGCCAGAAATGGCGTGGTCGTGCTTTGGGCGCCGCGCACATCCTCGCGCGTCGTTTGGGGGTTATCCACACTAATGGGATCAATCAGGTCGCAGCCCGGCGCCGGCAGCAAACAAAAGAGGCCGGCCCAGACGAGCCAGCATCGATTCATGCCAGGCTGTATTGATTTTGATGGGCGCATATGTAAACCCTCAATAGATGATTGATGGATTTTCGTTTGTACATGTCAAGACATTGCCAGACTAGAAACTAATTTCAGCGCCGAAGCGGAACTGGCGCGCGGGCGACAGGGTCGCGAAGGTGATGCCGCCCGCATCAACACCGACATTTTGGACACCCGAACGAATGGCGTGGAGCTCGGGGTCGAAGTCTTTTGCGCCGGTAAACGTATAAATGTTGCGCACACTGGCCGTCAGCAACAGCTCGCGGACGTACTTCACGGTGCGGAACCGGTATTGGGCTACAATTTCCCGCATTTTGAAGTAGTCGGACTCTTCGACAAAAACCCCGGAGGAGGTCTGAAAATTGTAGCCCGGGGGAATGCGATCGATATGCGGCTTCATCGAATCGAACACCCGCGTCACGGCGATGGTATTCAAACTGTACCCCCCGGTCTGCCAGTCGCCATGGAGCGAAAGATTGAGATTGCGGAACAAGGTGAAATTCGCCGAGACGTTGCCAGTCTTCCTGGGGAAGGGATTGAAATCCAATCGAGTGTCAGATTCAAACGCTGTCGTTGACGGGTTATCGTTGGCATGAGTGGTGCGGAAAACGCCAACGGGCTCGCCTTCTTCCACTCGTTGCGGTATGAAGGCAAAGCCGCCGATGGTAAAGGGGGGTGCGCCGTTCAGCTTGGTGACTTTATTGTCAAGCGTCGCCACCGAGGCCCGCAGGGAGAAGCTAAAATCGCGATTGGAAATAATGGTAGCATTTGCTGCCAGCTCGATGCCGTCGTTTTGAATCTCGCCGATGTTGCGCAACTGCGGCCCCAGGCCGGAGGAAGGCTGGCTGGGCACGACGAAGAGAGCATCAGTGGTCTTTTCCTTGTACCAGGAAAATTCCAAGCCCACGCGCTCGTTCAGAAAAGCCGCATCGAAGCCGACGTCGAACGTTTCGGTTTTCTCCGGCTTGACCTCATCATTGCCGGGATTGCCGAAGCCGGCCGAAGAAACGCCGATGAACGAGCCCGTGGTAAACGTGCTGTCTTTCACAAAGGGATTGGGAAAAGTGCCGGTCTTTCCCCACGAGGCTCTCAGCTTCATGCCGTTCCAGGCGTTCCCCAAAAAACTGTTCCGCCAAAAGGCCTCGTCGGAAACGTTATAAGCGATGGCGGCCTTGGGATAGGCTTGCAGACCCACCTCGTCCCCGAAGGCGCTGTTGCCGTCGATGCGCACGCCGCCATTCAGATATAGCCGGTTGTTTATACCGATTTGCTCGTCGAAGAAGAAGCCGCCGCTGAACAACTCTTGATTACTCTCCTGCGCCGCGATATTGGAGGTATTGTCGAAGTCATCGGTTCCCGGTAAGCCGAAAATACGGCCGGTGGCCTGGCTGGCGCGATCTTCTTCGCGGAATCCCTGGACGCCGAAAGTGAAGGCCGAGGTCAAATTGCCCGTTGAAGGATAGCGCACCGTTCCCGAGTACCACAAAGTAATCCCCAGATATTCGCGATCAGAACGAAACAGAGCTCCCCCCGGGGTGCTGGCAATTTGCGCCGCCTGGATGGGAATGAATTGTCGTTGTTCGCTCTTGCGGTAATCGGTTCCAATGGTGAGGCGATTTTGAAACCAGGGCGAGGGCGCATAATTCGCCGTGGTCGAAAATGTAAAGCGGTTGACGGCTTCCGTCAATTCCGGCGAGAGATAGTCCCCTAAAATTTTCAGCTTCTGCTCGTCGGTGTAGTCCTGATAGGGGCTGAACTCGTCCGCAGGGTTAAAATAGCCACGCTCGGAGGTGGACATGATACCGGCGATGGCGTTATCGCTTAACACGCGGCCGAAATCATTGCGGACGAGCGCAGAGGAAAAATCCAATTGCAATCGTTCCGTGGCGAAAACCCGCAACCCGCCGTGCAGAGCGTACGTCTTCGTATCCAGTCCTTTGATATTGCCGTCGTCCTTCAACATACGGCCGCTGAAGTTATAAGTTGAAAGCTCGCTGCCGCCGTTCAAGCCGATCATATAACTTTGATGGTAGCCGCTTTCGATCACCTGATTTCTGGTGAAATCCTCGATGATGAATTGCTCGTAGGGCTGATTGTAGCCTCCATCCACACGAAATGTCCATTGCGGGGCGCCGGCCTTGCCTTTGTTAGTGAAGATTTGAATGACGCCGGCGGAGGCATCGGAGCCGTAGAGCGTCGCGGCCGCTCCGCCCTTGACAAACTCAACGCGTTCGATATTTCCAACGATAAGATCAGGCAAAGAACTTGAAACCGGCCCGCCGCTGCCAATGGCTAGACGATAGTTATCGTTTTTGTCCACGCGCACACCGTCAACGTAAATTGCCGGCGTTTCAGAACCGGCGACGCTGGTCACGCCCCGCGTGCGAATGCGGCCGCCCGTGCCCGGCAATCCGGAAGCGAGATTGACCGAAGCGCCGGGAATGCGGGCTTGCAATAATTGATCGATGGATTGCACGGGAGCCATTTGAATCTCCTGCGCAGAAAGCGTGGCAATCGGCGTCGTCAATTCGCGCTTCGCCAGGCCCATGCCGGTACCGGTGACGACTATTTCATCCATGCGCAACACGCTTTCTCTCATCCGAAAATTAGCGGTGGCTTGCTCGTTGGGCCTGACCGAGACCTCGGCTTCTTGCGTATAGAAGCCGATAAATCGCACGAAAAGCTTATACGTCCCCGGCGGCATGGTCCGGATGACGTAAGAACCATCGGGCCCAGTCGCCGCGCCGCGAGTCGTGCCTTGCACCACGATTTGCGCGCCGGGCAGGGCTTCGCCCGTTTTCGCATGCGTCACTATGCCCGAAATGGTACCGCCCGTCTGCGCAAAGCTTTGCGAGAACAAAACCAGACAGCTCACCACGAGTCCCAGGAACAATGCGGCCTTGCCGCCCTCCCGGAACACTGCTGTAGCGGTTTGCAGCATACCACTCCTCCTTACTTTTAATGTGACCAGAAATACAGCAAGAATACTCTCGTGAGTACGGGGAGGCTTTTGGTTTGCATAAGGGCGAGGGGTATTCCGCCGGTGGAAAAGCGCGCTTTGGATTAGAAAGCTGCCGGGCTTTCTCACCGGGAAAACCGAAAAACTATTTTCAGAGAAAAAGGCTAGTTGTCGTCATGTCGCCAGAACGCAGCTCTTCATTATATGAAATGAGCGAAAGCAATCGGCTGACACATCGAGGTTTACGGAAAGAAGAAAATTCCTTTAGTGTGGCGGGTCCTGGCTCAGAGTTGGCATTATCTCTAGCGCAAGATTATTGAAAAATAATTAGTTAAGCTATTGCGAACGGCACAAATCAACATTGTCAACGATGCCACGAACAGCGTGCAATGACGGTTATCGTCGAGTTCCGCAATTAAGCTCTACTAACAAATATCACAACTTTACTTTCTGCCATTCCTCCGGGGCACACGGTAACGTGTGCTTGCAGCAGAATTAGATGAGGCGGGATTTTGCACAATTCTAGTAGAAATTGCGCGGTTTTATGGATAGGCAATTATTTTGCCAGTACAATTGGAAGAATTTTACACAGAATTAAAGAATTGTTTTTAAATTAATATAGCTGACATTCATCTCATCAAGTAAGTTAATTTCAATCCGAAAATATGCAAAAATATGCACGCTGTATTACACTCAATTGCATAGCTAAATCGCTCAAATCTCCGTTTCGTGATTTCCGGCTATCTGGTTCATTGGGCAGTCAAGGTGATTAAAGTAATCTCCGATGGTGCTCCGATGCGTAGCGGCGGGCCCCAATAACCGGTGCCGCGGCTGACATATAGCCACGTGTTCTTATGTTTAAACAAGCCGGCGACATACGGCTGTTGTAAGGGCACGAGCCAATTCCAGGGTAGAAACTGACCGCCGTGAGTGTGCCCCGAAAGTTGCAAATCGCAATCGTTATCTGCCGCGGCAAAAACGCTGCGGGGTTGATGGGCGAGCAGAATTTTGAGATCACATTTTACTTCATGCGCCAACGCCCGCGCAGGCTTGGATTCCTGTTGAGGCAGAATGTACCCGGCGCTGAAATCGGTGACGCCGGCGAGGAGAATTTTGCTCCCGTGAAAATCGACGAGACGATTTTGATTCAACAATACCGTGAACCCGAGCCGCTGCATTTCGAGCGTCCAGGATTCGACCCCGGAATAGTACTCGTGATTGCCGGTCACGAAGAATTTCCCATGGGCCGCCGACAATTCCGCCAGCGGTGCGACATGCGCGCGCAGGTGCGCCACGGAGCCGTCTGCAACATCACCGGTAAAAGCGATTATGTCCGCGTGTAAAGTTCTCACGCGCTCGACCACCTTCTCCACGAATTTGTGCCGGATCGTTGCGCCCACGTGCAAGTCGCTGATTTGGACCAGACGCAGGCCGGCGAGCGCTGCAGGCAAACCCTCAATCGGGATGTGCACTTCGACGACGCCCGGCTGTTTGCGCGCCTGATACACGCCATAGCTCACTACCAGCCCGGCCAGGCCGAGAATCACAAGGTTGGTTGTTTCCCACCAATTCGAATCTGCACCAGAAAGTGGCAGGGCCGCGAAAAAAGACTGGCCATAAACACTGGAAACAAACCTGGAAAGCAGCGATGCGACAAGCCAGAGCGCGTCGCGGAGGAGCAATAGCAGGCACAAATAATTGAGCACCCCCATTCCCAAAAACGTAATCCAGGACAAGAGCAGACTCGCGGGGGAGGATTCACGTCTGCGTGAAAAGCGCCAATATAAAAATGGCAGAAAAATGAAAACGAGCACCCCAAAAACGGCGAGAATCTTTCCCCACGTGCCCAAAACCAGCGGACCCAACAAACGCCAGGCAGTGTAGGAAGAAGCCAGAGACCAGACACCGAAGGCAAAGAAAAAAAACATGCGCAGATTCTCTAAGGCGATGAGACAAATAGTCTCAGGATACGATTTTGAAAGTTTAGTCACCAATGGATGAAAAGCGACCAACGGACGTAGAACAAAATCCGTTGGTCGCTTTTCAATTCGTTGGACAATTTTTTTGAATTAAAGCTGCTCCGAATTCAAGTCGACCGGAATGATTTCTTCGACAATTTTTTCCGTATGCCGCAGCAACGTCAATCTCACCGGTACGCCGATGTATTCGTCGGTCAGAAACCGATGCAAGTCGTCAATGCTTCGCACCGGCCGGGCATTGAATGCAATGAGGATGTCGCCGGCGCGAATGCCCGCACGCGCGGCCGGTCCGTCTTTTTCCAGCGAAACTACCAGGACGCCGGATTCGGCTTCCAGTTCGTGATAACGAATCAAGCGGCGATGCAGCGGAACGTTTTGTCCGCCCAGTCCGATGTAACTGCGGCGAATTCTTCCTTCCTTGAGCAACTGGCTCGCCACGAATACCGCGGTATTGATGGCGATCGCAAAACACAGACCCTGCGCCGGGCGAATCACCGCGGTATTGACGCCAATGACTTCACCGCGCGCGGTCACCAGCGGTCCGCCCGAATTGCCGGGATTGAGCGCGGCATCGGTTTGAATAATGTTATCCACCAGACGGCCTGATTCCGAGCGGAGTGAGCGTCCCAACGCGCTTACCACGCCGGCCGTCACCGTACATTGAAAGCCGTAAGGATTGCCGATGGCAATTACCAACTGCCCGACTTTGATCTTGTCAGAGTTGCCCAACTTTGCCGGCGCCAAATGATCCGCCGCGACGCGGATCACCGCCAGATCGGTGTGCGGATCGTCGCCGGCGACCTCGGCTTGCACGCGCCGGCCATCGGCGAGCGTCACCTCGATGCGCGTCGCGCGCGAAACAACGTGGCTGTTGGTCAAGATCAAGCCGTCCGGCGTGAAAACAAATCCCGAGCCGCTCCCGCCCGCTTCCGCTCCCCGCGGCATGCGCTTCTTGACCTCGAGATTTACCACCGCCGGACTGACCACTTCCGCCGCATGAATCACCGCGCGCGAGTAAGCGTCAAGAAGATAATCATCTGCAGTATCAATTCCAGAAGAATTTTGCGGCGCAGTTTGATGACTATTCGAAAGCAATGCGTCAGCCATTTTGCCATCTGTCTTTCTTTCAAGTGTTTTCGCCTACGACGACTCTCGCCTCTTGCACCTGGCCACCGCGGACGATACCGATTTTGATTTCCTGTTGAATCCGATCTCCCCCCAAGCTTGCCAGCAATTGATCCATTTGCTCGACCGGCTGGCCCTCGATGGCAAAAATCGTATCGCCCAGGAGCAAGCCGTATTTTTCCGCGGGACCGTCCGGCGCCACGGAAACGATCAACAAGCCATTCTCTTGCTGGATTTGTTGTTGCATTGCCGCCGGCAGATCGACGGGCTGGACACCGATACCAAGATACCCGCGGCGCACGCGGCCATATTGTAACAGCTCTTCCACGACGCGCTTGATGGTGGTCGCCGGCGCGGCGAGATTGAAGTGCCGTGAAAATGCAGAACTGTTCATCCCCAACAGCTCTCCTTGCGTATTGAGCAAAGGCCCGCCGGAAAAACCGGGATACATGGCGATCTCCGTGCGCATGAACACGTCCAGCACGCCGCCGAAAGGTGTGCGCCATTTGTCGCCGACGCCACTGACGAAGCCGAGAGTGGCTTGAATTCTTTGTCCCGGACGCCCCAGCGCGAAAACGAGATGACCAACTTTGAGGTTTTCCAGGTTGGCGACTGGCAATGCCGCGTGTGTGCTAGCATCGATCCGAACCGCGGCCAGATCCGTCCCTGCGTCCCGGCCAATCAAGGTAGCGGCACGGGGGGCGCCCTCGAATAGAGTCACGCTGATTCTATCTTCCCGTTGAATGACATGGCTCGCTGTGACGAGGATGCCATCATTGGACCAAACCAAAGCGCTCGCCGGGAGGCGGCGCCCTGCATCAATGCGAGCGACGCAGTTTTGCAATTTTGCGATCAATTCAGCTCCCGCTTCGGAGAAGCTCTGGAGAATGGTGCTCATATTCGATCTCCTTGGCAACTTCAAAAACTGTAATCGTTCGTACAAGTTCGGTCACATGCACCGCAAGAGCATTGCTCTCCGGCTCGGCGAATAGACAAAGAATTTCAGAATATAATTCTGAAAATTTTTCCTCCGTTGGACAATTTATGAGTTGAGAGCTGCTCCGAGAGGAGCTCCGGTTTTCAGCTCGTCTGAAAAATCCGGCGTAGGCCCTGATCAGCAAGAAAACGAAATTCTGGGAAGAAAACTTCAACCGTTCAGGTGGGAGAAGGCTGGAAAAAAGTATAGGTCAGAGGAAAATGATTCCTAAACGCGTCGCCCGCACCACGGCGTCGGTGCGGCTTTGCGCGCTCAATTTTCCCATCAAAGAATTGATGTGAAATTTGACGGTGTGCTCGCTGATGGTGAGGCGCTGGGCGATGACTTTGTTGGACAATCCCTCGGCCAAAAGCTGCAGAACTTCCATTTCGCGGAGTGTCAACGTTTCTGCCGGTGATTTTTGCAGGTCAGGGCGAACGCGCAAAAGCGCTTCGGCGAAAGCGGGATCAAAAACCAGCAGCCCTTGCGCCACGGCGCGCAACGCCGCCAGCAGATTAGCGGTGTCACTGTCGCGCAGCAACAGTCCGCGCACATTTGGCAGACGTACTTCGTGAGCGTGGGTCTCGTCCGGCAGCAAGGCCAGAATCGGCGGCCCCTGGCCCAAGGCCGGTAAGCGCGAGCCGACGCTGGCAAAATCTTCGAGAAACTCCAGCACACTTTCCGGACGCCAACCCAAATCCCATAACACCACGTCAGGCGCCGAGCGCTCGATATCGGCCAGCAAACGTTTTCCGGTCGCGCTTTGTCCGGCCATGAAGATTTCCTTTTCCATTGCCAGCAGATTCGCCAGGCCGCTGCGCGCCAGCGGATCGTCGGCGACAATGAATACACGAAGCTGATCGAATGAAGCAGTCATGTGTTTGAATGATTGCTTGACGCATCTTTCGTGCGCTCGGAGGAAATCTCATGCTCCGGGAAGGAGGTGCCTGAAGGCACTACTGCGGAACTAAGGGCAACGATCGCAGGCGGCGCATTGTTCGGCGTGCGGCAATCCAAAATATTCATGGATGAATGCTTTACGGCAGCCGGGGGCTTTGGCGTATTGCACCATAGAGTAAAGCTTCTTCTGCTCGAGTTTGAGTTTTTCATCCAAGCGCTCCTGGTCCGCCAAGGTCTCCGGCAATTCGCTCTGTACCTCCAACGATTTGGATTCCAGATCACCGGAAGTGACGCCATGGCGATCCAGCATTCCCAGCGCCGTTTCCAGGCGATAATCGTGCCTATTTTTGAAATGCAGTTTTTCTTTCAGCCCTTCCAGCCCCAGCGCATTCACGGCTTCCAGATCTTCGATCAGAAAATGATAGAGCCGTTCGTAGAACGCCGCGCCGGGGTTGTTCCACGTGATGAAATCCATCTGTATCAACAAATCCTGTTCGTCGTACATGAATGTGCACGCGGAGGGCAAGCCATCGCGGCCCGCCCGGCCGATTTCTTGATAATATGCTTCGAGCGAGCCCGGCACCTCGGCGTGCAGGACATAACGGATATTTTCCTTGTCAATGCCCATACCGAAAGCGTTGGTGGCGAGCACGAGCTGATTTTCGCCCTGCATGAATTTATCCTGCACGCGCTTGCGTGCCCCTGCATTCAGATCGCCGTGATAACGCAAATGCGGAATGCCGGCGCGTTGCAGCAGCGCGCTCACTGCTTCCAGCGATTTGATCAGCGCAAAATAGACGATGCCATTGCCCGGGTGCTGGCGGTGTTGCGCCAGCATGAATTCCAGTTTCTCTTTTTCGCCCCAGAGCTCTTCGACTTTGAGAAAAAGATTGGGCCGGGCAATCCCTTCGTGAAAGGTTCTGACCTCGGCACGTTTTAAGCCGAGCTGGAAAACAATATCGTCCTGCACTTCTGGCGTCGCAGTGGCGGTCAATGCGAGCGTGGTGGGATTGCCCAACATCGCGCGAAACTCCCGCAGGCGAGAGTAATCCGGGCGGAAATCATGGCCCCATGCGCTGATGCAATGGGCCTCGTCGACCGCCAGCAAGTCGATCTGCCGTGCCTGGAGGAGCTCAACAAAGTCGGGTTTGCGAAATCTCTCGGGCGTGATATAGAGCAATTTGTAAGCGCCTGTGCGCAACGCCGCATATCGCGCCTCGCGCTCCGACCGGCGCAAAGAAGAATTGATATATGCCGCGTCAATGCCACGCGCAACCAGATCGTCGACTTGATCTTTCATCAACGCGATCAACGGTGAAATCACCACGGACAAGCCCCGCTGCATCAAAGCCGGAATTTGATAGCACAACGACTTGCCCATGCCCGTCGGCATGATCACCAAGGCATGCTTTTTCTCGAGCACGTGCCGGATGATTGCTTCCTGCGGACCGCGAAAGGAAGAATAGCCAAAGTATTTTTGCAACACGGATTTCATATTCATCATAGCGCGTAGAGGTCATTTTTAAGGCAATCAATCTGAATGTGAAGAAAAAGGCGGCGAGTCTACTCGGGCGGCCCTGCAGCAGCAGGGCTGGCGTTAAGCTTGTCGAGGATTTGCCTGTAGAATTCTTCCAGCGTAGAAGGGTCGAGACGGGTTGCCTTTACGATGCGGTTGAGGCAATTCCTAATGATCGAGATTTTCGACAGAATCACGTCCCGCTCAAGCATAAACCGACCCTGCCGCAATCTTGTCTTCGATGATCTTGCGATCTAGCTTGAAATCTATATAATGTGAGATCATTTTGACTTTGTAATGGAGCAGGGCGGCACCGTCTGCGACGTACTCAGCATCCAAATCTTTGAATAAAGACCCAATTGCACATTACGGAAGCTCCATCTCAAAAGCAAGACTGATCGATATCAAAAACTCTAGCTTTGAATGCGTCCCCGGCATTCTTCATTTGATCTTCATGAGATAAACCAATCGATAAAACGGCGGCAGGTGGCCTTCGCCGTCAATGGTCGCCTTCTGGCGCGTGACATTGAAAACATGATTGTGGGTTTCCACGTTGAACTTCGCCCCCGTTGCCGGGCCATCGTGATACGTGAAAGCTTTGCTCTCGCTGCGGAGAACTTTGCCGTCAACGTCAACGTTCGCGGTGTGGCCGTGCTGCAGGCTGCCGCCGGTATCGCCCACCTCTTGAAACGTGGCGCCCAACACGAAGCGGTCGCGCAAATCCGGTGTGCCGTTGGTGCCGTCACAGAGCGCCCACGTGGTTTGGTCAAAATTGTAACGCGTGCCGAAGTAGGGAACGATCGTTCCTTTGGGCAAGAATTGCAGAAACATTTTTTCCGTCGAGCCTTGCATCGATCCTTTGAGCGCTCTGACGATTTCGGCGTCGGCGCGAGCCTGATCGCGCCGGATTTTCGTTTCCACTACCAGCGAATCAATGGTTTCCTGGCGAATGAAGCGTTTCACTTCGTCCATCGCTTCACGGGTGACGCGGTTCACCACGGTGTCATACGTCGTGAACCCCAGCGCACCCAGAAAGAAGAGCAACGCGGGCAGGGCCGTATTCAGAAACAAGATCGAGGCTTTGAGCTCGGCATAGTCGTCATTCGGGTTGGGCGAGGCGCTCGCGCGCGGCCGGAACTTCAACGCGAGAACTGGAAAAACAATGGCCATCAACAACAGCACCAGCGCAATCCACAAGGCGTCGGTCATGCGATACCCTCCCAGGCATGCTTGAATTCCAAATTGCGATTTGCACAACTCCAGCAAACAGCGTATTAGGCTTGTTGCAGTTTTTTAACTGCATATTTCAGCACGGTCAAGGTGCGGTCAATCTCGAGGGCCGTGGTCTTCCTGCCGGTGGAAAAGCGGATGGTGCCAAGGGCATAATCCGGCGGCACGTGCATGGCTTGCAAAACGTGTGAGATGCGGGCGGTTTCGGCATGGCAGGCCGCTCCCGCCGAAGCCACGACTTCATTGCTGATTTCCGATAATAGTGCGCTGGCCTGTACACCGCGAAAACTGACGCTGAGGGTGTTGGGCAAGACGTGCTCGGGGTGGCCGTTGAAACGCACATTCAATTCGCTGCTGCGCAAGCCGGCACGCAGGCGTTCGCGCATGGTTTTCATGTGCGCGATATTTTTCTCCAAGTCGCGACCTGCGATCTCGCAAGCCTTTCCCAATCCCGCGATTTCCAAAACATTCTCCGTGCCTGCCCGGCGTTGTTGTTCCTGCGCCGCACCATGAATCAACGGCTCCAACTTGAGGCCGCGCCGTACGAACAACGCGCCCACGCCAATGGGCGCATAGAGCTTGTGGCCAGCGACCGAAAGCAGGTCCACGCCGAGCTGATCGACGCGCACCGGCACTTTGCCGAGGGATTGCGCCGCATCACAATGCACGGCAATACCGGCAGCATGTGCAATTTCGACGATTTCCGTGATCGCTTGCAACGTGCCCACTTCGTTGTTCGCATGCATCACGCTGACGAGAATGGTTTGAGGAGTGATCACTTCCCGCAGCGCCGCAGGCCGCACGCGCCCAAATTCATCTACCGGCAAAAGACTAAGGCGGAAACCTTGGCGCTCCAAAAATCTGCACGCCTCCAGGATAGCAGAATGCTCGATCGCCGAAGTGATGATATGGTCGCCTTTGGCGTGATTTGCCCAGGCAAACCCCTTCAAGGCAAAATTGTTCGCTTCGCTGCCGCCGCTGGTGAAAAAGATTTCATCGGGGACGCAGCCGAGCAGATGTGCCACTTGCCGCCGCGCCAATTCCAGCGCACGCCGCGTATTCTGGCCGTACCAATGCCCGCTACTGGGATTGCCGAAATACTTGGCCAGATAGGGCGCCATCGCTTCCGCAACTTCGGGGTCGATGGGCGTCGTGGCATTATAGTCGAGATAAATGGGGAGCATGGCCTCTTTTGGATTTAGACTTGAGTAGATGGGGGAAGGGCGGAGGGCGTGGAGCGGAGGGCATGGAGCTGGGGGCATGGAGTTAAGAGCATGGAGCAGAGCGGATTCTTCCTCTGCTCCATGCCCTCTGCTCCATGCCCTTTGCCCCACGCCCTCTGCCCTGCGCGCAGTCACGCAAGCTCGCTCGCCGCCTGCCTGCCAAATCTAAAAGCGCTTTTGGCAAACGCAAGCGGATTTTTGCCGTTCAAATCTTTCCAGGTTTTCACTTGCTTTTCTCGCGCGGAGCCTTAAATTCGTAGCGTTTCCGTTTGCTAGGTCATTATGAATTCACACCTGCACGGGAATGACACAAGATCTTTCGAATTGATTGAAGGAGGATATTTTGGAAACCCCAAAGAAACAAGCTTTGCATATTCTCAAGCAAGTCTCCGACCACGCCTCGTGGGATGAAATCTTGCGCAAACTTGCGGAAGCCAAGGAAAGTCCAGGCGACTTTTTTGATTTTGAGCAGTTCATGCGTCGTGTCAAGACCCTGTTGAATGACGAGTTCCCAGACGCCGACGCGCTCAAATTCGAAGTCAGCGAAGACGGCGATAAAATTAGCGGTTATATCGTGTCGCGGGAATTTGCCGGAATGGAGGATGCCGACCGTCAAGATCGCGTATGGGACGTGCTGGAAAAAGTTCTCCCGCCGAACGATCAGAGCCGGATCTTGAGCGTGCTGGCTTATACTCCCGATGAACGCCCAATGCAATGAATTCATACAAAATCAGCTGCGGCCGGAATGAAATGATTTGAAACCGCTCCAGCGCAAAAAATGCCATGCTTTTTCCGTACTGGTGATTTGGCATTAATGGTGGTCCTCGCCACTTCTTACGCTTCGAGAATTCCCCGTGAAGACCAGCCCTCTGTTCTCCCGTGATGCAGGTTGGGCCTAGCATTTCTGGCTCATGGTTGCAAGCGCGCTCGCATCACCTCCTCACGAATATGCCCATGCGCCGCATGCCAAGTTACTTGCCCACCTTGAAACAGCAAAACCTGCGGCGATTCGTGCGCAATGCCGGTGTGTTGTGCGATTTGTCTCGAGAGCGGGCGCTGCTGGATCACCAGCACCCGCCAGAACTCGGCGCCTTTTTCTGTTTCGGCAAAATTCTTGAAACGATTCCAAGCGCGGGTCGAGGTGAGGCAGGCCGTAGAATATTTGAATAAGAATACCGGGTGGCTCTGACTGTGTTGCAAAATTTGTTCAAAATCTTGAACAGTTTGGCATTCGTTGATCATGTTCAATCAGCTTACCGCCAGGGCGCTCTTGCTTTTGCTTCAGTTGGAACAGTAGAATAAATCCCCACGCCTGAGCTCACCCCTTGCGCCAATAAATCTCGAGCCATGGACGCCCACACAGAGGGCGCAGCATTCACACCGCGGCCCGAAGGGTGGGTGGTGACGGCGTGCGGGGCTTGGGCCTCCAAAATCAAATAGTCCGCCTGCACCAAAACTTTCGAACAGCTTTCTCCGTAGTAGTCTTCTGCCGGCGTAGTCATTGCAAGCGACGTGGTCAAACCTGCCGCACGGGCAGCATGCAGAACACGGCCGGTGATGGTGCCGGCATCTTCATCACGTTGTGCCATTCGCGCGAGCAAATGCACGTCACCGAGATGAAACCAGCGCGCCAGGCAATGGCGAAAATCAAAATGCTCGAGCTCGAGCACATCATTTGCACCCGCGAAATAAAAGCGGGTGCGGCTGCTGCTTTCATTGGAGATGATGACTTCTGCGTGCGCCGTCGCAACACCGGCCAGGGCTTGCAACTGATACGTATCGACTTCGAGCTGGTGGCAGGCGGAAAGCACGGTGTGGCCGTCATCGTCTTCGCCCAGGCAGCCAATGGCATACAGGGGCAAATCTGCCGTGCGGGCGCGCAACTTGATCGCCAAGTCGAAGGCGGCACCGCCCACGCGCCGTCGCTCTGCCAGGATACGCGCGCTGCTTCCTTCCGGCGGATATTGCGCCACGATTTTTTCGTGTTCGATCAGCCAGGCGCCGGCCAATGCGAACCCTTCGCGATAGGGCATAGTTCCTCCACGAAGTTACGAGAGAAAGACACAAAAGCAAGCTCTTACCACTCGGAAATTGATGGAAAATTCATTTTGCTTCATGCGCAATTTTTTATAGCTTATATAAAATCCACAATCACAAAACCTGCCACGTGAGAGCTTGCATGCGCGCTTCTGCCCATGTGCCGGTCGCCGGCGTGCCCGGCGCCAATGCGCTGTTTCAGGCCTATATCGAACATTTCGAAAAACTTTCTGGTTTTTATCAGGTCGATTATCGTTCTTTTTCTGCTCTCGGCGAGCATGCAAGTGCCATCGCGGCAAGCGCATATCCACGCCGGCAAGTCGCCGCCATCCTCGCCAAACAAAATGAACGTTGGGGCGCAAGCGACAAAACGCGCCACCATTTGGCTGCGCTGGCAGAAGCGAATAGCATAGCCGTTGTGACCGGACAACAAGTGGGACTGTTCGGCGGGCCGTTGTTTACGCTCTACAAAGCGCTCACCTGCCTGAAGCTGGCCGAGCGCTTGAGCGCGCAATTGCAGCGCACCGTGGTACCGATCTTCTGGCTGGCGTCCGACGATGATGACCTGGCCGAAGTCAATCGCACAACCGTGCTCACGCGCGAGAATACGCTGCTCACGCTCTCTGCCGATCTGGCCGGCGAGGCCCGCCGGCCGATGTTCCAAATCGATCTGCCCGGCAGCATTCGGGAAACCCAGCAAAAACTGACCGAAGCGATTTCCGATTCTGAATTCAAGAGCGACATTCTGCCGGCATTGTTCGAAGCCTATGCTCCCGGTCGTTCTTTGCCCGAGGCCTTTGCGCGCTGGATGAGCTTTTTAACGGGCGCATTCGGCCTGGTGTTGCTCGACCCCACCGACCCTGCCTTCAAACAACTTGCTGTTCCCGTCTTTTCCAAGGAGCTCAACGAACAAAGCCCGTCTACCACCATGGCTTCAAACGCCAGCGCTGCGCTCGAGCTGGCGGGATATACGCCGCAAGTTTCCCTGCGCGCCGGCCGGTGTAATCTGTTTTATGTTGATCGTGAACGCCACGCATTGGAAGGGCAGGACGGGGCATTTGCCACCACCGACGGCGCACTGCGCTTGCCCAAAGAGGAATGGCTGCAACGCATACGCCAGTCGCCGGCGTCGTTTTCTCCGAATGTGGTGCTGCGGCCTATCGTGCAGGATGCCATTCTGCCCACGGTCGCGTATGTTGCCGGGCCTGCGGAAATTGCCTATTTCGCACAATTGCGTGGCGTTTATGAAAGTTTTGGCATACGCATGCCGGCGATCTTTCCGCGTCAAATGCTGACATTGATGGAAAAGAAAATTCAACACGTCCTCGAGAAATACGACTTGGGGATCATCGATTTCTGGCAAAACTCCGAGCAATTGATCAGCCGGGTTGCCAGGCGCCAGACGCCGGAAGGATTGCTCGAGCCGGTTGCCGCCGCGCGCGCGGCGTTGAGCGAGAGCCTGGCAGCTTTGAAGGAACGCGCAGTTGCGCTTGATCCCACGCTCGCGGCTTTTCTCGACAAAGAGCAGGGCAAAATCTTGCATCAGCTAGAAACGATTGAAAAGAAAATCGTCCAGGCCAGCAAGCTGAAAAACGAGACGCTGCAACAACAGCTCGAAAAAGGCAGCCGTACGTTCTACCCGCACCAGCATTTGCAGGAACGAGAGTTGAATTTGATTTCTTTTTTCTGTAAATACGGCAAAAGCATGATTCACCAGCTTTATGACGTACTGAATTTGGATTCTTTTCAGCATCAAATTGTCGAGATCTAGTCTCACTTCCTTCGCCGTAGTTCCATCACTAACGCAAATCCATCCGCGGCCGTCGCCGCGTTAAAATTGTATCGTTCCGTCTAGCGGGAGGAGGAGCGTATGCTTGCCGTTCACGGTTTCATGCGTCGGTCCGTATGGGCGATGCTCTGTGTTGGTGCCATCACCA
Organism: bacterium; assembly: GCA_050732395.1. Lineage (GTDB taxonomy): Bacteria > Zhuqueibacterota > Zhuqueibacteria > Zhuqueibacterales > Zhuqueibacteraceae > JBIOXB01. The sequence goes on from JBOHQX010000198.1 coordinate 16,624, forward strand.
TGCCGGCTCGGCCTCAAGGCTTGAAATGTTTCATGCTCATGCCCCCGGAACAGCTTTTTGATGGCGTCAAGCAAGTCGCCATCGCCGATCTCAGCGTCACTTCGCATGTTTTTGTTGGTGATGCGCCCGCAGGCAGCCAAAAAACGATCGACAAAATTCTGGGCGCGATCGACAAAGGTAACGAGGAGGAAAAAAACAAGGATCGATTTGCATATGTCGGCAGCAGGCTTGCGGATTTGATGATTGCGGATTTACTCGAGAAAGACCGCGGCATTCAGGACGTGAGCAGCGGTTTTTTGGGCCTGAACAGAAAGGAAGGCAAGTCCTTTCAAACCGGCGCCTATACCAACATTTTCAACGTGGTTGAGCGCAGCCAGTTCGAGAAGGTTCTAAATGAATTGCAGCTCGGGCAAAGCGGCGTCGTCAATGAGGCCATGGCCGCGCAAGTCGGGCAGGTGCTTGGCGTGGACGCCATACTGATCGGCGCCATTAACATCTCCATCCAAGACACCTGGGTGAAAGAAACACGGGAAGATAAGAAAAAGGTCAAATATGAGGTCGATTGCGAAAAGCTGGTTGCCAACGTGAGCGCGACGGTGCGTTTCGTGAGAGTGCAAACCGGCGAGGTGATCGGCAGCAAAGACAGCCGGCAGAAAAACGAAGACAAACAATGCAAGGGCGACTATGGCACGCTGACCACGCCTGAAGCTGCCGTGGACAATTGCCTGGGGGCCATCGCGCGCGAGCTGGTCAATTATTTTGCGCCGCGCTTTCAGGAACAAAAAATCGAATTTGCGAAAATCGAAGGTGAGGAATACAAACGATCCGTGGACGTTGCCAAACGCGCTCTCGAGGATTATGATTTGAATACCGCCTACGTACAGGTCGCCGCCATCGCCGAACAAGATCCTTATAATGACGCAGCGATCTACAATCTTGGCGCTTTGCATGAAATCGTCGGCAATTATCAAAAGGCCAGAGCGCAATACACAGCGGCTTTCAATCTGCGCAGCAAGGAAGGCAAGTATCGCGACGCTCTGAAAAGAATTACGCGACAAACGGATTATTGGGATAAGTTAAACGCTTTGGGCATCGTGTTGGAGGAATATCAATTCCAAGCCTCGAGCGAAGAAATGGCCGTGGCCAGCAGCGCGCGCGTGGAGACCAAGGGTCCGCGCGCAACGCGGCACGAGATCAAAATTGACACCAATCCCAGCAGCGAAACCGTGGCGCGCGTGCCCGGTGAAGTCGAATTACAATTGCTCGAAACCGTGAGCGGTTGGTATAAAGTGAGATTGCCGGACGGTAAAGAAGGTTTTTTGCCGCAAGCAGCGGGAAAAGTGATCAAGTGAATGAGCAATGCCAATAGATCTTCTCGCCTTTGGCGCACATCCGGATGATATTGAGCTGGGCTGCGGCGGCACGCTCATCAAGCTCGCGCAACAAGGCTATCGCACCGCAGCGGTCACGTTGACGCAAGGCGAAAGCGGCACGCGCGGCACACCGGAAATCCGGGCGCAGGAATATCGCGAAGCCGCGCGCATATTGCGCGTGGAGCAGGCTCACTCGTTGGATATTCCCGACGCCGCGATCGAAGAGACGCAATTCAATAAGCTGAAAATCGTTCAAGTGATGCGCCAATGGCAACCACGCCTGGTTGCGACCGTGCATTGGCAAGCGCGACATCCGGATCACATTCACGCTTCCCATCTTGTGCGTGATGCGGCGATGATTGCAGGTCTGAAGAATCTTGACATGCGTCCTTTAACCACTGCCTCGCGGGAAGCGGGATCGGATACAATGCCGTGGCGGCCGTACCGGGTCTTGTACTTTCCCGAGCGTTACGACGTGCCGATCAGCTTTATTGTGGATATTTCCGAAACTTTCGATGGAAAAATGCGGGCGGTGCGCGCGCACGAATCGCAATTTCACGGCGCGAACGTTGAAAAATTCGGCGCGGAGCAAACCTCGATCAGCCGGCCGCAGTTTTTGGAGTTCATCGAAAACAAAAATCGGCACTGGGGTGACATGATCGGCGTGAAATACGGCGAGGCGTTCTACGTGCGCGAAGCAATGCGCCTCGATAATCCCATAGCCGCGTTTGGCGAATGGTGCGCCGAGGCGGTGCCCTAGGGGAAGGGGGGAGGTGGATTTCTGGATTATTGGATTGTTGGATTAATAGAGTTGTGGACAATGGAAGCATTCTGGGATTCCTTAGGTCAAAAACGATCGCTTTCTAAATCTCCGCCAATCCATTAATCCAATAATCCATCAATCCAGTAATCCACCAATCCGACACTTCCGTCTCACCTTGGATTCGACGACATGAAAATCGGCATGGTTTGTTATCCCACGCACGGCGGCTCGGGCGTGGTGGCATCGGAATTGGGCTTGGCTCTGGCACATCGCGGTCACGAGGTGCATTTCGTCAGCTATGCGGTTCCTTTTCGTTTGCGCGAATATCATCCCCGTATTTTCATTCATGAAGTGGATGTCACCACTTATCCGCTGTTCAAATATCCGCCCTATGAACTGGGCTTGACCAACAAGATCGTAGACGTGGCAAACGAATACGGCCTCGACATGATTCACGCGCATTACGCCGTGCCACACGCCACCAGCGCCTATCTTGCCAAGCATATTCTCAATCTGCCCAAATTAAGAGTTGTAACGACGCTACACGGCACGGACATCACGTTGCTCGGTGCGGATAAATCGTTCTATAGCGTCATCAAATTCAGCATCGAACAATCCGATGGCGTCACGGCGGTGTCGGATTATTTGGTGCGGCGGACCAGAGACGAATTCAAAATCCAGCGCGAGATCCGGCGCATTTACAATTTCATCGACACCAAAATTGCCCATAACCTGCCACCGAAAGGCCCGTGCCAGCGCGAGCTCTACGCACCCCGAGGCGAGAAAGTACTGATGCACGCCTCCAATTTTCGGCCGGTGAAGCGCGTGAGCGACGTGGTGCGCATTTTTGCGCGCGTACGTGAAAGCTTGCCCTGCAAGCTGCTGTTCGTCGGCGAGGGCCCCGAACGCTTGTTCGTTCAACAATTGGTCAAAGAATTGCACATGCGCGAAGATGTGTTATTTTTAGGGGAAGTGGATCACCTCGAGCAAATCATGAAATGCGCGGATTTGTTCATTTTGCCCAGCGAGCAGGAAAGCTTCGGGCTGGTCGCGCTGGAAGCGATGAACTGTGGTGTAGCGGTCATTGGCGCACGCATTGGCGGTTTGCCGGAGGTGGTGGTGCATGGCGAGAACGGATATTTGTTTCCGGTGGGCGAAACCTCGCAAATGGCGGAGGCCGCGCTTGGCCTGCTCCATAGTGAAAAAAAACTGCAAGCCTTCAGCGAAAATGCCCGCCGGCATGCGCAAAAATTCGATATAGAAAATATCATGCCGGAGTGGGAGGCTTTTTACCAGGAAACAATCGAAGGGTGAGGAGATCAACCTCGACGGAAGTTACGCAGTTGCTCGCCGCTTGGGCGTGCACGCTTTGCGCTGGTGCGGCGGTTCATATCAATCTCGTCGAGCCTCCGGCGCGCATGAAGTGGTCGACCGAGTTGGCAGCGTCGATCATCTTTCTCCTCGCGGGCATGCGGGCATAAAACTGTGCGCTTGACTCTTTAACGGTTTTTCGTTATCATAGTTTATGTCGTGCTGCCTTCCCATCGAAATTAAGGGGTAGTTCGGGCTCCGCTGGGCTTTGATCCCCGCCTCCATTTCTGAAATGATCACCCTTCGACGTTCCGAATTGGGTTTTTGCATGGGGTTCATGTCATGATGAAAACAAGATACATTGCTAAATAAGTGAGGAGAGAGAGATGTCCGTTCCCAGAGATGACTTTTCATATTCCGTGGTGGCCGAGCCGCATCGCGAGCGCACCAAAACGATTTTGCGCCGGCACCCGGAGATTCGCGAGCTCATTGGCAAAAACCCCATGACGTTTTGGTACACGCTGGGCATCGTTGCCGTTCAAATGGCCCTGGCGTACGTGTTGCGCGAGCAATCGTGGTGGCTGATCTTGGGAGTGGCCTATCTGTTTGGTGCGTTCGCGGATCACGCTTTGTTTGTGGTCATCCACGAATGTGCCCACAATCTGGTGTTCAAGCGCAAAGTGCCGAATATTCTCACCGGCATGATCGCCAATCTGCCACAGGTGATCCCCAGCTCGGTTTCGTTTCAGCGCTATCATTTGAAGCATCATGCCTTTCAGGGCGTGTACGAGTTGGACGCCGATCTTCCTCACCGCTGGGAAGCCAAGCTGGTGGGCAATTCATTTCTCGGCAAAGCGCTATGGCTGCTTTTTTATCCCGTATTTCAAGGGTTGCGGCCGCATCGCTTGAAAGAAATCGCTTTCATCGACGGTTGGATCTTGCTCAACTGGCTGGTGCAATTCAGTTTCGATGCGCTGGTGTGGATTTATCTCGGCCCCAAAGCTCTGGCTTTTCTCGCGCTCTCGCTGTTCTTTTCTGTCGGCTTACATCCCTTGGGCGCGCGCTGGATTCAACGCCATTATCTCACCGACGAAGGCGAACAGGAAACCTACAGCTACTACGGCGGCCTGAACAAGCTCGCGTTCAACGTGGGCTTTCACAACGAGCATCATGATTTTCCTTCCGTGCCCTGGAACAATCTGCCCAAAGTCAAGCAAATGGTGCCGGAAGTCTACGAGAATCTCGCGGCGCATCAATCGTGGACAAAATTGCTGTTCCGCTTTTTGTTCGATCCGCAGCTTTCTTTGTATTCGCGCATCGTGCGCAGCGAGCGCGGCCAGGTGGCGTTGAATGCGGAGGTTAAGCCGGATGTGGAGTTGATCGAGGAGGCTGAGGCGGTGAAGGCGTGAAGCGTGGATAGCGGATAGTGGATAGTGGATAGTAGATAGTGGGGGTAGTGGGTAGTAGATTGGAATTGAATCGCGGTCAGCTATCGACCATCCACGATCTACCATCCACGATCCACAATCTACCATCCACAACCCACCCCCTCACTCATACCGCAACGCCACAATAGGATCCAACTTCGCGGCTTTGCGCGCGGGGACGATGCCGAAGAAGAGGCCGATGCTGGCGGAAAGCAGCACGGAAAAAATGACCCATCTCAACGGCAGCACGAAGGGAAAACCAAGCAACGAGGCCGCGATCAAGGCTAGGCCAATTCCCGTCAAAATTCCCAACAGCCCGCCAATTCCGGTGAGCGTCGCCGCCTCGATCAAAAACTGCCACGTGACCACGCGCCGGGTGGCGCCGATGGCTTTGCGAATGCCGATCTCGCGCGTGCGCTCGGTGACGGACACCAGCATGATCACCATCACGCCCACGCCGCCTACCATTAGCGCAATCGAAGAAAGCACGACCAACACCAGTGCGACGGCATCGGTCAATTTCTTGGTGAATTCCATAACGGCCTCCGAGGCAATGACGGCAAAATCATCGGGCTGGCCAAGCGGTACTTTGCGGCGCATGCGCATCAGCGCGCGCACGTTCTCTTTGGCTTCGTCGAGGTAACCCATCTTCTCGACGATGATGCGAAACTCCGGCCCCTGCCGATAATGCAGGAAATCGCGTTCGAAAGCAGAGAAGGGCACGGCCATGAAATTGTCTGCCAAGCTGCCGAACACCGTTTTGCGCGCGTCAAACACACCGACGACTTCGTACTCTTCTTCATCGACACGAATACGTTTGCCAATCGGGTCTTCTTCTGGAAAAAGCGAGATTGCGGCTTTATCGCCCAACACCACCACTTTACGACGGTGATCTTCTTCGAACTGTGAAAAATACCGCCCCTCTCCGACGTTGATACTGTTGACGTGCAAAAAAGGCTGGTTGGTGCCGATGACCTGAATCAAGCGCGCTTTGCGATCTTTATATTTCGCCACCACCCCTTCGCCGTAAACCACCATCACGCCGCGCACGTGCGGCAACTTTTCCAGCGCGTACATGTCGTCGATGATGAAGTTCTTGCGCTTCTCCCATTCTTTCCCCCCTTCCCCGGCGAACACATCGACTTTTGCCAAGGCCAGAATCGGAGTGTCATTCCCGCTGACGGATTCTTCCAAAAACCTTTCCAATCCTGCGAGTGTGGCCACCATGCCCATCAAGCTGGCAACACCGATCATGACACCCAAAATCACCAGCGCGGAACGCAGCTTGTGCGAGCGCATGACCTCCACAGCCTCGCGCATGGATTCCAGTACCTCGCCGAGCCAGTCGCGACGCACTGCGATTTTTATGATGGCCATGTTTTTGATATCTCCATTGCTGTGCAGATTTGAAGTGGTGTGCCGATTTTAGGCGAAGGGATGAAAGGGGGGAAGGGGAGAGCAATCACCCTTTCCCCCCTTCTCCCTTTCACCCTTTCTCCTGAATTCCGCCTATTCATGCCGCAACGCCTCCACCGGATCCAGCCGCGCGGCGCGCGAAGCAGGATATACGCCGAAAAATAATCCAACGATAAACGTGATCACCAAAGCCGCGAAGATTGACCACGGCGCGATGCGATAGGGCAGCGGCGAGAAAGCCGCAACCAGAAATGCCACAAAAAATCCAAAGACGATGCCGATTATGCCGCCGATGAAGGTCAGTGTCAAAGATTCCACGATGAATTGCCCGGCGATGTCGCGGCGCTTTGCACCCACGGCTTTGCGCACGCCGATCTCGCGCGTGCGCTCGTTGACGGCCACGAGCATGACGTTCATGATGATGATACCGCCCACCACCAGCGTGATGCTCACGATGCCGATCAGCGAGCCGAATAGCGCGCCGCTGATGGTCGCCCACAAGCTCACGAGCGTTTCCGAAGTGGAAATGTAAAAATCGTCTTCTTGATTGGGCTTCAATTTGTGGCGAATGCGCATGACCGTGCGCACTCTTTCCTGCGCCGAATTGAAGGTTTCCATGCTGCCCGTGCGTACGGGTATGTTGATGGTGGTCCAGCGGTGTGTGCCGAAATGCTTCAAAAAGGTGGTGACCGGGATAAACGCGAAGACGTTGGGGTTCGAGCCCAGCACCGCAGGCTTTTTTTCCACTACACCGATGATGGTGTAATGGCGTCCGGAAAATTTTACGGCGCGTCCAATCGGGTCCATGTCCGGAAACAAATTTTGCGCCACTTCCCACCCGACCACCGCAACCATGCGGCGTTGTTGCACGTCGATTTCGCTGAAATGCCGGCCTTCCACCAGAGGGAATTCGCCGATACCTGGATATTCCGCGGTGCGACCGCGAATTTCGACATTCTCAACAAAACGCCGGCCCACGTTCAAGCGTTCGCCGCGATCCAGGGCCGCATCGACGAACTCGGCTTCATTTACTTCATACTGAATCGCTTCCTGGTCTTCGAGGGTGAGTTCGGGGTTTTTGAGCGATTTGAGAAATTTGTCGAAATCCGTCAGAATTTCCCATTCGTTCACCCGCGTCACGGTAAATACGTTGCTGCCCTGCTCCAGCACTTTTTCTTTGACGTAAAAATCCATGCCGTCGAGGATCGACACCACGGCAATGATCGACATGATCGAAATGATGACGCACAAGATCGTCAGCGCTGAACGCAGCTTGTTCGCCCACAGCGCTTGCAGGGCAATGCGGATGCTTTCGACAACTTGCTGCATGGGGCTATTTATCCTCTTCTTTTTTCGCCGCCGGCTTGGTCACTGAAACAGCGTCGCCTTCGCGCAACCGGCGCAACGCGCTGAACGGGCCGGTGATGACTTCGTCGCCCGCTTGCAAGCCCGACAACACTTCGAAATAGCGGTCGCCGGCAATGCCGGCCTTGACTTCATGAAAATTGGCTTTGCCGTCTTTCACCACGAAGGCACCCTGCAATTCCTTCTCTTTGACGTTGGTACTATCGCTCTCGCCGTTGGAAGCCTCGACGCGGCGGCGTTTTTGCTTGGGATCGATCGGCTTGAGTTCCGAAGGCTTACGCAGCGTCAACGCTTGAATGGGCACAGCGATCACTTTGGGACGGTAACCGGTCGTGATTTCCGCTTTGCAAGAAAGCCCCGGCCGCACGCGCGGGATATCGTCAATCAGTTGCACGATCACTTCGAAGCTCGTGGCTTGCTGTTGCGCGCCCCCGGCCGCGCCCAAAATGGGGCTGCTGCCGACTTTCGTCACTTGGCCTTTGAAGGAGCTGTCGGGGTAGGCATCGACTTTGAGGATCGCTTCCTGCTCCACGCGTACGTTGACGATATCGGTTTCATCCACTTCCACTTCCGCTTCGATAATGGAGAGATCGGCGATGGTTAAAAGCACGGTCGCGGGATTATTGAATGCGCCAACGAAAACGTTCTCGCCTTCTTCGATATTACGCTTCACCACCACGCCGTCAATGTCGGAAACGACGTTGACTTTGCTCAACTCGTGCTGCGCGCTTTTCAACATGGCTTCCAAGCGCAAAATGTCTTGTTGCGCCGCTGCGGCTTGCAGCCTCTGCACGTTCAAAGTGGTTTTGGCTCTTTGCAGCAACTCTTCCGAGGTTAATTTTTTTTCGAACAAAGCTTGCTGGCGATCAGCTTCGAATTGTGCTTGCTCCAAGTTGGCGCGTTGCAAGTCGTAAGTGGCGCGCGCGGCCTGCAAGCTCGCCTGAATTTGCCGCAGTTGCGTTTCCGCCGGCGTCGGATCAATGCGCATGAGTAGTTGACCTTTTTCGACCCGATCACCTTCGTCCACCGCCAAACTGACAACCTTGCCCGTGGTACTGGCGCTGATATCGACCGAAGTTTTCGCGCGAATTTTGCCGGATGCCGATACCATCGCGCGCAGCTCGCGTTCTTGCACTTTTTGCGCTTCGACTTTGGTCGTGCTTTTTTGTGCGAATTTGAAGTTGGCGATCGCAATCAACGCAATTAAAGCAACAATGCCGACGCCGATAAACACTTTCGTTTTGGTGGTCATGACCCTTCCCGTCCTCAATAATTTGATATTGTATGGATGCAAAAATCGGGAGAATTATACGGAACTGCAAGCGGAAAGTTCAAGTTTCATATTGTAAATAAACTTGGGTACCGCCCAAGGGGCAACAACAGTGTGCTGGTTTATCCACTGCGCGGTTTACGCACGCCAGCCGAATAAAGATGAATTCGTGGCTTGCTTTTCTTTGCTTCGACCTTTACTTTCCTTGCGATTTGCGCCGATCATTCTTTGCATCATTACTTTTCGAATTTTACCCACCCTATTCGCATGGAATTTCTTGCTGATCTTTCTGTCCTTTATCAAAAGCACACCGGCGCACCGGCGCAACAAACGGTGGAATTGCAAGCCCACGGTTCCGAGCGGAGAATTTTCAGACTGCATGGCGCCGCGACCACCGCGATCGGCATATACAATGCCGATCGCGCGGAGAATCTGGCCTTTCTCGCCTTTTCAAGGCATTTTCGTGGATGCCAATTGCCTGTGCCGGAAATTTATCGCGAAGATCTGGAGCGCAGCGTCTATCTCGAAGAAGATTTGGGGGACGAAACGCTTTTCGCCATCCTCAATCAAGAGCGCCAGCAAAGTGGTTTTTCCGCGCGGGTACTGGATCTTTATCGGAAGATCATGCATGTACTGCCGCGCTTTCAAATTCAAGCCGGCAAAAACTTGGATTACACCTTGTGCTATCCGCGCGGCCGCTTCGACCGGCAGTCCATGATGTGGGATTTAAACTATTTCAAATACTATTTTCTCAAGCTCGCCAAAATTCCCTTCAACGAACAAACGCTGGAAGATGATTTTGTCACGTTCGTCGATTTTTTACTCGAAGCAGATCAGAACTATTTTCTCTATCGCGATTTTCAATCGCGCAATATCATGATCCGCGCCGAACAGCCGTGGTTCATCGATTATCAAGGCGGCCGGCGCGGAGCGCTGCAATACGACGTCGCTTCGTTATTGTTCGATGCCAAAGCCGATATTCCATTCGAGGTGCGCGAAGAATTGCTGCGGCTTTATCTCGACGTCGCCAATGAGCTCGCGCCGGTCGCGCGCGCAAAATTTCTCAAGTATTACTACGGTTACGTCGTCATTCGTATCCTGCAAGCCATGGGCGCCTATGGATTTCGCGGTTTTTATGAGCGCAAAACCCATTTTTTGCAGAGCGTGCCCTATGCCATTCGCAATTTGGAATATGTTCTGCGTCTGGCGGAGTTTCCAGTCCCGATGCCCGCTTTGACGGACGTGTTGCATCGCCTCGTGCGCTCTTCTGCGTTGCGCGAATTGGGAGACGTTCAGCTCGCTTTGACCGTGCGCCTGCAAAGCTTTTCATTCAAAAACGGCTTACCCAAAGATGAAACCGGCCACGGCGGCGGCTTCGTGTTCGATTGCCGCGCGCTGCCGAATCCCGGCCGCCTGCCGCAATTCGCCCAGCTCACCGGCAACGATGAGGAGGTGATTCGCTATTTGGAGAACGAAACCAGCGTGCATCACTTCATGACCCACGTGCGCGATTTGATCGATCAAGTTGTGGAAGGCTATCGCAAACGAAATTTCACGGATCTGTCCGTGGCCTTCGGCTGCACCGGCGGCCAGCACCGCTCGGTGTATTGCGCCAACATGCTGGCCAAGCATGTGCGCGAGAAGTATCAAGTGCATGTCGAACTCCGACATGGCGGGTTAGAAAAATGAAAGCCATGATCTTCGCTGCCGGCCTGGGTACCCGCCTGCGGCCGCTGACCGATACTCGCCCCAAAGCCCTGGTCGAAATCAACGGCGTGGCGCTGCTCGAAATCGTCGCCCGCCGGCTGATCGCCGCAGGCACGACCGGCCTCATCATCAACGTGCATCATTTCGCGGAGCAGATTGCCGGATTCGTGCAACAGCGGTCCAACTTCGGTATTCGTGTCTCGCTTTCATACGAGGAACGATTGCTCGACACCGGCGGCGGCTTGAAAAAAGCCGCTGATTTTTTTGATGACGGCCAGCCGTTCTTTGTGCACAACGTCGACGTCATCAGCGCTCTCGATTTGCAGGCCCTCTACCGGCAGCATAGCGACGGCCATGCGCTGGCCACGCTGGCGGTACAAGCGCGCAAGACCTCGCGCTATTTGATTTTTGATCGCGACCAGCGGTTGTGCGGTTGGAAATCAGCGCGAGAACAGCGGGTGGAATGGGCGCGTGCCCCGGCGGGAGAGACCGTCGATCTCGCGTTCAATGGCATTCACGTGATCTCTCCGCGGTTGTTGGGGCTGATGACCGAAGACGGCACCTTTTCCATCATCAAGACTTATCTGCGGCTTGTGGGCAACGGCGAAAAGATTCAGGCCTTCCGTAAGGACGATGATTACTGGCGGGATGCGGGCAAGATCGAGCACCTCGAGCAGATTGCGCGTGAGCACGCGAACGCCATGCAATTGCTGGCGGGGTGAGCGCTTCATGCTGCCAAAGCCGCCTCCGCTGCATCCAAGGCCTCCGCGAACGAAATACCCCCGGCGCTCTGCAACGCACCATCTTTGTACCCGCCATAAATGGCATGGCCCGGCGGCGTTCAAATGGTGAAGGCAAAGAGAAGAGAGCACAACCCCGGCGTTTCGAGCTTGGGCCAGCCACCCTTCGGAGAAGAGATCGAAAGCTTTCACGGTCGCGCGCGGGCCGAACGGCAGCAAGCGGCGCGCTGCTGCTGCCCGCATGCTTTCCGAGCCGTCGAGCGCCAGCAGGGTGGCTTGCGGAAATGCTGTAAGCAGAGCGCGGCCAAGAAAGCCCTCACCGCTTCCCAGCTCCAGGGCATGGAAAGTTTCGGTTTTGGCAAAAGGGATCAGCATCAAAAGTGATGCCATTTGTTCGGCGCGGCTGGGCACTGCGATCGTAGCCAGCTCGCGATACGTCGTGGTAGATTCTTCTGACCAGCTCAAATTGGAATCAGGCATTGAACTTCTCCAAAGTTTTTCTTTGTTTTTAGCCGGCAAATGCTATTTTTGAGGTTTGCAAGGCGCACCTACAATGCGGTTCCGATCACCGGGCGAGCGTCTACGCTCATTCACAAAATTTAGGAGAAGAATTTTCATGTGCAACAGGATTCCGCACCACTCGATTTTATGCATCTTGCCGCCGTATGTTTTGCGTAATATCGCGCAGAACGGCACGCCGCAACAACGCCAGGATGCGATGCAAACGTTGGCAACGGACACGACGATGCGGGCCATCCGTGCCGTCAAGCGTACGCCCCCGATCGTGGCGCTCGCCACAGCGCCAATGCTACCGATGACGATGGAGGCCCGCAGGCAGCGCGCGATCTATGACGCGCAGCACCATCAAAACCTGCCTGGCGCTTTGGTGCGCAAAGAGGGCGATGCGGCCACGGGCGATGCAGCCGCGGACGAAGCGTATGACGGCCTGGGGGCGACGTTCGATTTCTTTTGGGAGATTTATGAGCGCAACTCGCTCGATGATGAGGGCCTGCTGCTCACCGCGACGGTGCATTTCGGCAAAGACTACAGCAACGCCTTTTGGGACGGGCAACGCATGGTGTTCGGCGACGGCGACGCCTATTTGTTCAACCGCTTTACGTCCTCGCTCGACGTCATCGCCCACGAGCTCGCGCACGGCGTGACCGAAGACGAGGCCCGGCTCATCTATTTCTTTCAGTCCGGTGCGCTCAATGAATCCATGTCTGACGTATTTGGGACGCTCGTCAAGCAACGCCTGCGCAAGCAAAATGCCCGGGAGGCTGACTGGCTCATTGGCGCGGAATTGTTGACCTCAAAAGTCGAGGGGGTGGCCTTGCGCTCGATGAAAGATCCGGGTACGGCATTCGACGACCCGTTGCTGGGCAAAGACCCGCAGCCCAAGCACATGAAAGATTTCGTGCGCACCTACGAAGACAACGGCGGCGTGCACATCAATTCCGGCATTCCCAACCATGCGTTTTATCTGCTGGCCAACCATTTCGGCGGGTATGCCTGGGAAAAAGCCGGGCGCATTTGGTATGAGACTCTGCGCGACAGCAAGCTGCGGCCCAACACCGGTTTTCTGCGCTTCGCGCGGCTCACCATCGATAATGCCGGACGCTTGTTCGGTGTGAACTGCGCCGAACAAAAGGCCGTACGCGAAGCCTGGCTGCAGGTGGGCATGAAACTGAATTGAGGCGTATTTCGACCATTTGTTCTAAGAAAAGAAGCTCGTTTACACGTTACACGTTACACGTTACACATTACACGTGTAATGTGTAACGTGTAAAACCTCAACCTGAATTCTCGTCGTCTGCAAGCTCATCGGAAGGAGATTAATGCGCATTCAATTCAAAACCGACGGCGGCTTTGCCTATTTACCCGGCCTAAGCCAGCCGACCACGATCAACAGCGAAGACCTACCTCTGGCCGAGGCCACGCATTTGCAGAAGTTGGTGCAAGCAGTCGAAGGAAAGAATCAAAAACAAGCCGTGGTTCAAGGCGCTGCCGATTATCAACGTTACACGATCCAGATCGACACCGGCGAAGGGAGTTATACGGTACAAGTCACCGATCCGGTGGCAGATCCTTCGCTGCAAGCTTTGGTAGCGTATTTGCGCGACAAATCGCGGGAGTTGCTACGGGCGAAAGGCAGGAAGTAAATCCGGATTGGCAACTCCGTTTCATGCTCGCATTTGAATGTAGAATGTCTCGAGTCTGAAACATTTTTGCACCTTTGGCACCGCCGCAGAAAAGCAGCGTGGGCTGTAAACGCGAAGGCCCCCTCATGAGCTTACCTCTCACCTCCATCATCATCATCGCAGTTCTATTTCTCTCTCGCGATCATTATGCACAAACCGGCGACCTTGCTTTTGAGCGCATCTCCACGGAGCAAGGCTTGTCACAGAGCAGCGTACACGCCATTTTGCAGGATCATCAGGGATTTCTCTGGATTGGCACCGAAGATGGGTTGAACAAATACGACGGCTACAACTTCACTGTGTACCGGCACGATGCTTCGGATTCCACCTCGATCTCCGACAATTTGGTAAATACCGTATTCGAGGATCGGGCGCACAGGCTTTGGATCGGCACCAAGAACGGACTCAATCTTTTTGATCGTGCCACGGAAAAGTTCACGCGCTTTCAACACGATCCGAATGACCCGCACAGCATCAGCTCAAACGACGTGCGCAGCATCCTGGCAGACAGCGCCGGCGCGCTCTATCTTCTCGCCTACGGCGGCGGCTTGTACCGGTTGCGTGCCGAAGATCGGCGCCATTCTCCGACAAAAGCTTCCACGTCTCGGCCGGCACAATTCACGTGCTTTAAGCATGCTGCTGATAATCCGCGCAGTCTGAGCAGCAATTTTGTCACTGTTATGCTGCGGGATCGCGCCGGCTTTCTTTGGATCGGGACGCTGGGCGGCGGACTGAATCATTTCGATCCCGTCGCCGCAACGTTCACCTGTTACCGGCACGATCCGGCACAGCCTCGCACTCTGAGCTCCGACAACGTAGTTGCATTGTGCGAAGACGACGCCGGTGACCTCTGGATTGGCACCTACGGCGGCGGGCTGTGTCGATTACGGCAGGGCGGCCGCACGCCACCGGAGTTCATTTCTTATCCGCCCGCTTCCCGCCATTCGGGCGGCATGCACCACAACACCGTGCTTGCCGTCCTGGCCTCGCGCCGCGATCCCGGCGATATTTGGGTCGGCACCTTCGGCGGCGGATTGTTCCGTTTGCGCCGTGAAGATCGAGAATCCGGAAAATTTTCGATCTACAAACATGAGCCCCAGAACCCTGCCAGCCTCAGCCACGACCGCATATATACGCTGTGCGAAGATCGCACCGGCAATTTGTGGGCCGGTTCCATGGTGGGATTGAACAAAGCGGTCCCGCAGCCGCAAAAATTTACGCGGTTGCAACACGATCCCGCAAATCCAAACAGCCTTTCACACCCAAGCGTGTATGCGATTTGGGAAGCGCGCAACGGCGACTTGTGGGTGGGCACGGACGCACGCCTGGATCGCATTGAAGCTCGAACGCAGCACGTCGAGCATTTTCCATACGATCCGCGCGAGGGGAATGCCCTCGAGCAGAACTTTATTCGAGCGGTGTGCGAAGACCGCGCGGGTACGCTCTGGGTCGGCACTTTCGCCCGCGGGTTGTCGCGCTGGGAGGCGCGCGGCCGGCAAAAGGCATTCTCGCGGCGATATGTTCACGATCCTGCCAACGCGGCGAGCCTGGCCGGCAATTTCGTGACGGCACTTTGCCTCGATCGCACGGGGCAATTGTGGGTGGGTACGACGAATGGTATCAGCCGTTTCGAAGCCCGGAGTGATAGCTTTCGGAACTACCGCCGCAATAAGAACGAGGTTAACAGCCTCAGCGACAGCAACATCCTTGCACTGTACGAGGACCGGCAGGGCACGATTTGGGTGGCGACTTATAAAGGCGGCGTCAATCGCTTTGATCCGCGCTCCGGAAATTTTTTCGTTTTCAAGCACGATCCGCAAAATGCCAACAGCTTGAGCCACAACGGCGTGCTATCGATCCATCAAGATGGTGAAGGCCTGTTGTGGTTCGGCACGGTATCAGGCCTGAACAGATTCGATCCGCACACGCAATCTTTCACGCGTTACGGTGAAAAAGACGGCCTGGCCAATGCTTTTATTTACGGCATTCTTGGCGACGACGAGGGCAATCTTTGGCTGAGCACCAATCAAGGATTGTCAAAATTCAACGACAAGCTGCCGCCCGGGAAAAAGTTTCGAAACTATGACGTGAAAGACGGCCTGCAAAGCCTCGAATTCAACGTCGGCGCCTACCATCGCGGTCACAGTGGCGCGCTCTATTTTGGCGGCATCAACGGCCTCAACCGTTTCTTTCCGCATGAGATTCGCGACAATCCGCACCCCCCGCCAATCGCGCTCACCGCGTTCAAAGTCTTCAACGAAAAAGTCGCGCTGGATACGGCCCTGGGCGAGATCAAAACGATCCAGCTTTCCTACCGGCAGAACTTTTTTTCGTTCGATTTTGCCGCGTTGGATCTTACGCAGCCGGAGAAAAATCAATACGCTTATAAAATGGAGGGATTCGACCAGGATTGGATTCACTCCGAGACCCGGCGCTACGCGAACTATACCAATCTTGATGCCGGCAAGTACACTTTCCGGGTAAAAGGCGCGAACAATGACGAAGTATGGAACGAACAGGGCGCCTCCGTCAACATCATCATCACGCCGCCGTTTTGGGAAACCTGGTGGTTCCGCCTGCTGGCGGCGGCGGGCGTCACTGGCTTGCTCACCTCGATTTATCGCTATCGCGTGGCGCGGCTTTTGGAAATGGAACGTCTGCGCGTACGCATCGCCAGCGACTTGCACGATGACATCGGCTCGACGCTCACCAAAATTTCGTTGCATTCGGAGCTGATACAGTACAGCGCCGAGCCGGGCGAGGTCAAGGAATCTCTGCGCAAAATCGGCGCCATGAGCCGGGAGCTGATCACCACGATGAGCGACATCGTATGGTCGATCGACGCGCGCAACGACACGGTGGGTGATTTGCTGGATCGGATGCGGGAATTTGCCGCCAGTGTCCTGCCGGCGCGATCGATTGCCTTCAGCTTCGACGCCGCCTCGCTCGAGCTTCCTCGCAAGCTGCCGGTCACTATTCGTCAGAACATCTATCTGATCTTCAAAGAGGCGATCAACAATATCGCCAAGCATGCGGTAGCTTCGCGCGTGGAGATACGCTTGCGCAGTGCGAACGGGACGTTCAACATGATCATCTGCGACGACGGCTACGCGATCCCGGCCGATGAAAGCCCCACGGGCCAGGGCTTGCGCAATATGCAAATGCGCGCACAGCGCATCGGCGGCCATCTTGAAATCTCCCGCGATCCGGGTTACACCGTGAGCTTGACGGCGCCGGCGCTGCGGTGAGATTCCGAGAGTTTCCCGGCAGAATAATTTCTCGGCGAATGATTTGAAATCATTCTGCCGAGGAATTATTCTGCCATGTGGATTCATTGAGATGAATCCAAGTCGATGAAAATTGTAACCCAGAACCCTGAAATGGTTTAACAAAAACTAGAGCAAGCCTGCCGCAGTTGCTCATATAGCTCGTACAGCTCCATAAACATAGCGAGTCTTTTCAGGACGAATTCTGCGCCTGTGCAATAAATATGGCGTCGAAACCTATGAACGCCACGTTTGGGATCAACCGTGGTTGTCTGGAACCCGGGTTGGCATTCCATTGAATTGGAATCTTGGTTCCCAGGGCGCCTGGAAGATCGGTGCCCTAGGCTGTGGAGTGAAACGCCTTCGACGTAATGGTCGTTTTTTTTTGATGCTGCCTGCCGTGCTGTTATCCAAATCGATTAATCAATAAAGTGACCAGTGTTGGTAGGGCGAATGGATTTTTGTTTCGAAGGCCCCGGGCATTGTCTTATAAGACACAACTCTCTTAGGAGTGACATGTGGTGGAACTGACAATCGGAAATTGACGCCAAAGCCACCCATGCCTCATTGCTGCGATTTGTGTTCTTGAACAAGCTTCCGGTCTGTGAACATTTCACTCCGAGCGGAATTCTTCGAACTGAGAAATACCAACTTCAACGGAGTTTCACGCGTATGTCGAACATCCGGGAGCAGACCACAATTTTTTACAACCAAGTCGAGAACATCATCAGGATCTTGAAGCACGGCAAGCGAGAGCAAGTGCTCGTTGTTTTGGGATTTCTGTGTTTTGTCCTGCAGGCACTCTTGCCGGAGACTTTAAGAAACAACCTGCTAGCCCTCTTTCCGGATTTCTTCAAGCAGATCTTCTCATGGTTGTTCGTGATCGGCATTGTGCTCTTTGTTTGGGGTATAGTGCGGGTGTGGAAAAAAGCCACGCCGCGCGATGTAGGCGTCCCTGGCACGGTTACTCCCAGCGCCATTAAAGGCCCATTTGCCTTCGGGGAAATGGACGGTAAGATTTTTTCGCAACTTGGACGGGAAGCCGATCTCAGCAAAATTCTCGGCTGGGTATTGGATTCGCAAATCTGCTTTGTGGCGTTAAAGGGCGAGTCTGGCGCGGGAAAAACCTCACTATTACGGGCCGGTCTGACATACACCCTGACACAGGAAAAAGCAAGGTATGGCGTTACCCCCATTTATTGGGAAGCCGTTCCAGATAATTCCGCCATGGAGCTCTTGCGGGCAATCCATTTTGCTTGCCCGGAAGAAAAAGAGTGTTTGCAAATTCTCGATGACCTAGTCGACAAAGCTTCCCGCAATAAAAAGGTAATCATCATCGACCAGGCAGAACAGCTCTCGCCGGAAAAGCATCCGACGTTTTTCAATCTGTTCAAAAAGATCGGCGCGCAAAAACCACCTTACGCCGTAACGTGGATTATTGCGTTCCGAGAAGAGTATGCTTCGACTTGAATCGCATGCTGCTCCATCTGCGCCGTTTTGCTTCACAAAGGGTTCGAATTCTAGAGCAATTACCTAAACACGACCCACCTGATCCTAATGTGAAATATCGCTTGGCGCACGAACGGTTGATTCCGGCATTGGAGTCGTTATCCGGAGAATTGCTTGCTGCGACCGAGCACACCAAGCGCTTGCTGGATGAACGTTATCGCACCTGGGTGAATGCCAAGCATCATCGCAAGTTCCTGTTGAGCGGCAAGGAGCTACGCGACGTGTTAAAATACTGGCGTCATTTTGCCGGGACGTCAACCGCCGATAAGCTGCAATATATCAAACAGAGCAATAAAGCACGCTACATAAAAGCTTCCCTAAGTATATCGTCTGTCCTTTGCCTGCTCTTATGGCAGCCATTCAATGTCAAGGTGGTCGAACCGTGGAAAAGAGAGCTGCGCCTGAAGGACTTTAAAGCACAGTTTGTAACGGTCGAAGGCGGCGTTTTCCAAATGGGCGATTCGTTGGAATCGAGAAACGAAACGGTGCATCAGATAAAATTAGCCAGCTTTAGAATAGGCAAGTATGAGATTACCAATCAGCAATACTGTGATTCCTTGAATTCCGATGATTCAGCAAAAGTTAAAGCAGGCGTATGGCTTGACCTTTCGAGTCCTTATCACCCGATCAGACAAAAAGACGGCCGATTTATGGTGGTCGATGAGGACAGAAGGCATAATCCGGTGGCGACGGTCAACTGGTTCGGCGCTGCGGCATTCTGCAATTATTTGAACGCGCGATTTGACTTTAAACCAAGTTACGATGCCAACGACTGGCGCTGCGATTTTTCGGCTAAAGGATTCCGCCTGCCCACTGAAGCCGAGTGGGAATATGCTGCCCGTGGGGGAAACAAAAGCAAGGGCTTTCGCTACAGCGGCAGTGACAGTATTGAAGCAGTAGCATGGTATTATGGAAATGCCGATCTAAAAATCTATGCGGTAGGAAGAAAAGCGCCGAACGAGCTTGGGCTTTACGATATGAGTGGTAACGCATGGGAATGGTGTTACGATTGGTACGATGAGCAGTACTACGATGAATGCAAGAAGCAAGGAGTTGTCGAGAATCCTGCGGGGCCAGAAATCGGTTCGTACCGGGTGATGCGCGGCGGTAGCTGGCCCGACGAGGCGCAAGACTGCCGCTCGTCGCTTCGCAGCTACTTCAAGCCCGGCGAGAGCTTCAACAGCCTCGGCTTCCGCCTGGTGTTCGTCCCGTAGTCGGTTAACAGCTCGTTCAGATTTTACCTATGAGCAAAACGAGTTGTTTGAGCGAAGTGAGCGAGCGCGAGGGACGAGCGCAAGCGAACGGAGCGAGAACAACGAGTCGGGGTTTGGGGCTGCGCCCCAAAAAATTTTGAAATAATTTTGAGCTTTTATCTTTTTTTGAACTTGGATTGAAACTTTTTACCTTTAGCTACCATGAGTGATAACCGTCCCGGTGGCGCACCGCCACACGTCTCATTGCTGGCCAGCAAGCTCTACCTCCCGCCGGCCCGCTCCGATCTCGTGCCTCGCCCGCGCTTGACCGAACGCCTGAACGAGAGCCTGCAGCGCCAGCTATGGATTCCGCGCAGCCCGCGCAGTGTCACCTGGGTCTCGCTCGATAAAGGCGACAATGAGTACAATTCTTCCATTGATGAATAATCTGCTGATAGGCGTATTCCACCCGCATCAGGTCCGTCAAACCTCACTTCTTCGAGCAAATGAACCAAATCCCGCCATTTGATGGACTCGATGGGAAGCCCCAAGCCGCTTCCTTAAAAAACTGCGCCCATTGTTGCACTTCGCGAAAAACGTTTTTTATTTCCTATCCAGGTTGTGCTTGCGCACAAAATCGATGACCTTTTGACTGTCTTCGGCGGCATTGACCTCGGCGTCCTTATAAACCACCTTGCCTTGCGGGTCTATGACAAAAGTCCAGCGTGATATGGTAAGCATCCGCGCCAGCTCTTTGTCCTGGCCGTCAATGCTGCGCGTGATGACGCCACCCTTGCCCATCGGCACACCGAACTTTGTGGCGATTTCACCACTGACGTCAGACAGCAGGGTGAAATTCAATTGGTGCGCTTCCTGAAAATACTTGAGATTTTTCACCGGATCGCCACTGACACCGACGATCTCGACGCGCAAATCGTCGAAGCCGCTTTTCTGGTCGCGATAGCTGCAAGCTTGTTTGGTGCAGCCGCCGGTCATGGCAGCCGGATAGAAATAAACGACGAGATATCCCTTGCCCAGATGGTCTTCAATCTTCCAGAGATTGCCGTCCTGATTATTGGCAACGAAGCTGGGGGCAATATCACCCACCTGCAACGTATCGCCGGCTGACGCGAAAAGGTCGATGCTAGCGGATAGGGCCAGTACCAGTATGAGCAGGCCGGGAAACCATTGAACGTTCATTCTTGCACCTTTCTCGAAATGTAAGTAACAGTGATTTCAAATTATTCTGCCTAAAGTTCTACCTCTGCTTTTCAGACAGACTGAAAACAGAAGCCCTTCGGGCAGCACACGCGGATCAAAAACGCACACGGAAAAAGCTTTCAATCCGCGTGAGTTATTGATCCGTGTGTAAATTTTCAGAATTTTATTCTATGTTTGATGCTTTAAACGCCTACAACGGATTTTCAGACAAGCCACTCAAGGGCCCTTGTCGGGCTGAAAACCGTAGCCCTGAGGGCAGCTCCAACGGCTACGTGAAGGCCAACGGATGAATGGACCAAGAGTTTTAATCGTTGGTCTTCCTGATCTCGGTTGTTGCAGTTTATCATTCGCAAAACAGTCAAGCTACATCTCAGATTCAAGAAATCATCCGAAGATGTTTCAATGGAAAATTGACAATCACCGTAGAGGTAGCCGGCAGCGATCCGCTGTTCGAGGGCTGGCATGAGCTTGTCTACGTCAAGGATCAAATCTATACGATGAAACCTGATGGCAAGGAAGTGAGGAGGCTGACGACGACTGCGTTCAACGATCATGCGGCGTCGTGGTCGCCAGACAACGAAAGGATTGCATTCAGCTCCGACCGCGATGGGAATACTGAAGTCTATGTGATGGAAGCCGGCGGCAAAAATGTGCGCCGGCTGACGCGTACACGCGCCACCGAGCGTGCGGCATTCTGGTCGCCTGACGGCAAGCGTCTCGCTTTCTCTTCGGATGGGGATGGACCGAGCGAAGTGTATGTTATGAACGCTGACGGCTCGAGCTTGAGATGCCTGACCAGAACGTCAGAATGAACTAATGGAAGCAGAAAGCAAGTAAGCTGTTTGACTTTGAAAGGCTATATCAATCGAATGACCTGTGAGATGCCCCCGAAGAGGCGCAGGTGTGCCCTGATCGAACAGAATCTTCATGAACTGGCCTAATCTGCCAATGTCATCACTTCGTAATCTAGAACGGATTCTACCTGGGATCGATTGACGCCAGGAAACCATTCCAGAAACTGTTCGATCGATGCTCCATCTTTGAAATTTTCGAAGAGCGCCGACACGGGTACACGAGTTCCACGAAACACCCAAGCGCCGCTGACCTTGTCCGGGTGGCGCTCGACGGCATCACAATTTTCCCACGCTTTCATAGCAATCATCTCCTTGACACGTATCGATATTGTTAAGAAATTAGCAAGATATTTCGATAATGCAAGCAGAGTTTCCGAGCGATTTTTTATGTCTTTTTTGGATAATGATTTCAAAATCAAGATTGCATATTTCTGCAAAGATGATAAATTAGAGATGCAGTTCAGAATTTCCTATATTTTTCCGTTCGCCACACAATTTCTCCACTTAGAGAATCCACTATGAACACTGCTGCTATTAAAAAGACGGAAATCGTGAGAGAACTATCTCGCGTCCCAGAACATAAACTGGATAGTGTCCGCATGTACATCGATGCAATATTGGCTGAATCGAAGCGACTTGCGAAAAGCAACCGTAGTCTAAAAGGTATTTGGAGCAATAGAGGCTTTGAAAAAATCGTTGATTTAGAAGCGGAGTTAAGAGAAGCCAGAAAGCAAACGAGCGATGTAATCTTAGCAAAGCAGTTCTAAAATGCGATACCTTCTCGATACAGTTACATTGGTACGGCATTTCACTAGCAAAGGTAAAATAGGACATACGGCATCTCAAATACTGGATGCCATAGAGGAGAGCGATGATTTTCTTTTTGTTTCTGTAGTCAGTTTGATGGAAATAATGTATCTAGCAGAAAAGAACCGCATTGAAATAAGCTTGGAAGAGACGTTAAGCTTGATGGAATCATCGGCAAAATACTCTGTAATTGATCTAAGCACTGATATTCTTCTTGTTGCAGAGACGATCGATTTTTATGAGTTGCATGACAGATTGATACTTGCCACGGCAAAATGGCTTGGAGTAAATATCATTTCGAGTGACAATGAGTTCAAAAAGGTGGAAGGGATACAAGTAGTATGGGAGTGATCTGTAAGCTCAGGAATAAAGGACAGGCGACTTAAAATTGTCTTTCTCAAGATCTTGATCGAATACTATCTAAGCGACAAGATATTTTGCAACCATGTGGGCTTTTCTTTGCCATCACATTTCAAGGAGTTGTTCTATGCGCCCTTCTCATTCCGGTAAATACTCAACATAGGAACCGCGAGAAGCAATAAAAAGTTCGTATCCACAAAAGTCTCCAAATCTTTCCATCCGAAAATAGCGCAAGACGCCAAGCCCGCGTTCAGCCGCGGCCCTGACCACGCGAAGCGGTGACAGGGAATTCGGCACGAACGCATTGTTATGTTTCACGTTCAGTCTTTGCTGCCATAGCCAAACAGGTACCCTGCAATTGCGCCCAATATCCCGATTGCTGCACTTTCACTGGATGGATTAATGACTGCAAGAATGCCTGCAAGAGTTGCAACGATCACGATGCCGGTGATGCGCACATTAAATGGCCCAAAGCCATCTTTCATGTGACCAAATACCTTAACCATTGCGAAGATGCCAAAGCCAGTTACCGCGAGGATTGCTAACTCTCTATTGAAGTCCATGCTAGAAAGCGCATCCAAGAATTGCCGCATTCGGAACCTCGCTTTGAAACATAATAAAGGTTGCAGTATTTTGGACCGAGACGAGCATTCTGCACAGTCCCGCTTTATTGCTGGCGGAATGCAATATTCTCATTCGTAAAAGGTCGATAACAGAGCAGATCTCTTTTATGATGACTTACTTTTTTTCCCAATTCTGAGTTATGTTCGAGATCCTCAAAAAAGCTTTTGACTGCTCTTCGTAACTCATCAAATAGGTCTTCGATTGAGATCTCTATTGAATTCTTTGGCATTGGTATTTGCGCATCAGCAGACGGGCCATTTCTCCAACAATAGAATACAGGGTTGGCCTTTCCTGATCGTCGAAAACCTGACTCGCTGCTATAAGTATGCAAAACTCCGCAACGTGCTCCATAAAGGTCTTCTGCAGTACATTTCAGCTTTGAATCAAGGTCAAAGTATTTTCCTACCCAGTCAATGAATTGCTGCTTTGTTGTATCCAGCTGAGTCTTCGGACGGGTCAAGGCTGCAAGGCTATCAATACATGAATAAACTAGCGCGACAGATGAAACAATACATTCCTTATCTATACAGGCTTCAATCCCCTTCAACATGCCACGCTCTCCAAAAACTATTTCATCTAAGTCAGGATGTGTTCTCACGATTCTCGATCCTCAATCTTCAACCCTCGTTTACACTTACCAGCATCCAGCATCCAGCATCAAGCATCTCGCCGCTACTCCGTCCGATTGGTCTGCGGCTGCGAGGTATCTTGCTTCTTCCAAATATCATCCGAAACCCTCCAAATCTTGCCATCACGCAAATAAAGGCGGCGCTGTTCTTCGAGCGTGAACGGCCGCGAACCCAACCTGCCGAACACGCTGACTTGGTTACCGCTTTCATCCACGGCGCGGTCGCGGTCCATACCTTTTGAAACCGCCAGCGCCGGACCGTGCGTGTGATGCGTCGCAATCAAACGCGGTTGCGGCCGTGGACTAAAGCCGAGATAGGTGGGATTATCGGGAGACAGCAGTTGAATCACGCGCAAGCCGTTGCGGCCGTCAGCGACGTAGGCAAAGATGCTGGCATAGGCCGCGCCGATCTTTACGCCGTGGGCGTCATTGAGTTGCCGGTTCGCGTTGTATACTTGATCGACACGCATCGCTTCGGGATTTTCGACGTCGATAATCATCAAACCTTGCGGCCCGGCTGCGACGTACGCGTAGGTACGCGCGACGTAGATGTCATGCGCCGTTCTCAGCGGCACGAAACTGTTCTTCACCAATTGCGGATTTTCCGGCCAGGTGACGTCGATGACTTTCACGCCTTCAGCGTCGCACACAAAGGCATAGCGGAATTGAATCGCAATCGCTTTTGGTTTCTTGAGCGCAGGCGTTGCCACTTTGGCCACGATTTTTGGCTTGAGCGGCTCGGCGATGCTCACAATCGCCAGGCCGGCGTCGCAAAGGATGTAGGCGTAATTGCCGGCGAGCGCCAGATTCACCGCACCATTCAACGCACCGTTGGGATTGAACGCCAGCTTGCGCTCCAAGAAATTGTTGCGTGGATTGTTATCGACCAAAGTCATCACATCGACCAGTATCAATCCTTCAAATTTGTCCGTGACGTAGGCGTAACTGTACAACGGATGCAACGGCCCCTGCTCTTGATTCTCTTTCCGGTATTCCCGGTTGGTATCAACCGGCATGTTGGTCGGCAAAGCCACTGCCGTCGCGAATTTGGTGCCCACTTGTGTATCCTGGCCGAATCGCGAAACCGGAGCAGACACGATGCGCTCGGAAAAACCCTTGTTGTCGATGTTTGCGACGTCGTACACGCGCAAACCGTCTTCGCCGTTGGCCGTGTACAAGTACTCGCCGCGCAATTGCAGGCTTTGGACATTCGTGCCGCCGTGGTGATAGGCGGTCTCCAGCTTTTTGCGATTCCCAACGTGCTTCTGGTAGCCTTCACGAAACGCCAGCTTGTGCAAGTAGCTTCCAATCACCGCTTGCGGCTCTTCACCTTCGGTCACTTGGACGCCTTCCAAGCCGTCTTTGCCGAGCCCGACGTAAGCATACTTGCCGATGAAATTGACGAAGTTCGTGCCTTGCAACAGTACTTGTGCCATCCACGCATTGTTATCATTTTTTTCCGAAAGATGGCAATCGCTGCAGGTGCGTGTTTCCGTGGTGCGAACGGTGTGGGGCGCGTGTGTGTTAAAAGCCTGACTGCTGTATCCCGGTGCAGAAATGGGCGCTTGTTGATTGTAGATTTGCTCGCGATTGGCGTTGCGTGAGCTCAGCATGATCGCGCTGGAAGAGCGTGCGGGTAAAACTTTGTTGCCTTTGGTCGTACCACTGATGCCCAGCATAAAGCCATCGTCGCGCAAGACTTGTGGATTATACGTGGTCCAGTTGCGCGACGCCTCACCCTCGAAGTGGTTCATCTCTTTTTTCCAGTTTGCCTGCTGGGGCAAGTGGCAGCCAAAACAGTTCGTCACCCATGAGCTGTGGCAGGTGTAGCATTCCATCTTGCTTTCGCCGTGCGCGAGCAGCGCCGACTCCATGGGCCGCGCCCATTCGCCGCCGCCGGTTGCCACCAGCTTGGCCGCGCGCGCTTTGGGATTGTAGTGCTTCGATTCCGGATTGACGATATCGACAACCTGCGGTACTTCCCACATCAACGTATCAATCACCATCGAGCGCTGCATCACTCTGTCCCCGCGCTTGACAAACCGCCTCTCACCGAACGGCGTAAACGTCTCGAGCAAGTTGGTGCCTCCCTCGGGCGCGGCATTATTGGAAGTGCGCAAGGTGGCGGCCTGCAATACGTTGCCGTGGCAATCCTGGCAGCGCACTTCGATGGCATTGTGAAACTCGCCATACAACTTGCCATTGCCGTGATTGTCCTGCTCCATATGGCAATCGACGCAGTGCATGCCTTTTTCGGCATGAATATCCTTCAAGTGCACGGCCTTTTGCGCGTCGCGGCACATGTCATTGCAGACGTGATTCTCGCCGTCGGCGAGCGGCACCACGCCGTGAAACTTGTGGCGCGATTCCGGGGGAATGATCTTGCCGTCTTTATCCAGAAAATTGCCCTTGCGATCCTTTTTGAACACGGCGCGGAAAATCCAGCCGTGGCCGTGATAATCGGCAAATTGCGTGTTCTTGAGCTTGGGATTGAGCTTGGTCACGCTGCGCAGAAAATCAGGATCGCCCCAGGCGCCGCGCAAAACTGCCTCTTCGGGATTGGCGTCGATGCGCGCAAATTTTTCCGCCGAAGTGAGCTCTACCTCGCGCGGAGGATACATCCACTTACCGTCGGTTTCATAGTCCCACATTTGAAAACCGAGGAAAGTATTGATGAAACCATTGGGCTGGTGCATGTGACAGGTCATGCACTGGCTGGTGGGAATCGCGCGCGTGAATTGATGGATCAACGGATGGCCGGATTCTTTGGTGGAAATATTTTTGTCTTCCGTCACGGTGAAGCCGCGATTGCCGTACTTCGCATACGGACCGGAATGCACGGGCGAGCGGTCGTTGGCGTACACCACGTGACACGAGGTGCACCCGCTGCTGCGATAGTCGCCGGAATGATCGTTCGTGCCCAGGAACGAGAGGTGCGGATCGTTCAAACGCGTCTTCTGCAAATTCAGCACCGGCGAGCTGATGAGCAATTGCGTGCCCAGGCCGCGATCGCTGAGCCTGTTGTCGGGACGGCCCGGCTCTTCCAAGGGATTCGGAATGCCGATATCCGAAGGATTGATACGCGGGATGCGGCCGCCGCGCTCGAAGCTGCGGAAATTGTCGCCGGGTTGCGTGATTTCCCAGCGCGGCAAGGGCAAAATGAAAGGCAGCACGCCTTTCTTCACCCTCTCTTCCGCCGTGGGCGGCGGCACCGTATTGATCATTTGCGGCTTGCCCTCGCGGCTGTAGCTTTCGCCGAGCACGTAGTTTTTGAGCGGAAGAATGCCGTTGTTGTACGCCGCTCCGCCCCAAAACATCGTGGAAGTCGTCATCAGGCTTTTGCGCACGTTCAACACCTGCTCGGCGTGGCAACTGCCGCAGGCCCGCTCGGCCACACGCAAATCGCCGGGGTTGACGAATTGAATAAAATCGGGATTTTCCTCATTCAACAATGAAAACGTGCGCTCGGGGTTCGCCGCCGTGGGCCAGCGGTCGGGGAAGCGCGCTTTGACGTGTGCCTCTTCGCGTGTCAAGCCTTCGGGATTGCCGAGATGGCAATCGACGCAACCGAGCTTCACCGAAGTCGCCTTGTGCATGCTCTCGACGCCGGCGTGGCAGGTGAGGCAGCCTTTGCTTTTGCGATCGGCCTGTTCTTGGGATTGGCGGACGATATCGGTCTGGGCAAAGAGCGGCGTGGCGAGCAGCAAAATCACCAAAGCGTTTGTGTTGAATTTCATGGTAGCAGAATCATCCTGATTGGGTTCTGGATACTTGATACTTGATACTTGATGCTGGATTGTGAACGATGCAAGACCCAGATGTTCAGTGTACATGTGACACCGTTCACCGTTCACAATTCGCCGTTCATCGTTCATAATTGTCCATTGACTAATGTGAGTGCCAATTGTGAACGATGAACGGTGAATTGTGAAGTGTCAACTATTTTCAGGACGAGGCACAGTATCCAGCATCCAGTATCAAGCCTCCAGCATCAATACGTCAGCACCAGCGTCGAAAAGATCGTATACTGCGTCTGCTTCGTATCATAAATATCCTGAAACCCGCCGAGCGGGGTCAGGCCGGTCGCTGAGAGTGTGATGATCGCGTTATTATTCAAAAATGGCCGGTAAATGATACCCACGCCGTAATCGACCCCAATATCATTGCGAATCGCCGGCTGATTCAAAAACTGCTGGATCGGTGCGGTATTGGCGAAGCGCAGATAGTTCGCATTCAAAATCAACTTGATTTTTGGCGTCACTTCGGCATCGAAGGCGGCGTTGAAAATCCACATGCCGGGATTGACGAAATTGGCCTGGCCTTCGGTCTTGCTCGGGGTCAAGTCCGGAAACGGGCTCAGCCGGTTTACCAGCCGCACGCCCAGTAAGCCGATGGCTTGGACGTTCCAATAACTGAACGGCCCGCCTGCAAACACAGGTTGCTCGACAATGGCGTCGAAACCATTGGCCGAGCCGTTGAGGGGATTGGGATCGCCGGAAGCATACAGCGCGGAAATTTTATAGCGTTTCCAATCGACGTCGTACGAAAGCTCCAACGCAGCCATCTGGGCGTTGATCATCGTGCGTTGATTCGCGAGTGGATTGAAGGTGTCGCTGCCAAAAACTTGATACAACGCGTGGTTGACGTTGAAACGGCCAAAGTGACCGTCGCCGGTCCAGCCGAGATAATAGGCATTGATTTCGTGCGGCCGCGAAGTGCCGATAATGGCCGGGCGCACGGGAAAATTATTGTCGTCGTTGTAGGTGCTCGCACGATCCTTGTTGTAATGAAAGCTCACCTGCCCGGTGTAGCCCAGCGTCAACAAATCCTGCCGGTACAAATTTGCGACGTACACTTCCTGCGTGCGATCGTCGAACAACGTGTTGAGCTCGCTATTCGTATCCTTCTCCAGCATGCCGAAGTAGGCGACATTGTATTGATAGCGATTCGAGTGGAAGCTGCCGAACACGCGCGCGCCCAAATTGAAATCGTTGAAAATGAAGCCGCGGAAATCGCTGTTGAAACGCTGAATGCCGACGCGCGCCGATACAAAATCAAAATGCTCGCTGAGATCGAGCAGGCGCCTCTCCAACGACAATTCCTGTATCCCGAACTGCCGGTCATAGCGCTCGCTGCCGTTGGCGGGATTGATGTTGACGCCGTTGTTCTCGCGCAGGTCGAGATAGTTGCGATTGTAAACCCCGGTGAAACGCACCTCCCAATCGCGCGGGCGAAAGGCGACCTGGCCATGATACAGCTCCACACTCAGCCGCAAGAACTGTGACAACAAGATGCGATCGCCGTTGCCGAAGAAGTTCGTGCTCAAGGCATTGTTCGTGCTCACGCCGCTGGGCGTGGGCACGCGCGCGGCCTCGGCAAAGCTCTCCGAGCTGGCGGTCAACAACAAGAACGTGTTCTGGCCGATGATGGGATAATCGCCCTTGAGCTTGTTTTGATTGTAGGGATCGAACCATTTGCCTTTGACGTTCAGCTCGTAAGGCGGGGTAGTGATGCCTTCCCAGCGATCGGTGATGGGCACGAAATGCGGCGTTTCGGCGGATGGTGGTTGCGAGGACGTTTCTTCGGGCGCATCACTCAACTTCATTTCCTGCGCGGCAGTCGAATCGCGCCGGGCAGAGCGCGTGACCGTCTTGCGGCGTGCGTTCGCCGTTTTGCTCCGCATCTGCGGCCGCAGTTTTTCGAGCGCAGGCTTCTTCTTTCTCACCACCGAGCTGTCGCGGGCGGCCTGGCTCCAGGCGGATTCAGAAGACATCAGCAGTGCGCACAAGACACTCAACAGCATTCGACACAAATACTTGCTCAGCATGTTTTCTCGAGAAGATCGTTCTTACAACCAGTGCATGTATTGAATGAGAAATCTCCATTCTGTCATTCAGAAGGAATCCTGGTCAATGTTGTCGAAGCATTCGCGCCACACTTTTTGCGGATGCCGGGAATATCCCTACCAGGATTCCTTCTGAATGACGGATGGAAGATGGTTGAAATAAGCCGTGAAGCCTTGCTCATCGCTAATTCAAATCCGGCCGACGCGGGAATTTCACGTATGGCAAATTCGCGCTTTGGTAAGAATACTGATCCGTGCGAATGTTCGCTGGCGCTTCAAAGCCGAGCGTGCCGCCGGCCGCGATATAATCATCCTGATCCACGCCGTCGCCGCTCACGCCGATGCCGCCGGCAAGTACGCCATTCTTGTACAGCGGAATGCCCCCGGGAAAAATTTGAATGCCGTTTTGGAAGGGCGGGCGCGTGGGCAACAATCGCATATATTGAAAATCAAACTGGCCGTCAACGTACGTGTACATCGGGCCTATGGACTGCGGCATGCTGCTTAACGGCGTGCCTTGATCCTGGCCTGGTGGATAGTAGCGCTGGCTCAAGAACCCCACGGCGCGCGTCGTAACCGCAAGCGGTGCACCTGTGGCCAGACCCAGCCAGTTGCGCATTTGGATGCCCATGAGGTCATTGGGATCGCTGAAGGCAACGACCGTGCGCGCTTTTTGCGCGGCAACGTCATAGCTGAACATCGTCGCCTCCGGCGTGCGCCACATGCCGAGAATCATGCCGTTGACATCACAAACCGCGATGAACACACGCGCGGCGCTGCCCACGGGCTGCCGGATGGCGGCGCGCGTGTTGTTCGCGCGATTCACGGCGTTGCTGAGAATCTGCTGCACGTTGGTTTGGTTTAGAATGGATCCACCGCGCGGGCTGAAATCATAATCGGTTATTCCATCCTTGTTGTAATCCCAAACCACCGGGCCTTGCAGCGGCATGGTGGGTGCAACGGAGGCGCGTATCGGAAAATTCGGGTCGACGGAGCCGTATTGCTCCGCATCGGAAAATTGGAAGGTGAAGTTTCCCGGCGGCGTTGGCGCGTTTTGGTACAGCAGGGAAATGCCATCCAGTAAAATCACGTCGCTGCGAATGCCCGAGGGCGTGGCATAGTTGCCCAGGGCGCCCAGCGCGATCGCTTCGTCTTTGGTGACGCCGGCGCAAACATCGTTGATGGGGCCAAGCAATGGAAACGTATCCGAGCCGCCGCTCACGCCCAAGCCGCCAGCGAGCAGGCCGTTTTTGTAAACCGGCACGCCGCCGGGAATGTTGGTCAATCCAGGTTGGGCCGGTGCGGGCGGCTGCGCCGGTCCGAGCGGAGGCAATGGACCGCCATTGGGTTGAATGTCGCTGTCACTGCGCTGCGAAAACGGCACGCCGAACAACGGGCCAGCGGGCGTGTTGTTGGAGACGGCCACCGGCGGGAAATGTGTGCGGGTAATGTAGCAGCCGGTCAAAGTGGTGAAGGCATTCTGGTTACTGCTGGCGTAGGCCGCGGTGCGGGCTTTGGCAATCTCGCCGAACAAAGATTGCGCCGCCGCCGCGATGGGCTGCACGCCGGTCATGCGAAAAACTCCGAGGACATTGCCTTCACGATCGAGCACGGTGACGTTGATTTTTTCATTGAGGCGCACCGCCTGCTCTACCGCTTGCGCCATGAGGGTTTGCACGTCCTGTACCGTCAAAGCCGGCGTGTCGTTCGGCGTGGGGATGGTGGGCATGCTGCCCGATTTGCAGCCCGAGGCGGAGAACATCATGAGAATCAAGACACCGAACATCACGCAAATACAGACGATTTGAATGATGAAATTGCTCCTCTCCAGCACGGAGTTCATCCTGAGATGCACGCGCATGATGACATTACTCCTGAAAGATTCATCCTAAAGTTTCAGTTACTGCTCGCCCTGGCCCAAAGAAGAGTATCGTTGTCATTCAGAAGGAATCTTGTGACGCACTATCACCGTCGTAAATTCTACCAAGATTCTTTCAGAAGGCTCAATCTCGACAAGCTGAAAAATAAAAGCGCAGGTAAAGTCGCAGAAATGCAAAGAATGCGCCAAGTTTTCTTCATTATCTCGTCACAACGCTTTACATCGTGATGCATGATGAGGCGCTCTGCGCCGGTTTTAATTAATCACAGGGAGTGGTCAACGACTCTATGTCACTCCTACGGAGTTCGAAGCATGAGGCGCTGGTGACGCTTCTATAAACATGTCACCGCTACGCGGTTTTTAGTTGCAAAAACAATTCCACAACACCCGTCAGGTTCGTCACAACGTTCCACATCGTAATGCGTGACTGGCGCTATGCGCCGCGTTTTAGTTCGAGTATGAGAATATTCGAATCAGTCCGTCTTAGAATCACTCCAATGCAGAGCCAGGGAGCGAGATCAAGCAGCACTAAGCCCCGAAGGGGCGATATGTAAGAGCTTGGGGCAACGCCCCAAGATGAAATGCCACTTCTGTTTCTGAGCGCCAACGGCGCGGCATCGGAAGAATTTAGATTTGGTATTTCATTAAACTCGATACCGCCCTTTCAGGGCTAAAAAACTGGTTCTCTTACCCAGGGCGTTGCCCTGGGCTATTCCATTTTGCCCCTTCGGGGCATTTGATCTAAAGCAGCGATAGCGTTAGCTGGACACGTATGATCTAAAGATGACTGATCGCCATTTGGATGAAAGTGGCACGCTTGTCAGGGCGTTCTACCTCGCAATGTTGCGCCGCGATTCAGTTAACGCACGAGAATGTTTGACGCAAGGCGTGTTAGATATGTGTCAAAAATCATTTGTTATCGTAAATATGGATGAAACAGCGCCTGTGGCAGTTGCCTTCGAGATTGTATGCTTTTTGCTCTTTTCTAATTCCAGGTGCACAAGATTTCTGAAATGTCTGACAGAATCGGACAAGAGGCGAATCCCCGATTTCAAAAATCCACCTTTTTCGCAAGCTTTGACATACTCTGCGAAGGAATTCCTCGATGAGGTTACACCTTTACTTACCAAATAAAGTCTCAACATTTCCTCAATAACACCGCCTGCAAGGATGACAGCGGGTTTGGAAAAGCCCCTCTTTGACAAAATGTATGCATGCTCGATGTCTCGAAAAATAATTTTTCTACGGTACGAGTCAGTTACAAATTTGATTTTTTTACCAAAGGCCCGCTTGCTGATACCGTATTCATTGCTGATATTGTCCCAGGGATACTCACCGGATTTTTGTTCGCCAGAATTCTTAGAAGTACGCATGGCTTGAGTCTTTCATGTTCTTTTTACTCGTCACGACGTTCCACATCGTGATGCGTGACTGGCGCTCTGCGCCGTGGTTTGAGCCAGGCAAGGAAATATTCGAAGCAGAGCGTGTGAGCGAGAACCAAAAATTATGCGCTCGCGCAAATTGCATCCATCTTTCTGGTAAATGCTTCTCTAAGTTCTTTACTCTCGAAGAGCTCTCCCTTGTAAGACTGCATGAAATCTTTAATGGAGCTTAAAAAGAGAGCTCGATTAATAATAATTTGACCATTGCTTTTTACTAAAAGCTCGGTCGTATCGATTCGTATAACCCATCCGCTACGTGTAGCTGCTTCATGCAAGATCGGACATCTAAAGTTCTCATAGAAGTCAGAAGCTAGGCTGGTTCCAGAAAAATATTTTTTGAACGGCTCCCTATTGGTTAGAAAACTTTCGAATATTGGTTTGCTATGATAGTACTCTTTACTCTTATCCAAAGGATTCTGCTTTGTCGCTTTCCTATATGTTTTGCCCTGGTAAAATGACTCAAGTGCTTCCACTAACGAACATAAGATTGCCTATATAGCAAATCCCTCTCCTTCGAAATTGCGATTATTTTGAATGAGTTCTATTGGAGCTATGTATCGAGTAGCCATTCTCCTTTCATAAAATGAAAACGCGTCTTCCCATTCTCTTGTTACTTTATCGCTACTTATTTTCTTTCTCAAAGAATGCCAATCAGCGATTGCTAAATCTCCGGCTATCTGTATATTTTCATTCATTTGTCACCTCATGGTGCTATCGCCGACGGTGCCGTAGTTCTACGATCCCATTCGTCGAAACCGAAAAGCCTGAACCTTGCACAATTTTAAAAAGCTACAACACCTCAGCAGTCGTAACATAAAAAGTTAGGTGTGATTTGCATTATCGTTCTCTGCTTTTAACCAACTCAAGAGTTACTTGATCTATAGGTTCGAACATTCCAAAGTCGCTTTGGCAATTATTCTTGTCGAATCAAGCCCCCGACACCGAATCGAGCTACGAGCTAGGAGCTCTTCTTTCTTATTTTCGAAGACTAAAAACAATCCAAGG
This sequence comes from bacterium, assembly GCA_050732395.1. Classification (GTDB taxonomy): domain Bacteria; phylum Zhuqueibacterota; class Zhuqueibacteria; order Zhuqueibacterales; family Zhuqueibacteraceae; genus JBIOXB01. Next base: position 50,830 of record JBOHQX010000198.1, read on the forward strand.
ATATATTTAAATTCTGCATCGCTTGTGAGTGCAATTAACTTGACCGGTTTGGTTTCGCTCTCAGGGTTCGTTGTAGCTTTTGTTTCGATGGCTACGCAGTTTTCATTAGACAACCGCTCATGCACTATAATATCAGGTTTCACAATTTGTTTCGGACCATCCAATATCGCCCGCTTGATTTTTGATTCCATCCTATTATATTCACAATCTATGTCAAAGGTACTAAATCACGGCTCCAAGTATATTGCAAGTCTATGGCAGATTGCTTGTTCGTGAGCTCCGATAGCAATGAGTACAGCATCGCGGGATAAAAGGAGCCGAATAGCTTGACCAACGGCGTCTTTAATGTACGCTAGTTCTTTCTGACGAGAGCGAACAGTTTCATAACCTATCATATTAAAAATACCCTTAACTGCCGAGATCGCAATCGGCTTTGTTTTTCACCCTGATAGGAATCTCATTCCAATCGCTGTGGCTATGATTCATTTTGACATTTGTACCAAGCGCTTGGGAAGATTCTTCCAGAATGACATTTCAAGAGATTGCTTCTCAAATGAAAAAGCCTGTAGGTCAACTCTCTTCATTGCTCCACCACCTCCACCACCACCGCCCCCTTCGGCTTCGCCATGCACGCCAGGCGGTATTCGCCGGGTTTCAGTTTGTTGATATCCTCCAGCGTCCCCTTTTCCTCATCACCAATCGCATTCAAATTCTCCTTGCCAGAAAGAATGCGAATCGGATCCATCCCGCAACTGCCGATGTGGCAATCTGCCTTGATCTTCACCCCGTTCTTCTCAGCAATATCACAAATCGTTTGGCCGGGCTTGAACGCGCACACTTCGCCGGAGCTCTTGAAAGTTACGGTCATGCCTTCGACCCGTAAGGGCCTTTCGGCCGGGCGCTCGGGAGCTTCCGCACGTTTTGCAGGCGTGGGAGCTAAATCATTTGCAGATTTCGCCAGGTGTAAAGATGATGGCAGTCGATTCGCCTTTGGCGCAGGAATTTCTCCAACAGATTTTTCCTTCGCTTTCGCCTGGGCAGCGGTCGGCAGCTTACCGATTTCCGTATTGTATTCCACGGAACGCCGTACTACTTCTTCTTTCAAACAGAACTTGAAAATCTGCTGGCCCACGCGGAATTGATCTTCGGCTTCGAGCGCGACCGCGCTTTTGACTTTCAAGAAGCTGCCGTTGGCGCTGCCGAGATCCTTCACAAAAATACTACGGCCTTTGGCCGTGATGGAAAGATGCCGGCGCGACAATGTCATGTCCTCGCTGTCGAGCGTAATGTCCGGTGCTTTGCGGCCCAGCACCACGGTGTTTTCCGAAAGCGGATGGCGCTGTAGGCGTTTGCCACTCCCTTCGAGATGATCCACGACCAACCGTCCGCCTTCCGTATTGATCAGCAAAAACTGCTTGCCGACGCGCACCATGCTGCCGAGAGTGACCTCCACCGGCCGCGCTTCTTTGATACGAATGAACACGCCCGTCGTGCTGCCGTCGTCGCGCAGAAAATAGCCTTCCGGACCGTGCGCAATCGAAGCATGGCGGTCGGACAGCAACGAGTCCTCGGAGAAACTGAGATCGCACCCGCCACGGCCGATCGTGGTAAGACCGTTCAACCGGATCGGATACTCGTTCTCTTCAACGTTGCCGGTCAACACGCGCACAAGGTAGGCTTGATAATCTTCGCTCACGCGTTCGGGCGGCAGGCTTTCACGCGGCGGGCCGTCCTTTTCGACGACGGCCGTCGCGCGCGCGATCACTGCTCTCCCCGCAGGCTGCGGCGGCGCGGGCGCAAAATCCAAATCCACGTGAATGATTTTCTTGCCGGCGAGCTTTTGCGCGATCGCTTCCGCCACCAAAACCCCATCGCGCAAAGCGGCTTTGATATTGCCACGGCGCTTGATTTCGCGATATTCCGACGGATCAGCCGCAAAACTTTCCACCTCGTAGTAGGCCGGGCTCAGCAGATCGCCGATGAGATAGAAGTTCGGCTGCTGCGTTTCCAGGATCGGATTGAGCAAAAATCGCTTTTTCCGCTCCGGCCCGGCGGCGGCCATCTCAATACCCAGCGCGCCCAAAAATCCAATGGGCAGGTCTTCGCCGATGCAAGCGAGGCAGAACCGTTTGGGAAATTCGAGGTGGGAGGTTTCCGAGGGACGGTCATTCATATGGCGGCGATCGACGCGCAGCGAGAGATATTCCTTTTGATCGAGCGCGGTTACCACGGCCACCGGCTCGCTGTAGGGATAATGGCGGATATTGCCGTTGCCCAGGTAGGCGTCGAAAAAAACTTCGGCGAGCGCTTTGGAAACTTTGGGAAGCTTGTCGCCGCGATAGGACCAGTATACCGCCGTGGGATCATGGGCTTGCGCTTTGGCGTGCGACACCGCCAGCACGGCCTCGGCTGCGGAAGTGCCGCCGCCAATGATCAAGGCGGGCGCACCGACGTACAGCGCCGGATCGCTGAGGCGATAGGCAATGCCTTCGGTCTTTCCCGGAATGTCGAAGCGCCGGGGCACGCCACGGCCGATGGCGATCACCACGTGTTTGGCGCCAAAATTCAGCTCGGATTTCGTATGATAATTGTAAACGCGCGCCCGCCACGCGCCTTCGTACTGTTGCAAGCCGAGCAGCTCCACGCCCACCTGCGCCGGCACTTCGTGCTCGCGATAGAATCCTTTCCACAGCCTGCACATGTCATCCTTATCGATCGGCGCAAAATGTAGCAGCGAAATGAGCGGGCCGCCGTTCGGAAACTGCATCTTGTCGCCGCCGCCGTAATCCGGCAAGATCAGCTTGTCATTGGCGTAATCGCGGATGCGCTTCATCACGTCGTCGAAATCAATGACCAGCGCGGCAAGGCCCAGCTCTTTCGCGCGAAAAGCCGCAGCCGTGCCCGCTGGTCCGCCGCCGATGATGAGCACATCCAGCACGTCCGGCAACTTTACCGGGCGGTTGAGTATCAGGCTTCCATCCTGGGTGTATTCTGCAGAGGCGCTCAATTCAAATTCCTTTTGAATGAGTAATGTCTGTCCAGTGACCAGTCATCAGTGACCAGTCATCAGTGATCAGTCATCAGTGATCAGTGATCAGTGATCAGTGATCAGTGATCAGTATTTGATCACTGATCACTAATCACTAATCACTGATTCCTGAACACAGATCATCGTTCCACCAGCTTCGCATCCACCGTGCCAAAACGCAGCGGTGTTTCCGGCGCGACTTCCATCTCCTTGACAACGGTCGAGCCCTGAACATA